>NZ_JBJIAI010000012.1:0-201834 GCF_045311035.1 Mycobacterium sp. SMC-13
GAATTCGAAGCAATCATGACCACACCGGCCAGTCAGGCCGCGTGACCGAAACTGTCACCTGATCGTGCAGCAGACCCCAACGCCGGCCAGTGACGGTGGCTTGTGAGTAGCATGCAAGCCCAGCGGAAATCACTGCCGAGATGTAAGTGACGCTTTCGATGTTCACGCTCACGCGGCATCCGCGTTCGCGCACAGCGTGACACTCGTTTTCGTTCATCGAGTGGTGGTTGGTTGCCGTGGCAACGGTGTTCGAGCAAACGGGTGTTCAGTGGTGAGAGCTACTGCAACACTGCGTGTTACAGATGCGTGTTGATTTCTGTGGTGTTATGACGCTCCGAAAGCGGCTCCTATGAAGATTCTCATTGTTGGTCTCAACTACTGGCCCGAAACGACCGGCATCGCGCCGTATACCACGGGTTTGGCAGAGGGATTGGCAGCCAGAGGCCATGACGTGAAGGTGTTGACGGGGTTGCCGCACTATCCAGCGTGGCGGGTCGCCGACGAGTACCGGGGTAGCCGCGGCGAAACAGCCATCATCCGCAATGTCGCGGTCCAACGTGTGCCGCACTACGTGCCTGGCCAGCTGACTCCCGGCGCGCGGGTACGCATGGAATTGTCATTTTCTCGAATGGTCATGGCGAATCATTGGGACCGCCCGAATGTCGTTATCGCGGTGAGTCCCGCGTTGCTGTCCGCGGCCGCTGTTGTCGCCAAGGCACGTGCGGCCCGGATCCCGGCGGGAGTGATCGTCCAGGACATCTATAGCCACGCTGTCGTCGAAACAGCTCAGATGGGTGGCCGTGGAGCCAAGCTCACGACACAACTTGAAGCTGCCGTGCTGCGAAACGCCAATGGTGTCAGTGTGATTCATGACCGGTTCGCTCAGTCGGTACAAAAGTTGGGTATCAGCGGGGAGAAGACTACGGTTATCCGTAACTGGAGTCATGTGGACAACAACGTCACCGCCCATCGTGCTGCCGATATCCGGCGCGAATTCGGCTGGCGCGACGACGACGTCATCGTCATGCACGCGGGGAACATGGGTGTTAAGCAGGGTTTGGAGTCGGTGATATCGGCCGGTCGCCTGGTGCATCAGCAAGCGGCGCACCGGTCGCCCCATTTTGTCCTTGTCGGCGACGGTAATCGTCGGGCGGCGTTGCAGGAGATGGCTTGCGACGTGCCCACGGTGCAGTTCATCCCGCCGGTGTCTGATGAGAAATTTGGCGCGATGTTGAGCGCGGCAGATATCCTGTTGGTCAACGAACTGCCGGGCATTGCCGAGATGGCGGTGCCGAGCAAGCTGACATCGTATTTCGCTGCAGGCAAGCCGGTTCTGGCGGCCACAGCCGCGCGAAGCGCCACGGCATGCGAGGTGAAGTCGTCGTCGGGTGGCGTCGTGGTCAACGGGGGTGATCCCGAGGCTCTGGTACACGGAATCGAGATGCTCGCAGCGGACCCCGCGCTTCGCGCTCAACTCGGCGCGGCCGGCCAGGAGTTCGCCCGCCGCACTCTGCAGCCTGAAGCGGCGATCGATGCATATGAGTCGTGGTGCGGAGCACTGATGAGCGGACCGCGGCGTCACCGGCTCATCAGCGCCGCGGCTGGGTGAGGCGTAGTCCGTTCAACTTACTGCAGTACCACAGGGCATCGGGGAGTTGAATATGTGGAGTTGTCGATGACGCTCTCGACGTTCGCGCTCACGCGACTTCCGAATACGCGCACCCGCGTGCTGAATTCGACTCCACGACAAGTCAATTCACGCGCGGTGTGGCAGCCGTCTCTTGCCCGGCGCGTGCTAGTCACAGATACCGCGACGGTCGTCTTGGCCCTGTTCTTGGCGCAATGGGTCCGATTCGGGCGAGAGAGCCTTAACGCCCCGGTGACCGCGATGTATTTCACGGGTTACTCCGTGCTGTTGGCGGGCATCTGGCTCGGCGCCTTGAGCCTGTATCACGCCCGTTCGGCTCCCATTCTGGGACGAGGGATCGAAGAATATCGCCGAGTCGCTGCGGCGTCCTTCTGGACATTCGGTGCACTCGCGATTGTGTCCTTGCTCACGCGAGCGGAAATTGCGCGGGGTTATCTGGCTTTAGCCTTCCCGCTGGGTACGTGTGGACTGCTGGCAGGACGCCAGTTGTGGCGGCGACAGGTACGCGCCCGCCGACTGGCCGGCGATTGTCAGACTTCGGTTCTCGCGATCGGCGACAGGGAAGCGGTCGCGGTCCTGGCCGGCGCACTCATGAACGATCCCGGTGACGGCTACGTCGTGATCGGTGCCGGTATACCCGGCGACGCGGATGCGCGCGGCGATGTCATCACGATCGGCGACACTGTGATACCGGTTCTCGGTGACGAGAATGACGCGCTTGACGCGCTGGGCGACAACTGTCCTGCCGATACTGTCGCCCTTACCGACGCAGAACATTTCGGTTGCACCGGTATCCAGCGGCTCACCTGGCGTCTCGAGGCATCCGATGTCGACCTAGTAGTGTCTCCAGGGCTGCTCGATGTCGCCGGAGCGCGTCTTGCGATGGCGCCCGTGGCGGGTATGCCCCTGCTGCACGTCGAGAAACCGCAGTACCGCGGTGCCAAGCGTTTCCAGAAGAAGGCTTTTGATTTCGGGTTCGCCCTCGCAGCGTTGATCGGGACGTCGCCGGTCTTCTTGCTTGCCGCGCTTGCCATCAAGATGACGAGTAGGGGCCCGGTGTTCTACCGAGCGGAACGAATTGGCTTGGACGGTAAGCCTTTCACCATGATCAAGTTCCGCAGCATGGTGGTTGACGCAGACGCACGCCTGGAGGAGTACCTGTCATCGAACGAAATCGATGGCGGTGTGATGTTCAAGATGCGACAGGATCCCCGTGTCACATCGGTGGGACGGGTACTGCGTCGCTACAGCATCGACGAACTTCCACAATTCCTCAATGTGCTGAAGCAGGACATGAGCGTCGTCGGGCCCAGGCCACCGCTGCGCCGCGAGGTCGAGACCTACAACGGAGATGTCAGGAGGAAGCTTCTGGTCAAACCGGGAGTGACTGGCCTCTGGCAGATCAGCGGCCGGTCGAACCTCTCCTGGGACAAGTCAGTACGGCTCGATCTGTCATACGTCGACAACTGGTCGATGGTCACCGATCTCGGGATCATCCTCAAGACCATCACCGCCGTGGCACGTGGCGAGGGTGCGTATTGATGCGGCAAGCGGATTCCGCTGGCGCTTAACATCTTCGGAGCTATCGGGTGAGTTCATGGCGATCGGGGTAAACCGGTGAAACCCGCCGGGACACAACCGAGCCTCCACTGTCGAGTGGTACCGCCAGAACCTGCAGCAACTGCGCGCTTGAGTACCGGCTATGTCCGTCGAGCGTGAACACGAGCAGTGCATACGGCACGCGAATGTCCTCACTCAAAACCGGCCAAGACAACCGCAATGACGTTATGGTAAATACCACCAGTGACCACGACGGATGTGCCCTGGGGCCGGCTCTAGCTCCAGGTGCATTCAGGAGGAAGGTAGGGGCTGCATCGGAGGCAGTTAAAGGTGGAGATCCTGATGCGCTGGTTGACCGGGTCAGATTGCTGGCTGCCGATCGCAGGTTATGTGCGCGACAGTGCAGCCCCGAGCAGCAATTCATGCCTGCGAATCTTGGTGCATCGGGATGGCCCGCGGGCGGCGCACACCTCGGATCGCAGCTCGGCTCACGACCGTCACCGCCAGATGGCGCCTGTGAGTCGTTCGGCGGTAGAGGTCATCGATACGCGGGATGAACGATCCCTGGCTGTCGATGACCTTCTATTTCAACGGATTCCATGCCAGCATTTGCTGGACTCAGCACCTGGGGGGCGATGGCCGTGGTTACGATTCACGAACCGACCAAAGTGACCCGACCACCAATAATCGAATCTCTGGTTGGCATTCGTGGTTTCGCCGCGGCGTGGGTGCTGATCGAGCACTTTCGATTTGCAATTTACGGGTTGTTTCCGGGTGTGATGCCACTCGACTGGTGGATTGCAGGCGGCAGCCTTGGCATTGAGATCTTCTTTCCATTGAGCGGCTTCATCATCAGTTACATGTACGCTGAGCGGCTTCGGACCGGTGGCAGTTACGCCGACTATCTGCTCAAACGGTTTGCCCGCATCTACCCGGTGTACATAACGACGTTTCTGGCCATGGCGGCCCTCGTCAGCGCAGCCGCCGTGGCGAAGGTGCAACTGAACTCCGCGACCAACTACACACCGTTTACTTTCTTCGGCAACTTGTTGCTCCTTCAGGCGGCGCCTGGCATCCCGGCATGGAATCCGCCCGCCTGGTCCGTGTCCGCCGAGGCATTGGCCTACGTGACGTTTCCGCTTACCGCCGGGCTGCTGGCACGATTGACACGCGTGCGTTCTGCGTTGTTCGCGACGACCGCGTGGCTCGTTGTTGGCACCGCTGCCATGGTGGCGAATCATTTCGTTAACCCTCTGATGACATCGCCGACGATGGCGCTGCTGCGCATCGCGACCGAATTCGTCGCCGGCGCCATGCTATGGAAGGCCTGGTCGTTGGCGGGCGAACCTCGATCGCTGGGCTGGGATGCCTTGGCCTTCAGCATCGTCGTACTGATCGTCGTGGGTTTATGGCTTCTGCCTCACCGCAGTAGCCTGATGCTGCTGTTGGCCCCGATGGCGGCCTTACTCGTCGTGGCCTGCGCAAGCGCGCGAGGCCCCGTCGCTTGGCTGTTGTCGACGCGACCGGTCGTCTTCGGCGGGAAAATCTCATACTCGCTCTACATGGTGCATTTCGTCGTGTTCGCCGCGGTTAGTAAGGCCTTTCGCTGGGATGCCTATGCCGGAGATTCGCTGGTGACCCGGCTCGGTCTGCTTGGCTTCTACCTCGTCACGTGTTTTGTGCTCGCCATTGCGGCCTACTATCTTGTCGAAGAACCCGCCCGACGAGCGATTGCCCGATTCGTGGAGCGTCGGAGATTGAAGCGGGCGACTCGGCTTTTGCCGGAGGCAGCCACCATTGGCCGTGACCTATAACCGCTCATTGGGGCGCACCGTGACTCTTGTCCATTGCGTCCGTCGCGGCAAATTCGACAAGTTATCGAGTTCTTTGTTTGCTGCGTGTAACGAAGCCGGCAAGCGTTCCGGCCGGAGGGATGGCCCTGAGTGGGAACGTGAATCTCGGACTTTCCTGAGCGGTGGTCCGGTATTTCTGCTAGGAATTCCTGATGTGCCTTGGGATCGGAAGAATAGATGAATCGTATTGATCACTACCGCAAAAAGATACGCGCTGCGCGGGCCAATGGATCATTGACGACGCGGACCAGACGCTTTCTGGTGATCAGCGTCATGCGCCCGATTGAGACGCTAGTGGGGTACGCCCGGCTGTCACGCGAAGATCAGCGACTGAACGTCGGCGACGGATTTGCCGACCACCGTGGCAATCCGCGCGAACACCGCGCCGATCCGGACCACCTCAAGCGAATAGTGGCGGCCTACAGGGCGGCGAAGTCTGCACAGGGTGACGCGGATGAACCATTCGCGGTGCGAGGTATTTGGGCCGAATGGATATCCGTTCACTACGAGAAGCTCATAGAGGCACTTCAGGATGACGATCTGGGTGCACTCAGTGAGCTCCTCGAAAATGTCTTCCGAGAACGTTGCACGGCCGGCATCGGCGGTTACGACACTTACGTCCGCTATCGGTCGCCGCTAGGGCCTATGTACATCAAGTACGTTTGGTCGCGATATCGAAACATGTTGGCGAACTTGGGATTCGATCCGCAGAACGTTGAATTCCCCAACATCGGCAACCAGGTGGGCGTCCTGGTTGGTGACCGTGTGATCTCGATTGACACGCTTCGTCACGCCTACCACGCCGTGGAAATGCGTGATCTGCTGACAGATGTGAGTAACGCAGTCTGCGTAGAGATTGGCGCAGGCGTCGGCGGGCAGCCCTACCAAGCCGTTCGGATAGGTGGCGATTCGATAGCGAAGTACCTTGTGTTCGACATCCCCGAGGTCGCAGTGCTAAGCGGGTACTTCCTGCTCGCTGCACTGCCGGACCGCCGGGTGCGCCTGTACGGCGAGGGACCGGTATCTGTCGCTGAGGACGAAGAGTACGATATCGCCGTTTTTCCACATTTCGCCGTCAGTCAATTACCGGATTCGTCGATTGACCTGTTCTACAATTCGTGCAGCTTTTCGGAGATGGATGGGACGTCGTCGCGCGCATATCTATCCGTGATCGAACGCACGTGCCGCAAGTACTTTCTCCATGACAATCACGACATCGTGTTTACATTCACGAATCCGGACGGCTCCACTTCGACGAACATTATCGGATCTGAACTTGTACCGAACCCAGCTAAATTCAAACGAGTATTCAAGAAACCACGAGTACACGGCTTACCAGAAGATCGTGCCTTCACCCAGTACCAGTATCTTTACCAAAGAATCGCGACGTGAAGCCGTACCGTATCTGCTGCTTAATCTCGCTCTGCCAGCGCGGTCGATGATAAGAGGAGTAAATCAATGGATAACAACTCACTTATTCGCAGATTTTACCCCGAGTCTAGAATAAGTGGATTCAGTCATGTCGATGGCACCGTGGCGTTCTTTACTCAGATCGCATCGGTCCTGCGCCCTACCGATAACGTGCTAGATTTCGGGGCCGGCCGAGGAGAACTTCTGGTCGATGACGATAACGACTTCCGACGGGGTCTTGCCACCTTCAAAGGACGATGCGCACACGTTGAGGGATGCGATGTCGATAGGGCTGTGCTCGACAATCCGTACCTGGACCACGCCGAAGTCGTGGAACCCGGCGCCGACCTGCCGTACCCGAATGATTGGTTCGACGTCGTCGTCTCGCGATACGTCTTCGAACACATCGACAATCCCGAACATGTCGCCAGGGAATTGCTGCGTGTTGTGAAACCGGGCGGTCTAATAGCCGCCACGACGCCAAACCGCTACGGCTACATTGCAATCGGCGCGACGCTGATGCCCAATCGCACGCATGTCAGAGCTCTTACCAGTATCCAGCCATGGCGAAAGGCCGAAGACGTCTTTCCCACCCGGTACCGCATGAATACGTCACGAGCACTTCACAAGCTGTTCGCCGAGAATGCAGCCGTCACCGTGACCTCCTGGTCGGCCGAACCGGCGTACCACCTCGGGAATCCAGTCGTTTATGCGGCCATCAAATGGTTGAACAAACACCTTCCTGCGGCACTTCAGCCGACGCTGCACGTCTACATCACAAAGACGATGTAGCGGCCTTGAACACCGCTCCCCGCGAACGCCGTCGGTGTCACCTGGAACATGCCTGAGGTCGCGCCTCAACGGTGCTAGCTTGCTGTAGCGTCGCGGCATGCGAACACTTGTCACGGGTGCATCTGGATTCATCGGGACCAATATCGTAGAGGCCTTCCTGCAGCAAGGGCGTCCCGTGCTCGGTATCGACATCGCGGCGCCCAAGATTGACACACATCGCGACGTCTACCGAAACGTCGACATCATGGATAGCAATGCTCTTGGCAGGGTGTTCGATGATTTTCGCCCCGAAGCGGTTCTGCATTTCGCTGCCCACGCCGAGCTAGAAGAACGCAAAGGCTTAGCGCACTTTGATGCGAACATCGCCGGCGTCCAGAACGTCATCAATGCGGTGCGAGTCACAGGAGGGGTGAAACGTAGCATTTTTGCGTCCACCCGCTTGGTGTTCGATATCGGCTACGTGCCTCGGAGTGAGACCGATTACCACGCGTCTACTCTTTACGGTGTTAGCAAGGCCAAAGGCGAAGACCTTGTGCGCGCCGCGAGCGATGACCTAGGTACATGGACCATTGTTAGGCCGACGGGTATATGGGGGCCCTGGTTCGGCGAGCCCTACCGTAATTTCTTCGAAATGGTCGAACGGGGGTGGTACGTGAATCCATCCAGGCGTCCAGCGTTTAAGGGTTACGGCTACGTGGAAAACTCCGTATACCAGTTACAGAAGATGTTAGAGGCCCCGAAAGAGAACGTGCATGGTGAGACTTTCTGGCTTGCGGACTACGAGCCGGTGCTCGTCGCCGATTGGGCGGCGCGCATCGCGGATGAGTGGGGATCAGGACCGATTCGCGACGTACCGTTCCCCTTGCTGCGTGCCGCCAGTGTCCTAGGGGATGGGCTGGCGAGAATCGGAGTCCGCTTCCCCATGACGAGTTTCCGGCTGAATAACCTCACGACGGACATGACCTTCGACATGTCCGCCACGGAGGCGGTGGCGGGCCCGCTCCCGTTCTCGCTCGAGGAGGGAACGAGCAGAACGATCGATTGGCTTCGATCGCAGCGGTGATAGTAGAGGGAAATCAGCCCCGGCCAGGACGGCTGGCGAGTTGGCTGATAAGCGATTCGCGCTGAGCCGTCGATATGGCGCACTGATTCCGCATCCATTCTTTGATGGCGGCTGCCCGGCCCGCTCGCGCTTCCTCCGTCCAGCTTTCGCTGTTCAGATAGGTGAGGACGCATTCGGCGAAAGGACCGTCGCGCTCGCATACTGCGCCGCCGAACTCGGGGACGATTTCGGCAATCAAGCCCCGATCGGTTGCGATCACCGCTGTGCCTGCCGCAAGCGCCTCGTAGATGACGAGAGGAGCGGCCTCCTGCTTGAAGGCGGTAGGGAAGACGAAGAGATCGATATTGCGATAGAAGTCGAGCTTGGCTTGGCCGGCGAGTTCCCCCCGATACCGCACCGCTTCGCCGTGCTCCGCCACCAATGCATCGATTCTCTCTTGTACTGCCTGCTCGAGAATCGGCCCCGCTAGCTCGAGAGTGGCGTCGAAGCCCGCCGCGCGCACTGCATCGAATGTGTCTGCGGCGACGAAGAATCCCTTATCAGCACAGAGGTTGCTCAAGTGACCGATCCGTATTGGACCGCCGAGTCGGGGCCCCGATGAGCGCACGGCTTCCGCGGTCACGAATCCCGCATTCGTCACAACGCGAAACGCAATGTCTCCGTACTGACGTCGAAATGCTTCTGCCATTCCGTCGGTGAGGAATACATGAGTCGCAATGTCCCTCGCGACTGTCGTCACTGCCGCGATCGCGCTGTCGTACTCCTCGATATAGCGGCAGGAGTGGTGATGAATGACGACAGCGCCGAATCGTCGGGCTGCGGCGGTCATGTGTGCGCGGGTGTACCAAGCACCCAGTCCGGCATCCGGAACGATGTACAACGTCGTGTCGCGGGTTGCCAACTTACGCGCACGAATGAGGCCGAGCATGTTCCGCAACGCTCGCCGGGCGTGGTACGCCAGTCCGCGGCTGTGCGCCAAGGACGGACCAGCTAGATCCACTCGCGCTACCCCCGCGCCAACGGCCATCAAGTCGTCGTGTACACGCGCATTGATGAGTGCTGCTCCACCGACGGGGGGCGGGAAAGCACCCATCATCACTACCTGAACATGGCTCATGAGTCTGCTTACGGTTCGACGAGGGGGCTGCGTCATGACACGGCCGGGCGGGCTGCCCGGTGTTGATCACTGTGCCGACCGCACCTTACCGCCGATTCCGGCCTGCGGCCGCGGAAACCGCGGCGATTCTCGTACCACCCGTCGTGCTAACCCGTATGTTGGCTTCTGCGAGGGCAGGACTGGCCTCGACGGCATAGACAGAAAGACACCCATGCGCTTCGGGACCCACCCAATAGACTGTGGGGCATCGCCACACTGTGCGCGTTGTTTAACCGGCATCTCGTGTGCCACAACGTCGGTCTGGAACGTTCGATGAGTTCGGCGAGCGGGGTGAGCGGCAGAATCCGGGAGGCAGCCCGCAAGGCGCGCAAGCTCGGCGCCCTATCGTCGCAGGCGGAATGGCGACGCGGCCTTCGGTCTGCCGTTGCCGCCACGGTTGAGCACGATGCTCTGCCCTTACGCCGTGACACGCGAACGGTGTTAGACGTGGGCGCGAATCGCGGACAGTTCGCGCTGTACTCCCTGTCAAGGTTTCCCCGTGCGAAAATCCTTGCGTTCGAGCCGCTCCCCGACGCCAGGCGAGACATGGTGAAGCTCTTTGGCGGAACGGATCGGGTGGAAGTATCTGAGTTCGCGCTCGGTGACGCCGAGAGCGAGATCGACATCCACGTCAGTGCTCGGGCCGACTCTTCCTCGCTCCTTCCTATCGGTGGACTCCAAGTCGAAATGTTTCCCGGTACAGAGGAAGTCGGCACTATCCGTGCCTCGGTGCGGACGCTCGACAGTGTTCTCGCCGCCCGTGAGCTGGCTCGCCCGGCATTGCTGAAAATCGATGTACAAGGGTATGAGCTACCGGTACTTCACGGCGCAGAGAACACCCTTCGATCCCTCGATCAGGTACTCGTCGAGGCCTCATTCGTGGAGTTGTACGAGGGCCAGGCGCTCTTTCCGGAGGTCTCGCAATATCTCGAGGGTCGCGGGTTCCGCCTGATATCTGGCCGGATATCCACAACGGATGGGTCTGGGCGCTGGCTGCAGGGTGATTTTCTTTACGAGCGCGTGTAATCCGACGAGAGTGTTCGACGGGAGTTTCGGTGCAAGGCCGTGGATTGCAGCACTGGGCCATGATGTTGCGCGATGAGTGAGGGCCGAGCGCGAATATTCTCGAAGTTCGACGTTGTCTGCGCCATCGTCTGCATTGTGGTCGTGGTCGGGGTATCGGGCGTGGTCGATACCAGCAGTCGGCTGCGGAACCGGGACACCGCACTGCCATTCGACGAATTAACTCAACAGGTCCTCAAAGCCTCGGACAAGAAAGTGTTCGCGGTGTATACGCCGGTCTTCCCCTTGTCGTTCGACAATCTCGACAGCGGTGTCGACTACTACACCGAGCAGTATCTGAACCTCAATGGTGAGAACAGTAATTACGCTCCCGAGGGCGCGCTGCTCCGGGAACGGCCGCTGCCTCGGGCCATCGACCCGTCTCCGGACTGGCAACTCAACGACATGAGGACCGAAGTCGAACGGGCGTCCAACGCTGGACTCGACGGATTCATTTACGACCTGCTCACGACAGATGGTGTTCTTTGGGACAGGCTGCACCTTCTTCTCGAGGCGGCGAAACTGGCCGACCCAAAATTCAAAATCATGTTGATGCCCGATGTGGGTGCCGGTCACCCGTCAACGGAAGATGTCGATAGACTGACCGCCAAGATCGCAAGTATCGCGAATGACGCGGCTCTGTTCAGGCTCCCCGATGGCCGGTTGGTCGTCTCCCCTTTCGCGCCCGAGATTCAAGGTGTGAACTGGTGGCAAAATTTCATCACGATTCTCGAGAGCGTATACCGCATTCCGGTCGCGTTTGTGCCGACGTTTCTGGACTACAAGGCCAATGCTACGGCTTTTGCTCCGCTAAGTTTTGGAATGTCGAATTGGGGTCCTCGCAGCAGCGCGGGTGGAAACCCCGGCATGAGGGCATCCGAGTTGGGTGGATTCCGCGACGACGCGCATAACAAGGGCAAAATCTGGATGCAGCCCGTTGCTGTCCAGGACAATCGCCCGAGCGCAGGGATCTACTGGGAGGCGAACAACACGGACAACCTTCGCGACACTTGGTCGGCAGCGATCGAGGGTGCGGACTGGGTCCAGATCGCGACGTGGAACGATTACACCGAGAATACCCAGATCAGCCCGTCCACCCATATCGGATGGAGCCCACTCGATATCAACTCGTACTACTTGACCCAATTCAAGCAAGGGTTTGCGCCATCTATAGTCCGAGATGTCCTCTACGTGTCGCACAGAGTGCAGCCGTTCGGCTTGATCCCGACGAACCAGACAAAGGTCATGACCCTAGGCCCGTTCTCGGCACCGGCGCGGGACGCCTTCGAGATCCTGTCCTTTCTGAAGGAGCCAGCGACAATAACCGTGGCTGTTGGCGACAATCATTACAGCTATGACGCGCCTGCCGGCGTCAGCGCGAGAACATTCCCCCTCGCATTCGGACACATCAACGCGCAGGCGCGCGTCGGTGACCGCGTGATAGCGCACGTCGTGAGTAAATTCCCCGTCGGGTCCAGGCGCGCGACTCAAGATCTTCAGTATTACTTCACCAGTAGTAGTCGAGATCATCCGGAACCTCCGGCGCATGTGCCTTGACTTTTGTTGGCGATGTTGTCAAGTGCCGGCGAGGGCGGTCGCGGTAACCCGCGCGCCGCAGATTCCAGAAAAAACCGACAACGGGATTGCTAGACTCCCGTGGAAACGTCATCCAAAGGGGGTCACGTGAGCTTGGCCTGCGGCCACGGCCATTGGCGTACTTGTAGCGATGATCGGGCTGCTTGGCGTCGTTCCGGTGGAGGCCACGGCTAGTGGTGCAGACTCCCGCAGCCGACCTCGTTAACCGCGGGAGTGGCTCTGCGGCAGATGGCTCCGACGGAGCTCAACAAACCGTCGGTTCGTGGACTCTGGCAGTATGGGGCGGCGTCGGAATGGTCGTTCTGTTGCCATTGATTCTGTCCGTAGTGACGCCGACTCCAGTCGGTTCATCGTGGCTTCTCGCATTGGTCGTCACCACCATCGCCGGCACCAGGTATATGTGGATCGTGGCCATGGGGCTACGGCGTCTGTACGAACTTACTTTTTGGGTGTTCGTCTATGTGTTTCTCGGCCTTGCCCCGCTAGTGCAACTGAGGACGCAGAGAACTCCGGGAACTGCCCCGCGGATCGACACCACGCTCAATCAGCCGGCAATGTTGCTCGTCATCTTGGGGATCGTCGTAACGCTGGCCGGACTCTCGGTTTCATTCGAGGGACGCGGCTCTCGGAGATTGGGCTTCACAGTTGACGGCGTGCATCCGCTGCGTACCATATTGTTTGCGCTATTCGCCTTAGTCGTGTGCGCTTATTACGTGGCCAAGGTTGGCCTCGGTACCTTCTTCACGAGTCGCTATGAGTGGCTCGACGCCGTGGCTGCGGTATGGGGCCAGGGTAGCTTCGCGCCGTTGGCCACACCACTGATCGCCGGCGGCGGTCTTCTTGTCGCGTTCATTGCGCTGATCAAGTGCAGGATGCAGGCCCAGCATCGGGGATGGCCGATATTGCTCCTGACGGTATGTGTCGCATTGTGCCTCGCGTTGACAATGCTGAATCCGTTCACTAGTCCGAGAACCTACTTTGGCGTAGCCGCGATGGCGATAGCTGCTGTATTCGGCGTGTTCGCTAGCCAGAAGCTCTTCCGCGTTACCGCAGTAATCTGGGTTCTTGCACTCATTTTCGTTTTCCCGCTTGCGGACTATTTTAGGACGCCGGATCCGGCCTTCAAATCCAGCACTCCGATCGAAGGTCTGATCACTCCGGATTTCTCGAGCTTCGCCGAAATCAATAACACTTTGCTTTACGTCAATAGATATGGAATCACCGATGGCAGGCAAGCCGCGGGCGTTGTGCTGTTCTGGTACCCGCGGAGATTTTGGCCCGATAAGCCGGTTGACACGACTGAACTCGTAGCTGCCAGTCGCGGATATACTTTCCAGAATCTTGGCGCACCCATCTGGTCGGAGTTATACATAAACGGTGGTTGGGCTCTGCTCGTCGTAGGGATGTTCATCCTGGGCGTGGCCATGCGATCTCTGGACAACCGGATTGAGATTAGCCTTCGCCGCGCTCGCGCACCCGGTGTGCTCGGCTGTATAGCACCCTTTTACTTCGGATTGCTGATCAGGGGCTCGTTACTCCAAGCGATGGGTTTTCTTTTCGTGCTGATCGCTTGTTCGGCCTTCGTGACCCGCTGGAGAAGGAGTGGCGTGCGGTGATTATTCAGCAGCGGAGAAAGCGGGCATTGCCCCTTCTGGTTATTGTGGCATTAGCTGTGGTGGTCGTGTTAGGTGTGTTGAATTGGGTCAAGTTGTCGCGAGCTGGCCATTCCGTTTCAGCGTTACATCGCGCGACAGACCGCACGGACATCCAGGCGCCAATGGAGACCTCGTCATGGCGGACTGCGCTGTTTGTCGGAGATGACTTCCTAGCGTGGGGGCGAGGGTACTACACATATCCTTATGTCGTGTGCGACACATTCAAATTGAATTGCAATGTCGATGCCCAAACTGGCACTGGATTTCTCAGCAATGGGCAGAATTACTCGAGCGCGAATCGGCCTTTGATCGACCGACTGCCGACAGACAAAGAAGTGTACAACGCCCCAGATATCGTCATAGTCGACGCGGGTCGAAATGATATTCCGGCCGAACCGGAGGTATTCGGCGGCGCGGTCGAATCGTACCTACGTGAGGTGAAACAATCCTGGCCCCAAGCCGAGATCGTGGTGATCGCTCCCTGGGTCATGGCGCCGGAACAGGATCCGACCTACGCCGCGACGGCATCCATCATCTGTGAGCGTACTGAAGTCGTTGGTGCCATGTGTATTGACCCGGTTGCTGAGGGATGGTTCACCGGTGTCGACGTATCTACGTCGTCCATGGACGACAATCGCCATCCGAATCAGTCCGGCCACACTTTCGTTGGCAGAAAGCTTGCTGAGTTCCTGCAATCGCATGGACGCATGGCTGGGGAGGCACCGCCGCAATGACTCCTTGGTCGTATGCCCTCTGGATGCTCAGGAACTGGGCGGTGATCGCGATCTTTACGTTGGTCGGCGTTGCGGTCGCCCTTGCGCTTTCGCTTTCTGCTAGGACAATGTTCACCGCCACATCGGAGTTGTTCTTGTCCACCCCGCGATTCGGTAATATCAGCCTTCCGCCAGACAGCCCCTTTCTCGCAGACGGCTTCGCACAGCAACGGGCTCGCAGCTATGTGCGGCTAGCGTCACGCGTCGATCTCGCTCGTCGTGTGGTGCAGAAGCTGGGGATCGATCTTGCGCCGGAGAAACTGGCCGCTGCCACTACCGCTTGGACTCCGCCGGATACGGTGATGATCGACCTTGCAGTGAGCGCGAGTTCGCCGGAAGACGCGAAAATTCTCACCGACGCCGTTACCGCCGAGCTGGCGGCCGACATTCGTTCTCTCGAGAGTCGTTCGGGACAGGTCATTCCCGTCGTGGAGCCTGTCGTGACCAACTCGGCGCAGACCCCGTCGAAGCCGAGTTCGCCCAACATCATCGTCTACCTGCTGTTCGGCACCTCGATGGGTTTCCTGGCGGGAGTGACTGCTGCGGCGTTCCTTCATTGGCGGCGGCTCGACACCAATGAGCTCGAACGGATCACACGCAGGCCCGTCCTGGGCGTGGTCGTCGTTGATCAGGGTTCCTCGGGTTCGCGTTCGGTGGACCCGTCTCCGACGAACAGCGCAAAATGGCAATGGACCGACGTATTGCGGAAACTGGCAGTCGAAACGGACCGGGCCGGCGATCGAGTTCTCGCCGTCACCTCCGAGAATGGTTCCGAGACAAGCTCTTTCGTGGCGGCGGGCTTAGCGTCCGCGTGCGCGAGGGCCGGTTCGCGGGCCGTCTTGGTGTTGGGTCGGCCGCTTGCGGGTGAGGAGTCGGGCAACAACCCCACACCGACGCGGTCGGTACACAGTAAGTCTTCAGAGATCGGGCTCGCGGACTTGATCGTTGGTACGTCTCCGGTAGACGACGCACTTTTACGCACGGACAATGACAATCTGTACTGTCTTCCCCGAGCCGACCTTGACAGTGTCGCCCCGATCGTGGCGTCCGAGCGATTTCAGACGATCGTTGGCGAACTGCGGGAGTCCTTCGATGTCGTCATTCTCGACGTACCACGATTGTTCGAGCTGATCCCGTGCACGCCGATATCAGGCTGCATTGACTCGGTTGTTCTCGTCGTACCTGAGACGGCATTGGCCAAGGGTGATATCGAATCCGGGCTGCGCGTCCTGCGGGACAAGAAGGTCAGACTGCTCGGATCGATATCGATCGCGAATTCGTTCAGAAGCGTTCACGCGCTCGATAGTGCTTCTGCTTTTCAATCACGTGAAGGGACCGGTCGGTGAAGGTGCGAGGACTTGCGCGACGGTGGTGGCCGATCGGCCTACTGGCAGTGATCGGTTTGGCCGGTGGCCTCGCTTTGGCGGCAGCGACACCGAAGGCCTATACAGCGACCGCGACCCTTTTCGTCGGGTCGGCGGTGAGTCCCGACTCTGCGGCCGCGTACAACCTCGATTTGTTCTCACAACAGCGCACATTGACGTATTCGCGGCTCATCCAGAATCGCGATATCGCGACCAGAACGATCAAGGACCTCGGTCTGGACATGTCGCCCGAGGAGTTGTCGGCCAAGATCTCCGCTACGCCGGTGCCCAAGACGGTTCTCATGAGGCTGTCGGCGACAGCTCGCACACCGTCGGGTGCAAGCGATATCGCGAATATGTTCACGAACGAGTTCGCGCTATACGTGAGTCAGCTGGAAACACCCAAGGGGGCGAAGTACCCGAGTGCGGTCGTCACCGTTGTCGAGAGGGCAGCGCCGCCGACGTCACCCACATCGCCGAATGCCACGCTGTACGGTCTCGCCGGTCTTGGGGTAGGTGTAGTCCTGGGCTTACTGGTCTCCTATGTGCTGCGATTCCTCGATCGTGGCGTACGAACTTCGAAAGAAGTCTCCGACGTGCTCAAGTCACCGGTCCTAGCCGAACTACCTCGTGAACCAAGTTCTGGCAACCGAAAGTTGAACGTCGCTGACACAGAAGCCACCGCGTACGGGGAGGCGATTCGCAAACTGCGGGCCAAACTCCTCTACGCGACCGTTGACTCGCCGCCGCGCGCGATCGCTCTTGTAGCGGCTGAGTCGACCATGGCGACCACAGCCACCGCAGCCAACCTGGCGGTAGTCATGGACCGAGTCGGACGCCAGGTGGTCCTTGTCGAAGGCGATATGCGCGAACCGCGCCTCGGCGGTTATCTCGGTGAGCTCACTTCGACCCGTTCCAGTGCCGGCAGCGAGGGCAGTAGTCTTTGCGCGGTGCTGACCGGTGACGTGTCCACGGCTGATGCACTGCTTCAGATTCCTGATACGGGTGTCGATGTGCTCTTGGCGGGAGCGCCGTCGAATTCGGGGAGCGACGCGCTGGCAACGGACGCACTGGCAAAACTGTTCACCGAGTTGCGAAGTAGCCACGACGTCGTGCTCTGCGATACTCCGGGGCTACTCAGTGTCGTGGATGCGATTGACATCGGGCGCGTATGTGATGGGGTCCTGTTTGTCGTGCCGCAGGGCAAAATACAAAAGGAACAGCTGTCCGCGGCCGCAGACGCCTTGCGTAGCGTCGGCGTTAACGTGATCGGAGCCGTGCTGACCGATGTGCGGTGAATCGATTCCGATGTGTCGTACCGCATTACACCGTGAGCCGACATGCCGGTCAAACCGGCGCGCGCCACGCGTGTGGCCGTAGTAGGTACGTTGCGGCTCGCTCGGGCGACCTCAGGTCGCAATCTCGTGACGAGGGCGGCGCAGCCGCTGTTTCTTGCTCAGGTTTTCTCGAGTGCCTCGGGCGCGCTGGGCATGGTCATGGCGGCATCGGCGATGCTGCCCGGCCAGTTCACGACCTTCTCGCTGCTCGTGCTTGCCCTGCAATTTTGTAGCGGTGCAACTCGGTCCTACCTCTTTCAACCTGCGTTGGTGGAAACACGCAACAATCCCGAGGCGCATATTCACGTCCGAATCGCCTTGATAGGCGCGCTCTGCGCAGGAACCGCATTCCTGATCGCCATCGCGGTGCTGGGTATTCACGACCGTGCTTGGCTGGCAACGCTTTCGGTCGCGACCTTGTTCCCGGTGATGACGGAATGGTTGCGCCTGCGCGGAATGGCACTGGACGAACGGCGGAGCGTCGCAAACGGAGACGCGATCAGGTTGGTGGTCACTCCGCTCGGCTATCCGATCCTGTGGTTCACGACCGACCCAAAGGTGTTCTACCTGTTCGTCTGCCTCACGTATGTGAGCACGGTCGCGTACTTGGCAGTTCGTCTTCCGCGGGTCGCCACGCATTTGTCACCACGGAGCTTCCGGCGATCGGCGTCATCACAGCTGGCTGATTTCGTGCTGGCGCAACTCGTATCGACGATCCCGCTACTAGTGCTGGGGGGCATGGGACATTCGGGCTTCATCGGCGGCATACGAATGGCGCAGTCTTTGCTCGGTCCGATAAACCTGGTGATCTGGGCGTCGGCGATGAACTTGATGGCGGATGGAGCAACACAGAAGTCCCATGCGAATCCTTCGGATTTGATTCGGCAAGCACGCAGGCTAGCTGCGATCCTCGCACTGTTCTGTTTGTTTACCATCGCAGTTGTTCTCGTTGCGCTGATTGCCACGGACTTCAGTTTCCGGGGCGCGGACAATCATTCGATGATGATTGGCGTACTGCTTGCTGGTAGCTATCTGTTGACAGCCGCTTGGACATACCCTGACACCATTGTCATGCGTCTGTTGGGACATCATTCGACTGCGACGTGGGGCCGGGCGGGTGTTGTCCTAGTAACCGCAGTCGGCTACGGACTGGGCTATCTGGTTGGCGGCCCAGACATGAGCTTGATTTTTGCGTTCATCGGTTCTGCGGTCGCAAATCTCGTGGCGTTCATGCTTCCGGCCGCCATCATCTATCGACGCTACCCGTGATTGCACGGACGAGCTGAACGGTAGGTTTCGCCGTTTCCGGCGCAGGGGGAGGCGAAAGGCGGTATGTTTCGCTGACACGCTGCGGGAGACAGTTTGGCACGGCTACGGACAGAGGGAATTGCAGGGTGAGATCCATTGTCCCAAATGTTTTCGCGCTCTCGGTTGCCGCGTTTCTCCTGACCGTGCCCGGAGTTGCGGGCGCAGATGATCCGCTTCAGGGTATGACGTACAAGGACGCATCCGCAGCGCTGGCCAAAGACAAAAACGCGAAGGTGGTCGTCTCTTCTGTTTCGGGCGATCGCTTAGCTCGAGACGAATGCCTCGTTGCACACTGGAAGAAAGCGGTGATGAAAGACGGAACCGGGAAGTACGTCGGGGTGCAGTACCAGCTCGATCTGAATTGTAATGGTCCACTCGCTGCGGCAGGAACGCCAGGGAACTCGTTGAACAGTGAAGTGGGGAAGGCGGAAAAGCAGCGGTTGGACACTATCGACGCGTTGAACGCGAACCCCGAATACTGCAATACCAGTGCGCAGATCCACGCCAACTGTGTGACCTTGTGCGAGAAGTACAAGGGTAAGTGCACTTTTCAGTTGACATCGTGAGTACCGAGTAGTTCCTGTCGCCGACTCGTCGGAGTAGGGGAGAACCAAGTGGCGGAAGGCGGCCAACAACGTGGCGTTGTCGAGCGTTCGCAGGATATCGCTCATGGGCATGGCCACGACTACACGATCGGCAGTCCTCACCTGAGACATGCAGCCCTTCGGAAACGAATCGATGAGCGAATCGAGGCTGTCGTCAGGCGGGTCGTACAGCGAAAAGGCACATGCGCGGTCCTGGAGATCGGAGCAGGACACGGTTCGTTTACTGACGTCGCTCTTGCAGCGGGTGGCGCGGTGACTGTGACCGAAATGTCGCGGGCTAGCTACGACTATCTTTCCGCGAAGTTCAGCGGTGTGGCGGATGTCAAGGTTGTCTACGACGCGGACGGCAACGCTCCTTTCGACGGACAGAGACAGTACGATGTCATTCTGTTGATCTCTGTGATCCACCACATCCCCGACTACTTCGGTGTCATTGAGAGGCTGTGCGACGAGGTCCTCCATCCCGGCGGGGTGATTGTCACCTTCCAGGACCCCGTCTGGTATCCACGCCAAACGCGCTGGGCGAGAGTGGCGTCGTCGGGCTCGTACCTCGCCTGGCGACTGACTCAAGGTGAGTTTCGCAGAGGCCTGAGGACCCGGTGGCGCCGGCTGCGGGGCGTTTACTCCGAGTCGGAGCCTTCAGACCTTGTCGAGTATCACGTTGTGCGCCAAGGCGTGGATGATAAGGCACTAGGCGATCTGCTCGGTGATCGATTCGAGTCGGTCGAGTTCGATACCTACTTCTCCACTCAGTCGTCGTATCTTCAGGCTATTGGCGAGAAGCTGCTTCCTCATAACACATTCGGTGTGGTCGCCAGTGGCTACCGCTCTTCCGCAATCAAGCCGGAGTGAGTTGGGACCGTCATTGAATGCTCGTCGGCGACTTCCGCGGTGCGTGTCGTCCGGCCAACGTGGCTCTCGAATTCGATGAGTCGTAGTGCAGTGCTGTCTGGCCTGGGGGTAATTGGGCTGCTGGTCGCCATCGTGAGTTTGATCGCGCGTTTTACTCCGATTGCTAACATCGCTCAACTCGTAGTGGCCATAGCCACGCCTTACACACCCCTGGTGCTGTTGTCGAGCCTCACGATCGCGGCGATCCACCGGCAGGTCCTGGCATCCGTAGCCTCCACTGTGGTACTGGCGTTGGCTCTCGCGATACAGGTGCCTTGGTACTGCCTTGGGCTTCCAGAAAGTGCTGGACGGCATACACAACTCAGGGTGCTGTCCTCGAATGTCCACGATGGCGACGCCGATGCGCCATTTCTGGTCAAGCTCGCGGCGGAGTCCGCCGATGTGATCTGTGTATCGGAACTGACACCCGAGGAACTCGTTCGGTTCCGTGCGGCGGGTATTGATGAGAACTTTCCATTCTCGGTCCTCAAACCGGCGCCGCTTGCCGAGGGTATCGGCCTCTGGAGTCGCTATCCGCTAAGCGAATTCGTGTGGGCGAACAGCCGCACCACCGGCGCGTCGGCGCGTATGCGGATCGCCGGCGTGCGCCAGGACGTGGTGGTCGCCAGCGTGCACGTGATTTCTCCGATCGCCTTTGGGCCCAGCTCGATTGGCGAATGGAGACGGCACATCGACGCCACGCGGGCTCAGCTCTCGCTGCTCGCTGGGAGTGCGGGCTCAGCTGCGGTGATCGTGGCGGGTGATTTCAACAGTACGGTAGACATGCGCCAGTTTCGTGACCTGCTTACAGACGGCTATCGTGACGCCGCCGAACAGACACGAGCCGGCTTCGCGCCGACCTTTCCTTCCAACCGTACGTGGATGCCCCCAGTGATCGAAATCGACCATGTGCTGACGCGCATGGCGCCTGCGGTCTCTTTCCGGACGGTGGATGTACCGGGTTCAGATCACCGAGCTCTGTTGGTCTCTGTCGCCGTTCCGGCGGAATCTACTGTGCCGTAGTGTTTCTGGTTCAGCTGGCAACTGTGGTCGTCGCTGGCGGCTTGTGCATTTGAGGCGCGTCACCCTCCCGAGAGCTAATGGCACTCGGGTACGCGCACTTCGGGTACGACTTGGTCGATAAGTGGCTGAATCGGAACCCTTGCGGCACCTGGGGTTGTCGGCTCGGACAGGTGAAAGGTCAGAACACCCGACTGCCTTGGGGGGATGACCACCTGGATCTCGAACGTCGGATGCCCGCGCTCCATGCCGGTGAAGACCGGTGCTAGTTGGCCATTCGCGAACACGGTTTGTATTTGCGCATCTTTCGTCGCGATCAGTCGGACGGAAGTCAGCATTGAACCCTTCGGTATCTTGAGGTTCACGTTGGGACTGAGACCGCCGGTACCTGCAACATAATCCGGCAGCAACGCGTCTGGTGCGCCATTAGTCAACTTCAAAGTAACGGTGGAGTTCCGAGTGGCCTCGCCGCATTGATCTGCCGTGTAGGTGATCTCTCTCTTCAGGTAGTAGTCCATCTTATTTCCGGCCAGGTTGTTGACAACGACTTCAGCGTAAGGGGCTGCGTCATCTGGAATCTCATGTGCCAGGGGAGTCTGCTCCAGCAGCTTTTGGGATGCCTCGGAGGCACTCCAGACAGCGATCCTGCGTTCGCCTACGGCTCTTCCTAGGGCAGTCAATAATTCATGAGGAGAGCGTATGGAATGGGTCATTTTCTTCACTATTTGCGCGGCAATGTCCTGCAGAAACTGTTTGCGAGCACGTTGGTCCAAAGGAAAGCGGCTATACGCGGTCGACTCAGTCAACTCGACGACGTTGTCTTTGGTGATTTCTTCACCATCCGGCATCGTGACGTTGCCGATAGCGCCGAGGATGTAACTCAGTGCGACGGGGTCGATGGCGATTGCGCCGTCGACGTTCGTACCCGATTTCTGTGCCCACATCGATCTCCATATCTGTGCCGCGTATGGAAAGTGTGAACTCAGATTGCTATTGCGAATATCGGTACTGGCGTTGGCCCAGGCATATCCAGCGGAGTACTCGGGCCCAAGGTCGATTGGCTCGAATCGGGCGGAAAGATCGTCGTCAGGGCCGAGAGTGCTGACGGTTGGCGCGCCGTTATCGAAATGCAAGATGCCAAAACCGCCCGTGATACCGCCTGTGCCGCGCGCCTCTGCATTCGTCTGGAAACCCATGAAATAGCTGATGGGCCCATCCGCACCCATCAGTTGCGGCGCTATCCGCGCAGCGAGCGCTGTAGTGTCCAGAATTTTAGCGACGCTGGAGATTTGAGTTTGTAACTTGGCCCGAGCGTCGGAAACTTCGGAGAGGTACGCGGGCTTCGGGATGGCTGCGGCCTCGGCGTCAAGTCGCTTGGCTTCGTCCGACAATTTCGTGAGTGCGGGTTCCTCGTTCCGAAGCATGTGCACGTCAAGGCGACTGCCACTGAACAACTTGTCTGGCGACAGTGCCAGTCCGATGCGCGCGGCAGGCCCCAAAACGTCGTCAGCGAATCCGAGGACCACCTTCGACATCTGCTGGCCGGCTTCGAAAGGACTGCCAAGCCACGGCAGCGTGGCAGCTAACGACCAAGGGATCGACTCGGTGGCATCGCTGGCTCTCTGGGCGTGAGAGTGCACGGCGTCGGCGTGGCGCACAGCTGCGTCTGCCTGGCCTTTTGACAGGGCTTCCTTTGCCTGCAACGCCTCTGAACGTGCTTGCTGCAAATCTTGTTTGGCCGAGAGGGCTTCGAATGCCAACCAACCCATGAGGCCTAGTAGCAAGCCGAGAGGTAACGCCGTCAGGATAAGGGCGCGACGATGTCGTCGTAACCAGTTCCTGTTTTCGGGTTCATTCGCGACATCCTCGACCGAGCGGTCAGCGTCGTCCGGCACTCAATGACGCTTTCCTCGGTGAAGTACCAACCAGTTGCCGCACGGCATCTTTGCCCGCGCTACCGTTGCTTAGCGATCCGCTGCGTCTAGCAGCCTCGAGTCAGCGAGAGAGTGATCGCACCATAGGGTCCGACCTTCAATCCAGCACCGAGGAAGCAGGCGGAGAAATTGATGTTGGCTGTCAGGCGCTTCCACGGGTCCTGGAGGAAACCGGGGATGATTGACAACGGGGTGAACGTCGCTACAAGAATGGGGGCAGGGTGCGATGGGTTGGACCCCGGCCCCAGCCACCACCAGGGATCGTTCTGCCACCAAGTGTTGACGTCCTGGGGCGCGAACACTAGAGGTGCTTGTGCCACATTGTCGAGGACGTGGGTGATCGGCGCGAGCGGAACCGGCGCGGCAATATCGGCCTGCGCCATTGCCGGAGTCAGAATCGCTGCACCGGCGACTGCACAGGCAGCTGCACCGGCCTGCACTTTTGCTTTGGCGTCTGAAACACGCGTCATGAGAACAGACATTGCGCTCAACCTTCCGCCGATGAGATCGATCCACATAGGAGCTTGACAGGTTTGCCAACGTACGTCAACTGCTCATTAGCGCCGCTGCTGTAGCTGTAGGCGGGTGAGTCGGGTGTGCCCGCGGTCGCATTAGACAGCGGGCACACCCGTCACAGTCGTCACTCCTGTGGGGCCGCTGCCTCGGGTTCTCCCTCGCCAGCAGCCTCGGCCGGCGCCGCTGCCGGTGCCTCCGCCGGTGCCGCGGCGGCAGCCGATTCCACAACCGCCACCTCCGGCGCATCCGACGGCGGCAACTGCGACGCCAGGTGCCCGGCGAGTTCGCCGAGGGTCGGGTAGTCGAAGATCGCCGTCGGGCTGATGTCGAACTTGCCGCCGAACTGACCGAACAACCGGTTGCGAAGCTCGACCGCCATCAGCGAGTCGGTGCCCAGATCGAGGAACCGACTCGTGGCCGCGGGCGGCTGTGCCAGGCGCAGGAAGCCCTGCACCTCCTTCTGCAGGAACTCGGTGATGAAGCCGGCGCGCTGGGCGTCCGGGATTTCCTGCAGCTGCCGCAGCAGCTCGCTGTCGCCGGTGGCCGCGGCGTCGCTGGTGGGCAACACCTGGTCGAGCAGCGGCGGACGGATGCCACCGAGCATCTTGGCGGCCCGCTGCCAGTTGGCCTTGAGGACGGTCGCCTGCGCGGCGCCGTGGCGGATCACCTCACCGAGGGCCGCCAGGGCGGCCGACGGCTCGAGCGGCATCATGCCCTGCGCACTCAGGTTTGCGGTGGCGGCCTGCGAGCTGGCCATGCCGCCCCGGCCCCACGGACCGAAGTTGACGGCCGTCGCCGGCAGGCCGAGGGCCCGGCGGTGCGCGACGAGGCCGTCGAGCAGCGCGTTGGCGGTGGCGTAGTTCGCCTGCGCCGGTGAACCCAGCACCGCGGAGGCCGACGAGTAGACGATGAAGAAGTCGAGATCGTCGTCCTGCGTCAGCTTGTGCAGGTGCAGCGCGCCGAAGGCCTTGGGGCCCAGGGTCTTCCGGAAGCGCTCCAGATCCTGCTGGGGCAGCAGCGCGTCGTCGAGCACACCCGCCAGGTGGGCCACGCCGGCCAGCGGCGGCAGTTCCGTGCGGATCCGGTCGAGCAACGCCGCAACCGAGGCCTCGTCACCGACGTCGCCGGAGAAGACATGCACCCGGCAGTGGAAGCGCTCCATCATGGCGTCGATGGCGCGCTGCGCGTCGGCATCCGGCTCGCGCCGGCTGGTCAGCACGATGTCGCCGGCACCCAGCTGGGCCAGGTACGCCGCGGTGTGCAGACCCAGCGCTCCGAGGCCACCGGTGACCAGGTAGGTCCGATCCCCGTGCGGCTGCAGCGGTTTCGGCATCTGCACCACGATCTTGCCGATGTGCCGCGCCTGCTGCATCCGGCGGAACGCCGTCTTGGCCTCGGTCAACGGGTAGACCTCGGCGGGCACCGGCGTCCACTCACCCTTGGCCAGTCCGTCGGCCACCTCTTCCATGAGGCGCTGGATGTGCGCGGGATCGGTCATCATCGTCACGTCCAGCGCGACGATCTCATAGTTGATGTCCGGCCGCGCCTCTGCCATGCGCTCGGGGGTCCAGATGTCGCGCTTGGCGATCTCGGCGAACCGGCCACCCTGGGCGGTCGCCCGCACCGTGGCCTCGACGAAGCCCTCGTTGGTCAGGCTGTTGAGCACCACGTCCACGCCCTCGCCGTTGGTGTCGGCGAGAATCTGGTCCGCGAAATCGGTTGTCCGCGAGTCGTAGACGTACTCCACACCCATCTTGCGCAGCGTCGCACGCTTGTAGGTGCTGGCGGTGGCGAAGACGGTCGCACCCTGCTGACGGGCCATCTGCACCGCCGCGAGTCCGACACCACCGCTGGCGGCGTGGATCAGCACGCGGTCGCCCGGCTTGAGCTGCGCCCAGTCGAACGCCAACCGGACCGTCAGTGCAGCCGCCGGCAGGGTCGCCGCATCGACGGGGCTGATGCCCTCGGGGACCACGGCGAGCAACTGCTCCGGCACGTTGAGCCGGCTGGAGAAGGCGCCCTGCATGGAGCCGAAGACGCGCTGCCCGACCTCGAATCGGGTGACCTCCGAACCCAATTCGGTGATGACACCACACAGGTCGCCACCGATGGGTCCCGGATCGCCGGGGTAGAGACCCAGCACGTTGAGCACATCGCGGAAGTTGAGGCCGGCGGCCTCGATCCGGACCTGCACCTCGTGCGGCGCCGGCGGCGTCACGTCCTTCTCGGTCAGCCGCAGGTTGTCGATCGCGCCGCGCTCGGTGGGGGCCAGCACGTAGTCGTCGGACCGTGGCATCGGCAGGTGGCCGCTGCGCGCCCAGTGCATGAGCCGCGGCACGAGGAACTTTCCTTGCCGCAGCGCGAATTCCGACTCGGTCACCGGAGTGCCCAGCACACCGGTCAGCCAGTTGGTGGCGTTGTCGTCGGCGCCGTCGAGGTCGACGAGCTTCAGCCGCAGCGTCGGCTGCTCGTTGATGACGGTGCGTCCCAGGCCCCACAGCGCGGCCTGCACGGGGTCGACGGGCTCACCGGGTTCGGTGGCCACCGCGCGCTCGGTGACGATCCAGAGGCCGCCCGTGAGGTTCAGCTTCTCCTCGGCGAGCGCGGTCTTTATCGCGCTGAGCACGGTGCCGACCTCGGTCTCCAGGCGTGCCGCGACGTCGGCGTCCTCGTAGCCTGAAGCGCGCCAGACGATTCCGGTGACGGGTGCGCCGCTTTCGGCGGCCGTCGTGATCGCCTGCTGCCAGGCGGCGGCGTCCAGCGTCTGGTCGAGCTTGACGGCGCCGGGGAGGCCGGCGGCCAACTCGTCGAAGCCGGCCACCAGCCAGGTGCCCGCGGGCTTGGCCTCGGCCTCGTCCGCCGCGGCCGGCGCGGCACCTTCCTGCCAGCCCAGCGTGTAGAGCAGGCGGGTGGTGTCGCCACCGAGTCCGCGCAGCAGCGCCTCACGGGGTGCCCGCTTCACGGTGAACTCGGTGATACCGCCGAGACGTTTGCCGTCGCGATCGAGGAAGTCGATGTCGAAGACCTGCGTCTCGTTGGTCAGCTCACTGGTGTGCCAGCGGGCCCGGGCGTAGAAGCGCCGTGGCATCTTCTCGCGCAACTCGACCTGGCCGTACCGCAGCGGCAGGAACAGGTCGTGCATGCCGTGTTCGGCGGCCAGCAGCGCCGGGAACGCCGGGAAGGCGACACCGGTGCAGAGGTCCAGCAGGACGGGGTGGATGGGCTCGCTGCTGAGGTGCTCGGCGAGCTCGTCGCCGACCGACACATCACCGATGGCCATGCCGTCGCGGACCCACAGCGACTTGAGCGACGTGGACCACGTTGGGCCCCAGGCCAGTTCCATGTCGTTGAAGGTCTCGAAGAGCTGCTGCGGGCGCAGCCGCTCCATGCGCTCGACGACGTCCTCCATCGAACCGGCGACGTTGTCGGACGCGTCGGCCTCGTCGGCGCCGGCCAGCAGGGTGCCGTCGGCGTTGAGCGACCACTCGGCTTCCCGCACGCCGTTCGGGCGGCTGTGGACCTGGAACTTCCAGCCTTCGCCGCCCTCGAGGGTGCGGATGGTCAGCTGGGTCTCACGAGACGCCTTGTCGGGCAGGATGATCGGCTCGTAGAAGAAGACTTCCTTCACCCGCGCCGGTGCGCCGACCGAGGCCAGCGCCATGGCCGCGTACGTCGCGCCCGGCACCACGACGGTGCCGTAGATGACGTGGTGCGACAGCCACGGCTGCGTCTTGACCGACAGCACATTGCTGTAGATCGTGTCGCCGGTGGCCAGATCCTTGGCACTGCCCAGGATTCCGGACGTGGCGGCGGCCCCGCCGGAGCTCATTCCCACGACGTTGGCGGTCTTGGGCCAGAAGCGGCGCCGCTGGAACGGGTACGTCGGCAGCTCGACACGGTGTCCGCGGTTCTTGACCGAGAAGTCCGGCCGGTGCCCGCAGATGTACGTCGTGGCAAGCGCTTCGGTGATCTGACGCTGCGCGTTGGCACCCTTGCGCAGGGACACGATGGCGCGCGGGGTCTCGGCGCCCTCGGGCCAGCACTGCAGCGCGGCCGCGGTCAGGATCGGCTGCGGCCCGATCTCCATCAGCACCGAGCACCCCAGCGCGGCGACGGTCTTGACGCTCTCGGTGAACTGCACGGGCTGACGTGAATGCCGCCGCCAGTACTGCGCGTCGATCGGCGTCTCGGCGTTGAGGACGGCGCCGGTGCGGTTGCAGATCAGCGGCAGCGTGGGCGTCGCGAACTGGAACTGCGTTGCGAAGGACTCGAATTCGTCGAGCACCGGGTCCAGCAGCTCCGAGTGGAACGCGTGGCTGGTCTCGAGCCAGGTGCAGCGCGTGGCGTCCTCGCTGCAGGCGGCGACGATCTGCTCCAGATCCTCAGCCGGACCCGACAACACGGTGTTGCGGCCGTTGTAGGCGCCGACCGACACCCGCGGAAACGCCTCGGCGGCGTGCTCGACGTATTCGGGATCGGCGAACACCGCCACCATGCGCCCACCGGCGGGCAGGCTGGCGAACAACCGGCCGCGCTCGGCAATCAGCCGGGCGCCGTCCTCGAGGCTGAACACCCCGGCCACACAGGCCGCCGCGTACTGACCGACGCTGTGGCCCAGCACCGCGTCGGGCTCGATGCCCCACGACTGCCACAACCGGGCCAGGCCCATCTCGACGGCGAAGATCGCGGGTTGCGCGAACGCGGTGTTGCGCAACGTTTCTGCTGCCTCGCGGTCGTTGCCGAACATGACCTCCAGCAGCGGCCGCGGCAGGATCGGGTCGACGGCCTGTGCGCACCGGCGCACCACGTCGGCGAAAACCGGCTCGGTCTCGAACAATTCGCGCGCCATGCCCGGGTACTGGCTGCCCTGGCCGGGGAAGAACCACGCGGTGGTCGGCGGGTCGGTGCACTCACCCTTGAGCACGCCCGGCCGCAGCTTGTTCGCCACCAGGTCTTCCAGCAGGTTCTTGGCGTCGTGGACGGTGTTCGCGACCACCGCGGCGCGGTGCTCGAAGTGCGAACGTCCCGAACCGGCGGTGAAGCAGACGTCGGCGATCGACGCGTCGGGGTGCTCGTCGAGCCAGTCGCGGTACTTCTGCGCCAGCGCCGTCAGACCCTGAGCCGAGCGGGCTGAGAGCGGCAGCACACTGATGGGTTCGGAGACAGGCGTTTCCGGAGCTGCGTCGTCCGCGGCGTCCTCGTCGGCGACGAGGATCGGGGCCTCTTCCAACAGCACGTGCGCGTTGGTGCCGGTGAAGCCGAAGGAGCTGACGCCGGCGCGGCGCGGACGGCCATCGGTGTGCCACGGCGTCGGCTTGTCCACCACCTGCACGGGCAGCGAATCCCACGGGATGTGTGGCGACGGCTTGTGGAAATGCAGGGTCTGCGGGAGCATCTCGTGCTCCAGCGACAACACGACCTTGACCAGACCGGCGACGCCGGCCGCGGACTCCAGGTGCCCGATGTTGGTCTTCGCGGTGCCCATCAGCAGCGGCCGGTTCGGGTCGCGGCCCGCGCCGTACGCGGCCGCCGCGGCCTGGACCTCGATCGGGTCACCCAGCGGGGTGCCGGTGCCGTGCGCCTCCAGGTAGTCGACGTCGCCGCCGGTGAGGCCGGCCCGGCTGAGGGCGGTGTTGATAAGGCGTTGCTGCGCACCACCATTCGGTACGGTCAGGCCGCTGGACGCGCCGTCCTGGTTGACGGCGCTGCTGCGGATGACCGCCGCGATGCGGTCGCCATCGCGCTGCGCATCGCTGAGCCGCTTGAGCACCAGGACACCGCAGCCCTCACCACGGACGTAGCCGTCGGCAGCGGCATCGAAGGTCTTGCAGCGGCCGTCGGGCGCCAGCATGCGGGCACGGGACGCGGCGACGATGGACGCGGGGCTCAGCAGCACGTTGACGCCACCGGCCAGGGCCATGTCGCAGTCACCCGAGTGCAGGGCCTGCGTGGCCTGGTGCACCGCCACCAGCGACGAGCTGCAGGCAGTGTCGACCGCCATGGCCGGGCCCTCCAGGCCCAGCGTGAACGACACGCGGCCGGCGATGGCGTTGAGTGCGTTACCGGTGATGAAGTGCGGTTCAAGGTTCTCGACTGAGCCGCCCGACAACAGGTGCGAGTACTCGTTGGCGCCGACGCCGATGAACACGCCGGTGCGGCTGCCACGCAGAGATGCCGGCGCGTAGCCCGCCCTTTCCAAGCCCTCCCAGGCGATTTCGAGCATCAGGCGCTGCTGCGGGTCGATCCACACGGCCTCGCGCGGCGAGATGCCGAAGAATTCCGGATCGAAGGTGTCAACGCTCTCGAGATAACCACCCGAGCGGGTGTAGATCTTGCCCGGCGTCATGGCGTCGGGGTCGTAGAACTCGTCGACGTCGAAGCGGTCCTCGGGGATTTCGCTGATCGCGTCGACACCCTGGGACAGCACCCGCCAGAACGCATCCGGGTCGGGCGAGCCGGGGAAGCGGCACGCCACCGCGATGATGGCGATGGGCTCGTCGGCCGCGGCGAGCGACTTGACCTCGGTGACAGCCTTGGCGCCGGCCTTCTCGCTGAGGTTCAGGATGTCGCTGAGCAGGTAGTCCGCAACATCGGTGAGCCGCGGGTGGTCCATGGCGAGGGTCGCCGGAAGTTCCTTGCCGACACCCTGTTCCAGGCGACGACGCAGTTCGACGGCCATCAGCGAGTCCATACCCAGGTCGAAGAATCCGGTCTCCTCGCGGATCTCGGAGGCCTCGATGCGCGTCACCTCGGCGACGGCGTCGCGCAGGTACTCCAGCACCAGCTTCTTGCGCTGCTGCACCGGCGCGGCGATCAGCTGCTCGACCAGGCGGGTGTTCCCGGACGCGCCGACGGCGCCGGCGGTCGCGGATTCGGGCACCTCGCGCGCGACCTCGGCGAGCAGGGCCCGGGACCCGGCCTGCGAGTAGATGGGCAGGAACTTGGCCCAATCCATGCGCGCGACAACGGCTTCCGCGGGGTTGCCGCCGGCCACCATGACGTCCGCCATGCCGGTGAGGGCATCGGCGGGGGACAGGGTGCGGACGCCGCGGCGCTCCAGCTGGGCGCGGGCATCGGGGTCGGCCATGCCGGCGGACCACGGGCCGAAGTTGACGCTCATGCCGGGCACGCCCTGCTCACGCAGGCGCCAGGTCAGGCCGTCCAGGAACGCGTTGGCCGCGCTGTAGGCGGTCTGGCCGTAGCTGCCCCACACCGCCGAGATCGACGAGGTCGACAGGAAGAAGTCGAGCTTCAGGTCGGCGACCGCTTCACTGAGATACCATGCGCCCCAGACCTTTCCGGAGAAGACGCGTTCCAGCTCGGCGTCTTCCAGCGTGGCCAGCGGGGTGGTGCTGTTCTCACCGGCGGCATGCACGACACCGGCCAGCGGCGGCAGCTCGGCGCGCAGGGTGGACATCAGGCGGGCGACGTCGTGCGGATTCGCGACGTCGGCGGTGATGACGCGGGTCTCACAGCCGTGCTGCTCGCGCAGTGCGTCAATGCGCTGCTGCGTGGCCTCATTCGGCGTGCGCCGGCTGGTCAGCACCAGGGTCCGGGCGCCGTGCGCGGCCAGGTAACCCGCGATCTCCAGGCCGAGCGAACCGAGGCCACCGGTCACCAGATACGTTACGTCAGCGCGCAATTCCAGCTGTGTGGGGTTCGGCTGCCCGGTACGACGGACCAGCCGCGGCACGTGTACACCCTCGGCGCGCAGCGCGATCTGGTCTTCGCCACGCGGCGCGGCGATCACCTGGGCGAGCAACCGCGACCATTCGTCGGTGCTGCCCTCGGCCAGGTCGGCCAGACCGCCCCACACCTGGGGGTACTCCAGCGCCGCCGAGCGGCCGAAGCCCCACAGGCCGGTCTGCTCCGGTGCGACGGTGTCGGTGTCGGTAACGCGTTGTGCGCCACGGGTGATCACCCAGATGGGTTCCCGCAGCTCGGCGGCGGCCGCCGAGCGGAACAGGCGCTGCGTGCCGCTGAGGACGCGGTGCTGCACCCGCAGCAAGGCCTGCATGGAAGCCCGGTCGGCGTCGAGTCCGGCGACGTGCAGGATGCGCAGCGTCGGCTCCTCCTCGACAGCCGCGCGCAGGTCGGCTTCCAGCTGCTGCTCATCGGCGTCGGACGCCGGCAACCCGAGGACCCGGTGCCGGTGGCCGGCGCGGGTCAGGGCGTCGGTCAGGGGCTCGGGTACCGCGTCACCGATGAGGACCCACGCGGCGCCTTCGCCGAGTTCCGCAGCAGGCTGGGCCGTCGCTTTCTCCCAGCGGATTTCGTACCGGGCATCGGAGACGGACTGTGCGGTGCGCTGCCGGTTGTGTTGCGCGGCAAGCTTGTTCAGTACGTCGGTGGTCGCCTGATCGCTGCCGCCCAGCAAGGTGGCGAGCTCATCGATGCGGCCGTCTTCCAGCAGCCGGACGGCTTCGGTGGTCGCGCCGCCGCCCTGGTGCGCCAGCGCGGACGGTGCCACCCGCTCGTCGCGGAACCAGTAGGCCTTGCGCTGGAACGGGTAGGTCGGCAGGTCGAACGTGTGGGTGGAGCCGGGACGGACCGCCGCGAAGTCCGGCAGGTGGCCGGCCGTGTAGGTGGTGGCGAGCGCCTCGGTGATCTGGCGGTGGTCAGCGCCCTTGCGGCGCAACGACGCAATGGCCCGCGGCGCGGTGGCCGGGTCGGGCCAGGCGCGCAGGGCCGCGGCGGTCAGGATGGGCTGCGTGCCGACTTCGAGCAGCACTGCGCAACCGAGCTTGGCCAGGGTCTCCACACCCTTGGAGAACTCGACGGGCTGGCGCGCGTGCCGGCGCCAGTACTGCCCGTCCAGCTTGGCGGTGCGGCCCAGGGTGTCGCCGGTGCGGTTGCACACCAGGATCCGCTGCGGCGCGTTGAACGTGAATTGGTTTGCGTACGTCTCGAATTCGTCGAGTGCAGGGTCCAGCAGTGCCGAGTGGAAGGCGTGGCTGGTCTCCAGCCAGTCGCAGCGGACACCGTCGCCGGTCAGCCCCGCGACGGCCTTTTCGAGGTCGGCGCCCGGACCGGAGAGCACGGTGTTGGCGCCGTTGTATGCCGCGACCGACAGGCTCGGGTATTCATCGGTGAGTCGTTCGACGCGCTCGGGCGCGGCGAAGATCGCCGCCATCCGGCCGCCCGCGGGCAGGTTCCCGAACAGGCGGCCGCGCTCAGCGAGCAGGCGCATGCCGTCTTCCAGACTGAACACCCCGGCGACACAGGCCGCCGTGTACTGGCCGACGCTGTGGCCCAGCACGACGTCGGGCTCGAAGCCCCACGACTGCCACAGCCGCGCCAGGCCCATCTCGACGGCGAAGATCGCCGGCTGGGCGTAGCTGGTCTGCCGCAGCGCGTCATCCGGACCATCGAAAATGACGTCCAGCAACGGCTTTTCGAGCATATCGGCGACCGCGGCAGCACACTGCTTCACCGTCTCGGCGAACACCGGCTCGGTCTCGAACAGCTCCTTGGCCATGCCGGCGAACTGGCTGCCCTGTCCGGGAAACAGCCACGCGGTCTTGGGCTTGTCGGCGGACGTGCCGCGCACCAGGCCGGGTGCCGGACGGTCGTCGGCCAGCGCACCGAGCAATTCGCGCGCGGAATCCAGAGAATTCACCACCAGCGCGGCGCGGTGCTCGAAGTGGGCGCGGCCCGCGCCCGCGGTGATGCAGACGTCGGACAGCGTGGCTTCGGGGTGCGCGGCCAGCCAGGCGCGGTAGTCCTCGGCGGACTGCAGCAGCGCGGCCGGGGTCCGGGCTGACAGCGGCAGGACCATGAAGCGGCGGTCGTCGGGCTCCTCGGCCGGAGCCTCCGCGGGCAGGACGGCAGGTGCTTCTTCAAGCAGCACATGGGCATTGGTGCCGGAGAAGCCGAATGAGCTGATGCCCGCGACGCGCGGCCGGTCGCCGCGTTCCCAGGTGGTGGCCTCGTCGACGACCTTCACCGGGATGCGGTCCCACGGGATGTGCGGCGACGGATTCTTGAAGTGCAGGTGCTTCGGCAGTTCCTGATGCTCGAGCGACAGGATCACCTTGATGATCCCGGCGACGCCGGCGGCGGCCTCCAGGTGGCCGATGTTGGTCTTCACCGAGCCGATCAGCAGCGGATCGGTCGCATCGCGTCCGGTGCCGTAGGCCGCGGCCGCGGCCTGCACCTCGATCGGGTCACCCAGCGACGTGCCGGTGCCGTGCGCCTCCAGGTACCCGACGTCATTCGGCGTCAGCCCCGCGCGCTCCAGCGCTTCAGCGATAACACGTTGTTGCGCAACACCATTGGGGACCGTCAGGCCACCCGAGGCGCCGTCCTGGTTGATGGCGCTGCCGCGGATGACGGCCCGGATCCGGTCGCCGTCGCGCACCGCGTCTTCGAGTCGCTTCACGACGATGACGCCACAGCCCTCGCCGCGCACATAACCGTCGGCGGCGGCATCGAACGTCTTGCACTTGCCGTCCGGCGCCAACATGCGCGACTGCGAGAAGGTGATCATGGTCGCCGGGCTCAGGATGACGTTCGCGCCACCGGCCAGCGCGAGATCGCACTCGCCGAGCTGCAGGGCCTGGCACGCCTGGTGGATGGCCACCAGCGACGAGCTGCAGGCGGTGTCGACGGTGACGGCCGGACCCTGCAGGCCCAGGCGGTAGCTGATGCGGCCCGCTGCCGCGGCGCCCGAGGTACCGATGGCCATGTAGGCCTCGATCTCCGGGTAGGTCAGTTCGCCCGAGGCCATGCCCAGGTAGTCGTGCGTGGCCAGGCCGATGAACACACCGGTCTGCGTGTTGGCCAGGGCGGACGGTGCGGTACCCGAGTGTTCGACGGCGCGCCACGCCATCTCCAGCAGCAGCCGCTGCTGCGGGTCCATCATCTTGGCTTCGCGGGTGGACACTCCGAAGAAGGGGGCGTCGAACCCGACGGCGTCATCGAGGAAGCCGGCGCGGCGCGTGATGATCTTGCCGCGGGCGTCCGGGTCGGCATCGAAGAACTCGTCGACGTCCCACCGGTCTTGTGGCACCTCGGATACGGCGTCCCGGCCTTCGCGCAGCATCTCCCAGAAGGATTCGGCGTCGGTGGCTCCGGGGAAGCGCGCGGCGTACCCGACGATCGCGAAGCTGGACGTTTCCGGACCTTCGATCGTTGCCATGAAAAAGCTGTCCTCCCGCGTTTGCCGGTGACGTCCGATCCCACGCAGGAGACCGTGTTCAGCGCCAGATTTAATGTGCGAACGGCCGGCCTTGTCGGGTGCCCAGCAGACCCACCGAACGGCGTCGGCCAGTTGATCTTCCGAACGGCCACGGCCAGCTCATCTTCTGCGGGCCAGTATTACATGTAGGTTGCTGAAGCACGAGGATTATGTGCCGCGGTGGTAGTTGGTCATCGACGACCGCGCCACCAGGCGTAACGGTGCCGGCAAAGGTTGCCGGGGTATGTTGATGACGCCAACAGTGTGCCGGGCCTCTGTGTGCCCAAACCTGGGAGGAAAGTAATTGCGAATCGGGAAGATCACGATCGGAAAGATCGATGATTGGACGCCGATCCCAGGAGTCCTGACGTCTTGGCATCCGACCGAAACGGCAAGGGAAGTGGCGCGGCAGGCGCCCGTCAGCCCGGTGCCGGTCAGCTACATGCAGGGCCAGCACATCCGGGGTGTCGTCGAGCGCACCGGCTCGGGCCTCGAGTACTCCCGGCAGATCATCGCGACATGCGAAGTGCCTGGTCAGTGCGACATCGCGGCCATGAACGAGGCGCTCAACTCCTATCTGCGCAGGCACGACACCTACCGCAGCTGGTTCGAGTACACCGACGACGGCGAGATTCTCCGGCACACCCTCAGCAACCCCGACGACCTCGAATTCGAGCCCGTCAACCATGGCGAGCTGGCGGTCGAGGACGTCCGCAAGCACCTCGTCGACATCCCGACGCCGCTGGAGTGGGGCTGCTTCTCCTTCGGCATCGTCCAGAGCGAAGACAGCTTCAACTTCTATGCGGCCATCGACCACGTCCACGGCGACGCGGCGCTCATCGGCATCACCATGCTGGAGGCTCATGGCCGGTACACAGCATTGACAACAGGGGGCTCAGCGTTTGCTCTGCCCGACGCCGGAAGCTTCGACGAATGGTGCGTCCAGGAGCACGAGCGCACCTCGGCGCTGACCGTCGATTCCCCCGAGGTCCAGGCCTGGATCGAGTTTGCCGAGAACAACAACAACAGCATGCCGGAGTTCCCGTTGCCGCTGGGGAACGCCATGGAGCCCTCGGTCGGCGACATGGTCGGCGAATCGCTCCTCGATCCGGACCAGACGGCGCGGTTCGAGGCCGCTTGTGAGGCGGCCGGCGCGCGCTTCGTCGGTGGCCTGTTCGCCTGCATGGCCCAGGTTGAGCACGAATTGACCGGTGCGGCAACGTATTACGGCCTCACCCCGCGCGACACCCGGCGGACGTCGGACAACTTCATGACGCAGGGCTGGTTCACCGGACTGGTGCCCATCACCGTGCCGATCGCCGCGGCGACCTTCAACGAAGCCGCCTGGGCGGCGCAGGAGTCGTTCGACGGCAACCTCAACATGGCGCGGGTCCCGTACTACCGCGTCCTGGAACTCGCGCCGTGGCTGGACTGGCCGCGGCCCAACTTCCCGGTGTCGAACTTCCTGCACGGCGGCGCGGCGCCGCTCAACACCATCCTCGCGGCCACCGAGATGGGGTACGCCAACAACATCGGCATCTACTCCGACGGCCGGTACTCCTACCAGCTGACCATCTACGTCTTCCGCTACGAAGGCGGCACGGTCATGGAGGTCATGTACCCCGACAACCCCATCGCCAAGAAGTCCGTCACCCGGTACCTCGAGGCGATGAAGTCGGTCTGCACGCGGATCGCCGACGGCGGGAACTGGTGACCCGTCGGGTGGGGTCGGCAAGGGGCTTCAGTTGCGACGGCTAGCCGATTTCGTGGTGCGGTGGCCTTGGGCGGTGATCGGCCTGTGGATCACGCTGGCCGTGGCGCTGCCCCTGGCCGTGCCGAGCCTCAACGACATGGCCCAGAAGCATCCGCTGGCCATGCTGCCCGCCGATGCGCCGTCGAACGTCGCGGCCCGGCACATGACCGAGGCGTTCAAGGAACCCGGTACTGACGACCTGCTGCTCGTCGTCCTCATCAACGACCGCGGCCTGGATCGCAACGACGAAGCCACCTACCGCAAGTTGGTGGACGCCCTGCGCGACGACCCGCGCGACGTCGTCATGATGCAGGACTTCATCAGCACGCCGCCCCTGCGCAACTTCATGACCAGCAAGGACAAGAAGGCCTGGGTCCTGCCCGTCGGCCTCGCCGGCGCGCTGGGCACGCCGCAGTCGTACGCCGCCTACAACCGCGTGGCCGACATCGTCCGGCACAGCACCGCCGGCAGCCCGCTGAAGATCCACTTGTCCGGACCGGCGGCCACCGTCGCCGACCTCACCGTCGCCGGTGAGAAGGACCGGATGCCCATCGAGATCGCCATCGCGGTCCTCGTGCTCCTGGTGCTGCTGATCGTCTACCGCAATCCCGTCACCATGATGCTGCCGCTCGCCGGCATCGGCATGTCGCTGGTGATCGCGCAGGCGACGGTCGCCGGACTGTCCCAGCTGACCGGGCTGGGGGTGTCGAACCAGGCCATCATCCTGTTGAGCGCCATGATCTTCGGCGCCGGCACCGACTACGCGGTGTTCCTGATCAGCCGCTACCACGACTACGTGCGGCAGGGCCTGGACTCCACCGACGCCGTCCGGCGGGCGCTGGGCTCCGTCGGCAAGGTCATCACCGCGTCGGCCGCGACCGTCGGCGTCACCTTCCTCGGCATCAGCTTCGCCAAGATGGGCGTCTTCTCCACCGTCGGCGTCTCATCGGCCATCGGCATCCTCGTGGCGTTCCTCGCCGCGGTCACGCTGCTGCCCGCGATCATCACGCTCGTCGGGCCGAAGGGCTGGATCAAGCCGCGCAACGAGATCACCGCGCAGCTGTGGCGCCGGTCCGGCGCGCGCATCGTCCGCCGGCCGCGACTGCACCTGGTGGTCAGCCTGCTGGTGCTGCTCCTGCTGGCCAGCGCCGCGGTCTTCGCGAAGTTCAACTACGACGACCGCAAGGCCGTGGCGGCGTCGGCCCCGAGCTCCATCGGGTACGCCGCGCTCGAGAGCCACTTCAACGTCAACCAGTCGGTGCCCTCGTACGTCCTCGTCCAGTCGCCACGCGACCTGCGCTCCCCGCAGGCCCTCGCCGACCTCGAGCAGATGGCATCGCGCATCAGCCAACTGCCGGACGTCGCCATGGTCAGTGGCATCACCCGTCCGCTCGGCGAGGTGCCGCCCGAGTTCCGGGCCACCTTCCAGGCCGGTCTGGTCGGTGACCGGCTGACCGAGGGCGCCGGCATGATCGGCCAGCGCACCAACGACATCAACCGGCTCGCCAAGGGCGCCGACACGCTCGCGACCAACCTCGCCGACGTGCGCGGCCAGGTCGGCCAGATCGCCACCAGCCTCCAGACGACGCTGGATGCCTTCACCGCGATCCGCAGCCAGTACGGCGGCAACAAGCTCGTGCAGAACGTGGAAGTCGCGGCCAAGCTCGTCAACAGCGTCAGCAAGCTGGGCAACACCCTCGGGCTGAATTACACGGCGGCCAAAGACATGTTCGGCTGGGTCGGTCCGGTGCTCGCGGCGCTGCAGAACAACGCGGTGTGCGACCTCGACGTGTCGTGCGCCGAAACCCGCGGCCATTTCCAGCGGCTCGAACAAGCGCGCCAGGACGGCACCATCGACGAGATCAACAAGCTCGCCGGGCAGCTGCAGACCATGCAGGACCAGAAGACGCTCAACGCGTCGGTGCAGCAGCTCCAGAGTGCGATGACCAACCTGACCAAGGTGATGCGCAGCATGGGCATGGACAGCCCCGCCGGCGCGCAGGCCAACCTGACCAAACTGCGCCAGGGCGCCGATCGGTCGGCGACCGGCAGCCGGGAGGTCGCCAACGGGGTCGACGAGGTCGTCGAGCAGATCAAGCTGATGCGTTCAGGCCTCGACCAGGCCGGGGCCTTCCTGCTGTCGATGAAACAGAACGCGGCCGGCCCGACCCAGGCGGGCTTCAACATCCCGCCCGAGGTGCTGCAGCTCGAGGCCTTCAAGTCGGCGTCCAAGATGTTCATCTCGCCCGACGGCCACTCGGTGCGCTACCTCGTGCTCACCAAACTCGACCCGTTCAGCGCCGCAGCGATGGACCAGGTCAACACCATCCGCGACACCGCGCGCGGCGCTCAGCCGAACACGTCGCTGTCGGATGCCACGGTCTCGATGGGTGGATATCCCGTGGCGCTCAAGGACACTCGCGATTACTACCAGAACGACATCCGGTTCATCATCATCGTCACCGTCGCGGTGGTGCTGCTGATCCTGATGCTGTTGCTGCGGTCGCTGATCGCGCCGCTGTATCTGGTCGGCTCCGTGGTGCTTTCGTACTTCGCGGCGCTCGGCATCGGCGTCGTGGTGTTCCAGTACCTGTTCCACCAGCCGCTGCACTGGACCGTGCCACCACTGGCATTCGTGGTGCTGGTCGCGGTGGGCGCCGACTACAACATGCTGTTCGTCTCGCGCATGCGTGACGAATCACCACATGGCATGCGCTACGGCATCATTCGCACACTGTCGTCGACCGGTGGCGTGATCACCGCGGCCGGCCTGATCTTCGCGGCCTCGATGTGGGGTCTGCTGTTCTCCAGCATCGGTACCGTTATCCAGGGCGGCTTCGTCATCGGCGCCGGCATCCTGCTGGACACCTTCCTGGTGCGGACCATCACCGTGCCCGCCATGGCCACGCTCGTCGGAGAAGCGAACTGGTGGCCGTCCCGACCGAAACCGCAAGGGAGCGAAGTATGAACAAGCGACTTGCCAGCTCGTTGGCGATTGCCGCCACGCTGTTGACGGTCGGTGCCTCTGGGCCCCTTGCGGATTGGATCGCGACGGCCGACGAACCCTGGGCCGGGTCCGGTTCGGGCTCCGGCGCGGGCGGGCCCATCGTGCCCGCCATCCCGCCGATCGGTACCCCCGGCCGCGGCTACGCGCTCGGTGGTGCGCACGTCATGGGTATTCCGTACGACGAGTACATCCGTCGCACCGGCGCCGACTGGTTCCCCGGCCTCAATCGCGAGATCGTCGACTACCCCGCCGGCCAGGTGCAGGGCCACGTCCTCAGCTTCATCCCGGGCGTTGACGAACTGCACCAGAAGATGCCCGAGATCGGGTTGAACGGCCCGAGCATCGGCGAATCCGTCGAGGTCGGCAAGAACAACGTCATCAACCGCGTCCGCGAGGGCGGCCCCGGCACCGTGATCGGCCTGTCCGAGGGCGCCATGGTCGTGCACGCCGTGCAGGACCGGCTGGCCTACGACCCGGCCGCGCCGCCACCGAACGAGCTGTCGTTCGCCACCTACGGCGACCCGCTCGCCATCAACCCGTGGACGCAGAGCTTCCTGCGGCAGACGTATCCCGTCGGCAGCACGGTGCCCGCGCTCGACTTCCTGATGCCGCCGGTGGTCGACAGTCAGTACGACACTTACCAATTCATCTCGGCCTACGACAGCATCGCCGACTGGCCCGACCGCCCGGACAACCTGATGGCGCTCGCGAACGCGGTCGTCGGCCTGGCCACCGGCCACACCGCGGTGGCGTTCACCAACCCGAAGAACGTGCCGCCGCAGAACGTCATCAAGACCGTGAACTCCCGTGGCGCGACGACCACGACGTACATGATCCCCGAGCAGCACCTGCCGCTCGTCGTGCCGTTCAAGTACCTCGGCATGTCCGAAGCGGACATGAATCACCTTGACGCCGTGATGAAACCCATGGTGGATGCGGGATATTCGCGCAACGACGACCCGGCGACCGCGCCCGTCACCGTCGATCCCGTCAACGGCTACGACCCCGCTGCCGCCACCGCCCCGGCCACGCAGGCCGCCTTCGGTGGTGCCGCCGACCCGGTGTCCCAGCTGATGTCGGGTATCAACTACGTGCTCAGCCACGGGCCGAGCGCGCACTAGGGGTTGCGCGTCCTCGCTCGGTCCGCGAGTGTGCGTTCAGATCGCGGATCCGGCGTGTGGGGCGCGCTGGCTGCACATTCGCGGCTTTGTCTCCCTTGGTGATTCCGCGAGTGTGCGTGTAGATCGCGAGAATCGCGTTTGGGGCGCGCTGGCTGCACTTTCGCGGAACTGAGCGGGCTATCCACAGTGCGCGATCCATCCACAGATCGTGCCTTCGCGGTTCCCGCGATACCTGCGATGCCGCAATGTGAGTGCTTGTGCAGACCCCGTTCATCGGTAGCGAGGCGGTTGCCGCCGGGCGAGTGCGGAAGCATCAATTGCGCTCCCGGTACATCGCGATGTTCCCCGACGTCTACACCGACAAGTCGGGTGACGACCTCACGATCTACCACCGAGCCACGGCGGCCTGGTTGTGGTCACGGCGCGGTGGGGTGATTGCCGGCCTTACCGCCTCGCGCCTGCATGGCGCCGATTACATCGAAGATCGCCTCCCGATCGAACTGGCCTGGTCGGGCCGCCGGCCACCAGCTGGAATCGTCACGCACAAGGTTCAGTTGGCGGCAGACGACGTCGTTGTTCGCGGCGGACTTCCCTTCACCAGCGTTGAGCGGACGGCCTTCGACATCGGCCGCCGCGGCACCCTCGATGAGTCGATCGCTCGGCTCGACGCACTCGGCAACGCAACCGGTTGCACGGCGGATGCCGTCCGCCGGCTTGCGCTCGAACATCACGGCGCGCGCGGCATGCGGCAATTGGTCGCCGCCCTCGACCTCTATGACGCGGGTGCCGAGTCGCCACCCGAGACCTGGTTACGGCTATTGCTCATTCGAGCCGGGTACCCGAGACCGGCCACGCAAATTCCGGTGCGGAGCGCCGACGGCAAGCGGCAGTACTACCTCGACATGGGGTGGGGGGATTACAAGCTGGCGGTCGAGTACGACGGTGACCATCACCGCAACGACCCGCGCCAGTTCGCTCACGACATCCTTCGGTCAGAAGACCTCGATGAGTTGGGCTGGACCCGGATACGTGTCGTCAAGCGGCACGCCGAAAGTGATGTGCTGGCCCGGGTGGCTCGAGCCTGGGCCGCAACTGGTGAACCCGCACCGGCATCCCTCGTCGAGCGTGCATACAGATCGTGGAATATTGCGTAGGGATGCGCTGTCTGCACATTCGCGACGATGCGCGGCCCGGCGGTTCGCGAGCGTGCACACAGATCGCGGATCCGGGGTTCGGGAAGCGCTGGCTGCACGCTCGCGCAACGGCGCTCTAGATCCCCACCGCACCCGCGGCGACGAGCACAACACCCACCGCCGCCAGCAGGCCCGCGACCTCGTGGCGCTGCCGCGCGCGAATCCAGTTGTGCAGGTTACTCATTGCGGTGCGCGTGCGTTGCGGTGCGATGAGGTAGGCCAGCAGCGGGATTTCGACCAGCGAGAACGCCACCACGTTGAAGGTCACCAGCGCACCCATTCGCACCCCGGCATCGAGGTGCGCGGCGGCGATCACGGCCAGCGCCGCGAGATAGTCGACCGAGGGCAGCGCGATGCCCAGGCCCGCCACGCCGGCGACCCACAGCGACCGGCCGGTGAGCAGCCGGGTCAGCCAGTCCGGGACGGTCCGCTCGCGCCCCTTCGTCACGGCCAGCAGCACCGCGGCCGCCAACGCCAATACGCCGATCACGATCTGGACCGTCGGCAGGTTGAAATGCGCTGAGGCCCAAGCGGGTAGCCGGGCCTCGAGGACGAACAGCACCACCGCGCCGACGGACAGGCCCATCAGGAAACCGCCGCACAGGAATGCCGCCAGCTGCAGGTGCGGGCGCGGCCGGTTCAGCATGACAACGGACATGCCGATGCGGAACGGCTCCAGGCTGACCGCGACCGCCATCACCAACAGGGTGATCCACATGCGGTGCGGTTACGCGTCCAACCGGATGAACTGTCCCTGCCGATACTGCTCGACACACGCCGACCGCCGCATCTTGCCGCTCGTGGTGGTCGGGATGGACCCGGCTTCCACCAGAACGACGTCGGCGACCTGCAACCCGTGTGCCCGCGAAATCGCCGCCACCACATCGTTTTTCAGCCCGTCGAGCGTCGCGGCGTCGGCGCGCGCCTTGAGCTCGATGATCGTGACGAGCTGGTCGGTGTGGTCGTCGGTCACGGCGATCGCCGCCACCCGTCCCCGGCTGATCTTCTGTACCGTCGCTTCGATGTCGTCGGAGTAGTGGTTGCGGCCGCGCACGATCAGCATGTCCTTGATGCGGCCGACGATGAACAGGTCGCCATCTGAGATGAAGCCCTGGTCTCCGGTGCGCAGCCAGCCGGTCTCGGGGGTGCCCTCGGGGGCGTTCACCAGCGTCGCGTCGAAGGCGGACCCGGTCTGCTCCGGCTTGCGCCAGTACCCGGCGGACACGTTGTCGCCACGGACCCAGATTTCGCCGACGACGCCGTCGGGGCATACCTGGCAGGTGTCGGCATCGACGATCTCGAGGAGCGGCGAGGGCGCCCGCCCGTACCGCATGAGCGGCGTCCCACCGGGTTTGCGCAAGGCGATGCCCTGCGTCAGTTCTTCGGCGGCGAACTCGACGACCTCGGGCGGTCGGCCGTGCGCACCGCTGGCCACATAGAGCGTGGCCTCGGCCAGGCCGTAGGACGGCACCATCATCTCGGGCCGGAAGCCGACGGCCGCGAAACGCTCGTCGAACTTGATCAGGGTGGGCGGGTGGATGCGCTCGGCGCCGTTGTTGATGCCGATGACGCCGCTGAGGTCGAGCTCGGCCATCTCTTCGTCGGTGACGCGGCGCGTAGCGAGATCGAACGCGAAGTTCGGCGCCGCCGACCACGCCGGGTTGTTTCGCGACAGCGCCTGCAGCCAGCGGACCGGGCGCGTCAGGAAGGCGATCGGACTCATGAGGTCGGCCTTGTGGCCGGAGAAGATGGGCACTGCGATCCCGAGCACCAGGCCCATGTCGTGGTAGAAGGGTAGCCACGAGACCAGCGTCGACCCCGGCGGCAGCTCGCCGCCGTGCTGCGACAGCAGATCGGCGAGCAACTGCTCGATGTTCGTCCGCAGGTTCTTGTGCGAGATCATCACGCCGGCCGGCAACCGCGTCGACCCCGACGTGTACTGCAGGTAGGCGATGTCCGGGCCGGCCGGCACTTCTTCATCGAAGTCCCGCTCGGCATCCAGATCGAGGGTGTCGACGGCGATCACGGCGACCATCGAGGCACCGTCGTCCACGTTCTGCGCGGCGATGTCGAACGCGGCCGCGGTGGTCAGTACGACGGTCGGCGACGTGTCGGTGATGACGGCGCTCACCCGCTCGTCGTGCGAACCCGGTAGCGGGACCGACAGCGGCACCGCGATGAAACCCGCCTGCATGGCGCCCAGGAACCCGACGATGTAGGCCAGCCCCTGCGGCGCGATGATCAGCGCGCGGTCGCCGGGGACGCCGTGCATGCGGAGCTCGTGCGCCACGTTGAGGGTGCGACGGTACAGCTGGGCCCAGGTCAGGCTCTCGGTGACGCCGTCCCAGTCGTGGTCGTAGTCGGTGAAGGTGTAGGCCACGTCGTCGGGAGTCGCGCCGGCGCGCTCGCGCAGCACGGACAGGATCGACGCATCGGACATGGCGCCAGGTTACTCAACTCACATGTGACCGGTGGTACCTGGTTTGCCGGTCAGGTGCTGCATGCGATGCGCGGTGCTACGACGAGTGTGCAGGTTTGGCCCGCAAAACCGCGAAATCTCAATCCGAACATGCACATTCGCTGTAGCAACGCGGTCCGGATGGTTGTGGAGACCGGCAGCGCCAGGGGGCAACAGCTCCTGCCCTGTGGATAACCACTGGTCGAAGAATCGGATCTGTCGGTGGTCACAGCGATGCTCGCCGCATGAACAGACCGTTTCTCGGCAGCGCCGCCGTGCAGACCGGACTCCTGACCAGACAAGCGCTCCGCACCGGCTACCGTGCCGTCTACCGGGGTGTCTACCTTGCGAACGAGGTGGCATTGACGGCGAGGCTGCGCGCCGAGGCGGCGTGGTTGTTCGCCGGGCCGGATGCGGTGTTGTGCGGGTTGTCAGCGGCGGCCGTCCACGGGACCGAGTGGCTCGATGCGGACGCGCCGGCAGAGGTCGTGCGGTCCAACCGGCACTCGCCGGCCGGACTCACGGTGCATTCATATGCGCTCGCTCCCGACGACGTCTGCATGGCCGGCGGCATGCGGGTGACATCTGCGGCGCGGACGGCATTCGATCTGGGCCGGCTCCTACCCGAAAACCAGGCGATACCGACGCTGGATGCATTGTTGAACGTGACCGGCTTGGACCCGGCACACGTGTGGGCGCTGGCCGAAGCCAATCGGGGTATTCGGGGTGTGGACCGACTGCGGATTGCGCTGGCGCAGGCCGATGGCGGTTCAGAGTCTCCGTTGCAGACGCAGACCCGGCTGTTGCTGCGCCGCACGGGCATTCCAGGACTGCGAACGCAGATCCCGTTCTACGACGAGTGGGGATTGGTCTGCACTCGGGCGGCATTGGGTTGGCCGCGGTGGCAGGTAGCCGTCGAGTGTGACGAGGACGCCGATATGCCGGGATATCGCGAATGGGTGCACAGCCACACCGCCGAGCTCGAATCGCGGGGATGGAGCGTCATCTGGGTGACGAAGTCGACGGCGGAGGGTCGAGGAAGCCCCGGACTCGTGGTGCTGCGGGCACAGGAGAAGTTGTGGGCCGCCCAGCGGCGGCGAGCGAGCCGAGCGGTGCGTGTCCCCCGATCGGGGGACGCCGATTTCGTCCGGTCGAGGGCCCGATCAGCGGACTGACCTGGGCCGTCGGTTCCGCGAAGGTTGTTTCAACGCCAAAACGGCCCACAACCTTCAGGAGACGATATGACCACCACGACCGTGACCACCCGCTCCCGCTTCACCCGCCGCATCGCGGCCGCCGCCGCCCTGGTGGCAGCGCCGGCGCTGGCGTTCGGTCTCTCGCCCGCCGCCCACGCCGAGACGGGCACGCAGCATTTCATGGAGTGCGACCTCACCCACAAGGACGACAAGATCTGGGACGGCGTGAAGCCGCCGGCGCACGGCGTGGGAGAGCACTCGCCGAAGAACCCGGGTCACAACTTGCAGGTCCAGTGGCCGGGCAATGACTCGACCCGTGGCTTCGCTGTGCACCCGGGCAAGCACGACATCAAGGCGGTCCAGGATCTGCTGGTGGTGCCGACGGTCCGGGAGACCGGGATCGAATGCCCCAACCTGCTGCGCTCGGACGCCCCCAACTACTTCAAGGACGCCTACGACTCGATCCACTTCGGGAGCTCGCCGGACTGGGCCCTCGGCATCAACTCGCAGGACGGCCGCGGATACGACCAACTGCACATCCACCTGACCCGGCTCTACGGCCCCGCCCGCGAAGACATCGACCGGGCCGTCAAGGCCGGCAAGGTCAGCAAGGACGAGCACAAGTGGGTCGACCAGGTCATCGAGGTCACCGACCACGACAAGACCTTCGTCCAGAACAGCAAGCATCAGTACCGGGCCTGGAACGCGAACGGCATCGACACCAACTTCTTCGCCAAGCTGAACGAGGACGTCGTCACGCCGCTCTACAACCACGGCAACAAGCACGCCGCGATGGCGCACGAGACCATGCTGGTCACGCTCAACCACGAGGGCAACGGGCTCATCGTCCTGGCCAGCGATACGAACAGCGGCATCCACGGTGTCGACCAGATCGAGGGCATCATGGACAAGCGGTAAGGCGATGCGTCGGCCGGCGGCCACTCGGGCGAGTCTCGAGTGGCCGCCGATTCGCGTTCTGGCAGTTACGATCCGACCATGTCGCTGCCCGATGGATCGGTTTTCGCCGGTTTCACCGTGGTCAGGAAATTGGGTGCCGGCGGCATGGGTGAGGTGTATCTGGTCCAGCATCCGCGGCTGCCCCGCACCGACGCGCTGAAGGTTCTGCCGGCCTCCCTGTCCGCCGATGCCGAATACCGGCGGCGCTTCGAACGCGAGGCCGACGCCGCGGCGACGTTGTGGCATCAGCACATCGTCGGAGTGCACGACCGCGGCGAATACGACGGGCGCCTGTGGATCTCGATGGACTACGTCGAGGGCTCCGACGCCGGCAACGTGCTCCGGACGCAGTGCCCCGGCGGGATGCCGCGGGACCAGGTGATCGCGATCGTCACCGCGATCGCCGACGCGCTGGATCATGCGCACAGCCGAGGACTGCTGCACCGCGACGTCAAACCCGCGAACATCCTGTTGGGCGCGGGCGGCCCGGGTCGCGGGCGGGTACTGCTCGCCGATTTCGGGATCGCCCGGCGCGTCGACGATTTCGACGGCCTGACGTCGACGAACATGACGCTCGGCACGCCGAACTATGCCGCGCCGGAGCAGTTGCTCGGTGAGCCGCTTGACGGTCGATCCGACCAATACGCTTTGGCCGCCACCGCTTTTCAGTTGCTGACCGGCCAGCCCCCAGGCGGCGATTCGACGCCTGTCGTGCTCATCAGCCAGCGTGTCAGTGGTGTGGTGCTACGACTGGCCGACGTCCGCCCGGACCTCGCCGACCTGGACCCCGTGATGGCCATTGCGATGGCCCGCCGGCCCGCTGACCGCTTCCGTTCGTGCGGGGATTTCGCCGCGGCGCTGGCGCGTGGTGCGGCGGCGACGCTGCCCCCGGTCGCCGCCGCACACGCGGTACCCGGTGTGCCGACTGTCGCATCCGCGCCGCCGCCCGCACCCATGGGCCTTGTGCGCCAAGCAGATCCGTCGCCGACGCCGCGGTCCGGAATGAGTCCCACGGCCTGGGCGCTGATCGGTGTGGGCATCCTGCTGGTGGTGGCGTTGGTCTTCGTCGGCGTCGTGCTGATGCGCGGACATGACGGACGCAGCGGCCCAACGACTTCGGCGGAGGCCACGACGACCATGTCCGAGCCGACGGGCGTGACCGTGACGTCGGTCGATTCCACCGAGCCGGAGCCCCCGACCTCACTGGTGCCCACCACCGCGCGAATGGTGCTGCCCGACGCCGACACCCGCGGCTTCACCACCTACAACGGCGCCGCCCGGTGCACGGGAGCCGACGAGGCCGCGATGATCCTGCGCACCGCGCAGTCGGCGGTCGTGATCTGCCGCAGCAGCGTCGGGGTGCTGTATTACCTGGGCTATCGAATCTCCGACGGTGCGACGATCCGCTTGGGCACCGTGAACGAGTCCGGCGACGGCTTCGTCGCCTTCAACGATCCCGATGCCGCCGAGTACCACGTCTCGTCGTCAGGCCTCGAAATCGTGCAGAACGGCAAGACGCTGGCATCCGAGCCTGCGGTTGAGTCTGCTCGGTGAGCACCTGACGCGGTGCGCGTATGTCAGGATGGCCGGGTGAAAGGCATCATCCTGGCCGGGGGCGCGGGCACGCGACTACACCCCGTCACCGCCGGGGTGTCCAAGCAGCTGATCCCGGTCTACGACAAGCCGATGATCTATTACCCGCTGTCCACGTTGATGCTGGCGGGGATCACCGACATCCTCGTGATTACGACGCCGCTCGACGCGCCGAGTTTCGAACGGCTGCTCGGCGACGGTTCGCAGTACGGCATCTCGATCAGCTATGCCCAGCAGCCGTCGCCCGATGGGCTGGCGCAGGCCTTCACCATCGGCGCGGACTTCCTCGGCGGCGACAGCGTGGCGCTCGTCCTCGGCGACAACCTGCTGTACGGCCCAGGCCTGGGCACGCAGCTGCAGCGGTTCAACAACGTCGACGGCGGCGCGATCTTCGGCTACTGGGTCGCCGAACCGTCGGCCTACGGCGTCATCGAATTCGACGATGCCGGGCAGGCGGTTTCGCTCGAGGAAAAGCCCGCGGTGCCGAAGAGCAACTACGCCGTGCCGGGGCTGTACTTCTACAGCAACGACGTGGTGTCGATCGCCCGTGAGTTGAAGCCCAGTGCCCGCGGCGAGTACGAGATCACCGACATCAACCGAACGTATCTGGCGCAGAACCGATTACGTGTGCAGGTGCTGCCGCGCGGCACGGCGTGGCTCGACACCGGGACGTTCGATCAGATGACCGACGCCGCCGAGTTCGTGCGGACCATCGAGCGCCGCACCGGTCTGAAAATCGGGGTGCCCGAGGAAATCGCTTGGCGGCGTGGCTATCTCAGCAGCGATGAGCTGCGCGAGCGCGCCGAGCCGTTGGTGAAGTCCGGCTACGGCACATACCTGCTGGACCTGCTGAGCAGGGGGTACTGATGGCACGGCTGCTGGTCACCGGCGGCGCCGGATTCATCGGCGCCAACTTCGTCCGATACGTCCTGGCCCACACCGACCATCACGTCACGGTGCTGGACAAGCTGACCTACGCGGGCAACCGGGAATCCCTTGCCGGCCTGCCCGAACAGCGGATGACGTTCGTCCTGGGTGACGTGGCCGACGCCGCGCTGGTCGACGAGCTGATGGCGACGACGGACATCGTGGTGCACTTCGCCGCCGAATCGCACAACGACAACTCGCTGCGCGATCCGGAACCGTTCCTGCACACCAATGTGGTCGGGACGTTCACGCTGCTGGAGTCGGTCCGCAAGCACGGCACCCGACTGCACCACATCTCGACCGACGAGGTCTACGGCGACCTCGAACTCGACGACCCCGCCAAGTTCACCGAACGCACGGCCTACAACCCGTCGTCGCCCTATTCGTCGACCAAGGCCGGCAGTGACCTGCTGGTCCGGGCCTGGGTGCGCTCGTTCGGTGTCCGCGCCACAATCTCCAACTGCTCCAACAACTATGGGTCCTACCAGCACGTCGAGAAGTTCATTCCGCGGCAGATCACCAACGTGCTGTGCGGTATCCGGCCGAAGCTGTACGGCGCGGGCCGCAATGTGCGGGACTGGATCCACGTGGACGACCACTCGTCCGCCGTGCTGACGATCATCGAGAAGGGCCGCCTCGGCGAGACCTATCTGATCGGCGCCAACGGCGAAAAGGACAACAAGACCGTCATCGAGATGATCCTGACGCAGATGGGCCGGCCGTCCGACGGCTACGACCACGTGACGGACCGCGCCGGACACGACCTGCGTTACGCCATCGATTCGACCAAGCTGCGCACCGAACTCGGTTGGCGGCCAAAATATGTCGACTTCGCCGACGGGCTGAGCGCCACCATCGCCTGGTATCGCGACAACGAGGCATGGTGGCGTCCGGTCAAGGACGCCACCGAAGCGCGCTACGCGAGCCAGGGTCAGTGAGCGATGGGCAACCCGTGACCGAATACGGAAAACCGTTGTCCGCCAATGCCACACCGATTCCGGGCCTGACCGTCTGGGACCTGCCCGTGCACGGCGACAACCGCGGCTGGTTCAAGGAGAACTGGCAGCGCGAGAAGATGACGGCACTCGGGCTGCCGGATTTCGGACCCGTGCAGAACAACATCTCCTTCAACGACGCGGCGGGCACGACCCGCGGCATCCACGCCGAACCGTGGGACAAGTTCGTCTCGGTGGCGACGGGCCGGATCTTCGGCGCCTGGGTCGACCTGCGCGACGGCCCGACGTTCGGGGCGGTGTTCACGGCCGAGCTGGACCCGTCGCGGGCGGTGTTCGTGCCCCGTGGGGTCGGCAACGCGTTCCAGACCCTTGCGCCCGACACCGCGTACGTCTACCTCGTCAACGACCACTATTCGCCTGACGCGCAGTATGTTTCGGTGAACCTGGCCGACGAGACGCTGGCCATCGACTGGCCGATTCCGCTCGAACGCGCCGAGCTCTCGGCCAAGGACCGGACGCATCCGCCGCTGGCGGACATCCAGCCGGTCGCACCGCGAAAGACCTTGGTACTGGGCGCCGATGGCCAAGTCGGCCGGGCCCTGCGCGCCGAATACGGTGACGACCCCAGCGTCGAGTTCGTCACCCGCGAGCAGGTGGACCTGGCCGGTGACCTCGAGTCGGTGCTGCGGTGGCAGGACTACGACACCGTCATCAACGCCGCCGCGTACACCGCCGTGGACGCGGCCGAGACCCCGAGCGGGCGAGCCGACGCCTGGGCCGTCAACGTCACCGGCGTTGCGGCGTTGGCCCGTGTCGCGACCGCCCGCGGCCTCACGCTGGTGCATCTCTCCAGTGACTACGTGTTCGACGGCACCTCCGACTCGCCCTACCGGGAGGACGACCCGATCGCCCCGCTCGGCGTGTACGGCCAGACCAAGGCGGCCGGCGACCAGATCATCGCGACGGTGCCGCGGCACTACATCCTGCGGACGTCGTGGGTGATCGGGGACGGCCGCAACTTCGTGCGGACCATGGCGTCGCTGGCCGGGCGCGGCGTCGACCCGTCCGTGGTCGACGATCAGGTCGGGCGGCTGACGTTCACCCCCGAGCTGGCCCGGGCGATCCGGCACCTGACCACGACCGGCGCGCCGTACGGGACGTACAACGTCACCGGTTCGGGTCCGGCGATGTCGTGGGCGGACATCGCCCGCCGGGTGTTCGAGCTCTCCGGCCACGATCCGGCGCGGGTGACAGGCGTCAGCACCGAGGCCTACTTCGCCTCGGCGACCGGCGCGGTGGCCCCGCGGCCGCGCAACAGCGTGCTCGACACGCAGAAGCTGGAATCAACGGGATTCATACCCGAGGCGGCCGAAGACTCGCTGGCGCGCTACCTCGGCCGGTAGCAGGGCGTTCCCGCCAAGCGGACGCTTGCTCGGGTGCCTCGGGGAGTGCCATGTGAAGATGGACGGACTATGAGCTCTACAGATCTCAGCCCGGCATCCCTGCGCGCGGCGTTCGGCCACTTCCCGATCGGTGTCGTCGCCATCGCAGCCCACGTCAACGGCGAGAAGATCGGCCTGGCCGCCAGCACCTTCGTGCCCGTGTCGCTGGAGCCGCCGCTGGTGTCGTTCTGTGTGCAGAACACGTCGACCACCTGGCCGAAGCTCAAGGACCTGCCGGCCCTGGGTATCAGCGTGCTGGGCCAGCAGCACGACGCCGCGGCGCGCACCCTGGCCGCCAAGACCGGCGACCGCTTCGCGGGCATGGAAACCGAGGCGCGCGACAACGGTGCGCTGTTCATCCACGGCACCAGCGTGTGGCTCGAGACGTCGATCGATCAGCTGGTTCCCGCGGGCGATCACACCATCGTGGTCCTGGCGATCAGTGACATCGTCATCAACCCCGACGTCGAGCCGATGGTCTTCCACCGCAGCGCATTCCGCCGCTTGGAGGCCTGAGACTCAACCACTGCGCCGTGATGATGCCCGATGCCGCCGCACGGCGTCGCGGTTGGCGCAAGGGTGGCTGCAGTATTTCTGCGTCCCCGGTCGAGTGAAGTCGACGAAGGCGTTCGAGCAGCCGGCCCGTGCACATCTGCGTATCCGGTGCAGGCCCCGGTCAGTGAGGTACTGGGCCGCAGCGGCGCTGGTAGCGCCGGCCAGGGTGGCGGCGAATCCAGCGTCGGGAGCGCGGTAGTGCAGGTGCCAGCCGCTGCCGTCGTGATTGGTGATCGACGGACTGGTCGTATAGCGGTCCAGCAGTTCATTGAGAACGCTCACCCGGTCTTCATCGGTGCGTGCCTCGACCAGCTTTTCCCACTGCTGTAAGAACTCTCGCACGTGACGCAGGTCTTCGGCCGTCGCATCTTGGTCGGTCGGCATCGCCCGGGCGGTCCATCGATCCTGGAGCTCGGCGGGCGTGGATGCGGGCCGGTTGAGCAGGTCGGTCACGTTCTGCAACAGTGGCGCGGTGTAAGGGTTTACACGCACAAGGGCATTACATCAACGTGGCACTGTGCCGTCAACATCCTCCGCATCGAAGTCCAGTCAACGTATCGCCGTGGTCAACCGGCCGGCAGACCGACGCCCGCTGTTGGCATGTTGCGCCGCAACGTTTCTTCTCCTCGTCTACACCACGGTGGTAACGGTCAGTGCCACCACCATCGCTGACGACTTCGGGACCGGATTCACTGTCGCGCAGTGGATCGTCGACGTCTACACGCTCGCCCTCGCCGCCCTGGTCTTGGCCATGGGAACTCTGGGTGACCGGATCGGGCACCGCCGGCTGTTCCTGCTCGCCTTGGCCGCATTTGGCGCCGCGTCATCGGTCTGCGCGCTCGCGGGCTCCGGCGGTCAATTGGTTGCCGCCCGTGCCGCCCAAGGTGTCGGCGGCGCAGCGATATTCGCGACTGCAGTGCCGCTGCTGGCACAGTGCTATGCCGGGCGCGCCCGCGGAATCGCGTTTGCAGTATGGGGCGCGGTGGCCGGCGCGGGCAGCACGGTCGGCACCCTCGCCGGGGGTGCCGTCACCGAATTCGTCAGCTGGCGTTGGTTGTTCGCCGCCGCAGTGCCCGTGTGTGGCATCGCGTTACTCCTCGGCGTTGTCTCACTACCGCGTGAGCACCACCGCGGTGGCCGAGTGGACCTCGCAGGCGCAGCGCTGATCACGGTGGCGATGACCGGGCTCACCTACGCCATGATCAACGCCGGAGAACACGGATGGACCTCGACCGGCACGGCCGCCGGCGCTGCGACAGGTCTGGTGTCTGCCGGCGTGTTCGTCGTGGTTCAACGCCGCGTTGCCAATCCGGTCTTGCCTGCCGGCCTCTTCGCCACCCGCGGCTTCACCGGCGCGCTCGCCGCCTCGTTTGCGTACTATTTCGCCGGTTTCGCGGTATTGCCCGCGCTGTCTCGCTGGCTGCAGGGCACCGCAGGCATGAGCGCACTGCAGGCGGCGCTCATCCTGACCATTCAGCTGGTGGCCTTCATCGCGGTATCGCTAGCCCTCAGCGCCCGTCTGCACGACGCCCCGCCAAGTTGGGTGCTCGGAGGCGGCACGGTCCTGACCGGACTGGCATGTCTGTCGGGCGGCGCCGTCGTCACCCGGCCGGAGTGGACGACGTTCATCGGCGCGCTGGTGGTGTCCGGCGTCGGAGCGGGGATCGTGTCACCCGTGCTGCCCGCCGTCGCCGCAACCTCGGTACCACCGGTTCGTGCCGGAACCGCGGCCGCCGCGGTCAACGCGGCTCGTCAGCTCGGTCTGACCATCGGCGTTGCGCTGTGCGGCGCGCTGGCCGCAACCGGTGACCCGGCCGCCGGCATCTCGACACCTGGCCTGAGCGCGGCGTTCATCGTCGCGGGGCTGGTTGCGATCTGTGGTGGAGCAGTGAGCTTCGGATTGCTCTCCGCCTAGCGCCCGCGTCAGGGCCGGGAGGCCAGCTCCTGGCGATACCCCGCGACCCGCGCCTCGAGTTCGGCGGCGTCGTCAGGCCGCCCTTCCTTCCGAGCCAGTTCGGCGCGCAAGGAAAGCTCGCGGATCGCGGTCCGAATGTCGTTGACGCTGTGCGTTTCTGATTGGCCCATCTGGCTGCCTTTCGTCACGGATTGGCTGCCCTTCCGAGCCTACGCCGAAACATCGCCGGCCCCGCCGGATCGGCAACCTACCGCCGGAAGAGCTTGTTCCCCAGCCAGACGATCGGGTCGTACTTGCGGTCGGCGACGCGCTCCTTCATCGGGATCAGCGCGTTGTCGGTGATCTTGATGTGCTCGGGGCAGACCTCGGTGCAGCACTTGGTGATATTGCAGTAGCCCAGGCCGAACTCGTCCTGCGCCATGTCCTTGCGGTCGAGGGTGTCCAGAGGATGCATGTCCAGCTCGGCCACCCGCATCAGGAAGCGCGGCCCGGCGAACGCCTGCTTGTTCTCCTCGTGGTCGCGCACGACGTGGCAGGTGTTCTGGCACAGGAAGCACTCGATGCACTTGCGGAACTCCTGCGACCGCTCGACGTCTTCCTGCTGCATCCGGTACTCGCCGGGCTTGAGGTCCTTCGGCGGCGCGAAAGACGGGATCTGGCGCGCCTTTTCGTAGTTGAACGACACGTCGGTAACCAGATCGCGCATGATCGGGAACGCCCGCAGCGGGGTGATGGTGACGGTCTCGGCCGGATCGAACGTCGACATCCGCGTCATGCACATCAGCCGGGGCCGGCCGTTGACCTCCGCCGAACACGACCCGCACTTGCCGGCCTTGCAGTTCCACCGCACCGCCAGGTCCGGGGCCTGCGTGGCCTGGATGCGGTGGATGATGTCGAGCACCACCTCACCGTCGTTGACCTCGACCTTGAAGTCGTCGAGGCCGCCGCCGGTGTCGTCCCCACGCCAGACCCGCAGATTGGCTTGGTAGCTGTTGCTCATCGCTGGCTCCGTTCCGGATGGGCGGCCAATTCGGCGTCGGTGTAGTACTTCTCCAGCTCGGACAGCTCGAAGCAGGCGAGCAGTTCGGCCGGCATGGGCACCTGCTGCTCCGGGGTGACGGTGACGTCGGGGACGATCGGGTCGCCGCCGCCGGCACTGCACACCAGCAGGATGTTGCGCCAGTCGGCGCTCATCTCGGGGTAGTCGTCACGGGTGTGGCCGCCACGGCTCTCGGTGCGGGCCAGCGCGGCCTTGGCGACGCACTCGCTGACCAGCAGCATGTTGCGCATGTCGATGGCCAGGTGCCAACCGGGGTTGAACTGCCGGTGGCCCTCGACGGTGACGTTGTGCATCCGGCGCTTGAGGTCATCGAGCTTGAGCAGCGCCTGCTCGATCTCTTCCTTGGTGCGGATGATGCCGACGAGGTCGTTCATGGACTGCTGCAACTCGGTGTGCAGGGTGTACGGGTTCTCGGCGCCGACGTGCTCGTCGAACGGCTCCAGCGCCTCCCGCGCGGCGGTGGTCAGCGCCTCATCGGAGACGACCGGCCGCGCGGGCAGCGCCTTCACGTACTGGGCGGCACCGAGGCCGGCCCGGCGGCCGAACACCAGCAGGTCGCTCAGGGAGTTACCGCCGAGCCGGTTGGAGCCGTGCATGCCGCCCGAGCACTCGCCCGCGGCGAACAGGCCGGGCGTCCGGGCCGCGCCGGTGTCGGGGTCGACCTCGATGCCACCCATGACGTAGTGACAGGTCGGGCCGACCTCCATCTCGTCCTTGGTGATGTCGACCTCGGCCAGCTCCATGAACTGGTGGTACATCGACGGCAGGCGCTTCTTGATCTCCTCGGTGGGGATACGCGAGGCGATGTCGAGGTAGACGCCGCCGTGCGGGGTGCCGCGCCCGGCCTTGACCTCGGAGTTGATGGCGCGCGCCACCTCGTCGCGCGGCAGCAGGTCAGGGGTGCGTCGCGCGGAGTCGTTGTCCTTGAGCCACTGGTCGGCTTCTTCCTCGGTCTCGGCGTACTGGCCTTTGAACACCGAGGGGATGTAGTCGAACATGAAGCGCTTGCCCTCGGAGTTCTTGAGCACTCCGCCGTCGCCGCGCACACCCTCGGTGACGAGGATGCCCTTCACCGATGGCGGCCAGATCATGCCCGTCGGGTGGAACTGGATGAACTCCATGTTGATGAGCGTCGCGCCGGCCCGCAGCGCCAGGGCGTGCCCGTCGCCGGTGTACTCCCAGGAGTTCGACGACACCTTGAACGACTTGCCGATGCCGCCGGTGGCCAGCACCACGGCGGGCGCCTCGAACAGCACGAATCGGCCCGACTCGCGCCAGTAGCCGAACGCGCCGGCGATCCGGTCACCATCTTTGACCAGCTCCGTGATGGTGCATTCGTGGAAGACCTTGATACGGGCCTCGTAGTCACCGGTCTCTTTGAAGTCCTCCTGCTGCAGCGAGACGATCTTCTGCTGCATGGTGCGGATGATCTCCAGGCCGGTGCGGTCACCGACGTGTGCCAGGCGCGGGTAGGTGTGGCCACCGAAGTTGCGCTGGCTGATCCGGCCGTCTTTGGTCCGATCGAACAGCGCGCCGTAGGTCTCCAGCTCCCACACGCGGTCCGGTGCTTCCCGGGCATGCAGCTCGGCCATGCGCCAGTTGTTCAGGAACTTGCCGCCGCGCATGGTGTCTCCGAAGTGCACCTGCCAGCTGTCCTTGGAGTTCGCGTTGCGCATCGAGGCGGCGCACCCGCCCTCGGCCATGACGGTGTGGGCCTTGCCGAACAACGACTTACACACCACCGCGACCCGCAGGCCCTGCTCGCGGGCCTCGATGACCGCACGCAACCCCGCCCCGCCGGCTCCGATTACGACGACGTCGTATTCGTGCCGTTCGAGTTCAGCCATGAAATAACTCCAAATTGTCGTGAATAGCGTTGAAAATCAGAACGTTTGACTCAGCCCACAAAGCGCAGGTCGTTGAACCACCCGGCCGACACCGCCATCACGTAGAAGTCCGTGAACATCAGGGTGCCGAGAGTGATCCACGCGTACAGCTTGTGGCGGGTGTTCAGCTTGCTGACCTGGGTCCAGATCCAGTAGCGCACAGGGTGTTTCGAGAAGTGCTTGAGCCGGCCGCCGGTGACGTGCCGGCAGGAGTGGCAGGACACCGTGTAAACCCACAGCATGATGACGTTGCCCAGCAGGATGATGTTGCCGAGCCCGAAGCCGAAACCGCTGGGCGAGTGGAACGCGACGATGGCGTCATAGGTGTTGATCACCGAGATGATGACCGCGATGTAGAAGAAGTACCGGTGGGTGTTCTGGATGATCAGCGGGAACCGCGTCTCACCGGTGTACTTGGCGTGCGGTTCGGCGACGGCGCAGGCCGTCGGGGACTGCCACACCGTGCGGTAGTAGGCGCCGCGGTAGTAGTAGCACGTCAGCCGGAACAGCAGCAGGAACGGCAGGGACAGCGCCGCAAAGGGAATCAGCGACAGCGGTCCGTCGGCCGGCAGGATCTGGGGCCAGAACTCGCTGGCCGCACCGCACTTGACGCTCAGACACGGTGAGTAGAACGGCGTCAGGTAGTGATAGTCCGCGACGTAGAAGTTGGCCCGCTGGAAGGCGCGCACCGTCGCGTAGATGACGAACGCGGCGAAACCCAGGTCGATGAGAATCGGGGATTTGAGCCAGTTATCGGTCCGCAGGGTGCGCTGCGGTATCTGCGCACGCGTGGGGGAGAAGACGCCGGTCCCGGGACGGTTGGCGGCGGGTGCGCTCACGAAAGCATCCTCGATTTCGGTTGGGGGCAGGGTCTACCTATGAAGTTGTGAGACGAGCCGGTGTTGGGCACGACGACGGTCGTGCCCATGTCGGTCAGCCGCCGACGCCACCGTCGTGGTCGTTCCAGAATTCGCTGGAGTAGTCGTGGTCTGGGATCACGATCTTTTCCTTGGCCGGGCCCTGCTGCTTGATGCCGCGGCTGAATTCCAGCTCTTCGATGTCGATGTCCAGCCGCTCGATGTCGACGGCCAGGCGCTCGGCGTCATTCGCGATGCGGCGGGTGGCGGGGGAGTCCCCGTATTTGGCGGCCAGCGAGCTGACGGACCGGCGCAAACTGCCGATCAACTCGTGCAGTTCGGTGAGCTCAGTGGTGGTGGACATCGGGCGACCTCCTTGGGCTGAAGGGTGTCATAAATCACAGTACGACACCGGATGCTAGTCAGATCCGGAGATGAAAGTGAGACAGGTCACGTTTGTCGCGACGGTGTCGGCATGTCCCGGCAGTGGCTGTCGGTACGGTATGACCATGTCCGACGCGGTTCTGGCGCAGCGCGCCGAAGCACTATTGGCCCTGCACCAGCCGGGAAATCCGGTCGTCCTCCCGACTGTGTGGGACGCCTGGTCGGCGAAGCTCGCGGTGTCGGCCGGGTTCGTCGCACTGACGGTCGGTAGCCACCCCGTCGCCGACTCGGTGGGCAAGCCCGACGGCGAAGGCATGTCGTTCGACGACCTCACCACGCGCGTCAGCCAGATCACCGCGGCCGTCGACGTGCCGGTGTCGGTCGACATCGAATCCGGTTACGGCGAGGCCCCGAGCCGCCTCATCTCCGGGCTGCTCGCCGCGGGCGCGGTGGGTCTGAACATCGAGGACACCGTGCACAAGGACGGCGGCCGCATCCGCGACGCGCAGGAGCACGCCGACCTGGTCGGCGAATTGCGCAGGACGGCAGACGCTTCCGGGGTCCACGTCGTGATCAACGCGCGCACCGACCTGTTCCTGCGCCAGATCGGTGACGAGGCCGACCGGTACGAGCGCGCGGTGCAGCGGTTGCAGCTGTGCGCGGCGGCCGGCGCGGATTCCCTGTACCCGGTGGGCCGCCACGATGACGACACCTATCGCCGCCTTTCCGCCGACCTGCCGTTGCCCATCAACGCCATCGCGATCCCGGAGTCCGACGATCCCGCGTCCTTCGGTCCGCTGGGCGTCGGCCGCATCAGCTTCGGGCCGTTCCTGCAGCGCGCTCTGGGTACGGTGGCCGCCGATATTCTGGCGCGGTGGCAGTGAGCGAGCCCGACGGCGCCGAGGAGAACTACGGGTTGTGGTGGGCCGCAGGCGTTGCCGCCGCGATCCTGCTGATCATCCTGATCTACCAGGTGATCCAGACCTCCGAGGAGTCCGAGCAGCCGTCCGGTCCCGTCGGTGACTCCACGGTCTTGACGACGTATCCGACCACCACCAAGCGGACGACGACCCGGACCACCACGACGACGACCACCACCACGACCACAACGACGACCACGACGACGGAAAGCACGTCGGAAACGTCGACGACGGACGACACGACGACGTCCACCAGCACCTACACGCCGTCGAGCACCTCCGGTTACGGGACGACGACCACCACGACCACGATCTACAACCCGTACACCACCCCGACCACCGTCCCGCCTGCCGGCGTCGGGTAGCTCGGAAGCCCAGGTCTGTGACCGGGGCCACTCACTTCACCGGCGTTTGCCGAGGCCTGTGAGAAGAGCGTGACGGTCGATTCACACGCGGCAACACAATCCGCAATATCGGCTTCCTACCTTTTGGGGCATGGACGCGAAGAACCTTGTGGTCGTCGGCCACGGAATGGTCGGGCATCGCCTGGTCGAGGCGCTGCGCTCGCGGGATACCGCGGGTCAATGGCGCATCACCGTGCTGTCCGAAGAAGCGGACGCGGCATATGACCGCGTCGGGCTGACGGGTTACACCGAGCACTGGGACCGGTCGAAGCTGGCGTTGCCGGGCAACGGGTATGACGGCGACGGGCTGGTCGACCTCGTGCTGGCCGACAAGGTCGGCGGTATCGACCGCGCCACCAAGACGGTGGTGACCGAGTCGGGCCGCGGCATCTCGTACGACAAGTTGGTCCTCGCCACGGGCTCTTACGCTTTCGTGCCGCCGGTGCCCGGCCACCAGCTCGACGGCTGCTTCGTCTACCGCACCCTGGACGACCTGGACGGCATCCGCGCCGCCATGCAGCGGTCGGCCGAACACGGCAACAACACCGGCGTGGTCATCGGTGGTGGTCTGCTCGGTCTGGAAGCGGCGAATGCGTTGCGCCAGTTCGGCATGCAGGCCCACATCGTCGAGCGGGCGCCCCGTCCGATGAACCAGCAGCTCGACGACGCCGGCGGTGCGCTGCTGGCCCGCATGATCGGCAAGCTGGGCATCTCGGTGCACCTGGATGTCGGCACCGACGCCATCGAGCCGCTCGACGAGGGCGTGCGCGTGCTGCTCAGCGACGGCACCCTGATCGACGCCGGCCTGGTCATCTTCGCCGCCGGTGTGCGTCCGCGAGACGAACTGGCCCGCGACGCCGGTCTGGACATGGCCGAGCGCGGCGGCGTCCTGACGGACCTGTCGTGCGTGACAAGCGATCCGGACATCTACGCCGTCGGTGAGGTGGCCGCGGTCGAGGGCCGGTGCTACGGCCTGGTCGGTCCCGGTTACACCACGGCAGAGGTGGTCGCCGACCGCCTGCTCGGGGGTGCCGCAGAGTTCCCCGAGGCCGACATGTCGACCAAGCTGAAGCTGCTCGGCGTCGACGTCGCGAGTTTCGGTGACGCGCAGGGCGTTACGCCCGACTGCCTGCAGGTCGTGGTCAACGACCCGGTGAAGCAGACCTACGCCAAGCTGGTGCTGTCCGACGATGCCAAGACCCTGCTGGGTGGCATCCTGGTCGGCGATGCCTCGGCGTACGGCGTGCTGCGCCCGATGGTCGGCGAGGAGCTGCCCGGTGACCCGCTGGCGCTCATCGCCCCCGCCGGATCCGGTGACGGCGCAAGCGCTCTCGGTGTGGGCGCCCTGCCGGACGCCGCGCAGATCTGCTCGTGCAACAACGTCACCAAGGGCGACCTCTGCGGTGCGATCGAAGGCGGCTGCAGCGACGTCGCCGGCCTCAAGGCCTGCACCAAGGCCGGCACCTCCTGCGGCTCCTGCGTCCCGCTGCTCAAGCAGCTGCTGGAAGCCCAGGGCGTCGAGCAGTCCAAGGCGCTGTGCGAGCACTTCCCGCAGTCGCGCGCCGAGCTCTTCGAGATCATCTCGGCCACCGAGATCCGGAAGTTCTCCGGGCTGATCGAGAAGTTCGGCACCGGAAAGGGTTGCGACATCTGCAAACCCGCCATCGCCTCGATCCTGGCGTCGACCAGCAGTGGCCACATTCTCGACGGCGAACAGGCCGCCCTGCAGGACTCCAACGACCACTTCCTGGCCAACATCCAGAAGAACGGCAGCTACTCGGTGGTGCCGCGCGTCCCGGGTGGTGACATCACGCCGGAGCAGTTGATCCTGATCGGTGAGATCGCCAGGGACTTCGGGCTTTACACCAAGATCACCGGTGGTCAGCGGATCGACATGTTCGGTGCGCGGGTGGACCAGCTGCCGGAAATCTGGCGGCGCCTGGTCGACGGCGGCATGGAGTCCGGGCAGGCGTACGGCAAGTCGCTGCGCACCGTCAAGAGCTGCGTCGGCAGCGACTGGTGCCGCTACGGACAACAGGATTCGGTGCAGATGGCCATCGATCTGGAGCTGCGCTACCGCGGACTGCGGTCGCCGCACAAGATCAAGATGGGTGTTTCCGGCTGCGCCCGGGAGTGCGCCGAGGCCCGCGGCAAGGACGTCGGCGTCATCGCCACCGAGACCGGCTGGAACCTGTACGTCGGCGGCAACGGCGGCATGACGCCCGCCCACGCGCAGCTGCTGGCCGGTGATCTCGACGATGAGACCCTGGTCCGCTACATCGACCGGTTCCTGATGTTCTACATCCGCACCGCGGACCGGCTGCAGCGCACGGCGCCGTGGGTCGACCAGATGGGTCTCGACCACGTCCGCGACGTCGTGTGCAACGACTCTCTCGGCCTGGCAAGCGAATTCGAAGCCGCCATGGAACGGCACGTCGACGGCTACTCCTGTGAGTGGAAGGGCGTGCTGGACGACAAGGCCAAGCTGACCCAGTTCGTCTCGTTCGTCAACGCGCCTGACGTCGCCGACCCGACCATCGCGTTCACCGAACGCAACGGCCGCAAGGTGCCGATCGGCATGCCCACCGTCCCGCCCGCCAAGAGTTGATCAGGAGGCCACGATGACGCTCAACGACCTTTCCGAAGTTGCTCAGTACCAGGACCGTTCGGAGTGGACCGCGGTCTGCTCGTACCACCGGCTGGTGCCCGGCCGCGGTGCCGGCGTGCTGCTGCCCGACGGCTCGCAGGCCGCGCTGTTCCGCCTGCACGACGGATCGCTGTACGCCGTCGGCAACATCGACCCGTTCTCCGGTGCGGCCGTGATGTCCCGTGGGCTCGTCGGTGACCGGGCCGGCCGGGTCTGCGTGCAGAGCCCCATCAAGAAGCAGGCCTTCGCCCTGGATGACGGTGTCTGCCTTGATGATCCCTCGGTGCGCCTGCCCGTCTACCCGATCCGGGTGTGGGCCGGGCTGGTCGAGATCGGCCCGCTGGGCGTCGACGTAGCGGCCTGATTGCCGCTGGGCGTCAGTGCGAGCAGCTGTTGTCCTCGATGGTCTGCAACACCCAGTACGCCGTGAACTCCATGATCAGCGCGATCTCGGCGATCAGCACGGCATGATTGAAGCCGTCGAGACTCAGGTGCAGCACCACCGCGGTCAGCAAGCTGGCGGCCATCAACAGTGAGATCGTCTGGTACGCGCCACGGTAACGACTTCCACACGCCGGCGCGGTGCCGAAAGCCGAGCTGAACACCGTCAGCACGATGGCGCCGAACATGACGGCCGCGGCAATGCCGTGGGCGTTGATCCGGAACCAGTCCGGGGCCACGATCAGCACCACGACGCCGGTCCCGAGCACCGCGCGCTGCAGCCACCTCGCGGCGGCACCCAGCACGGTGCCGGGCCGCTTGGGCCGGAACAACAACCACGACGCGGCGCGTGAACCGGCGAGCACCACCGTGACCGTCCAGGCGTTGAACAGTACGGCCGACCCCGTCTGCACTGCCACGGGATCAGCTGTGCCGCACTGCAGTACCGGCCGCGTGGTGGGGACGACGGCGATCACGAAGGCCAACACCCCGGCCAGGTTGAGCAGCGTGTTCTCGGTGTCGCTGGCGCCCTGGTAAACGATCAGCATGGCGCCGATGGCGAACAGCACGCCCACGAACACGGCATGCGCGGTGGTGAAGTAGTAGGCGCTGATCGACGTCTGCCAGCACGTGGCGTGCGCGCGCTCGACGGCCAGCGCGGCACCCAACAGCACGGCCATGACCACCATGCCGCCACGGAGAAACCGGTAGGTGTCCAGCGCTACGTCATTGCCCGTCCGCTTGGCCATGTCTCCAGTATGGGCCGCGATATCCCCCACAAATGGGCGGTACCCCTTGCGTTTCCGCCGAAAACCTAGGCGGCCAGCGACAACCGGGCCGTCCGGAACCGGTGTGCCACCAGCTTGGCGACGCCCGGGTGCCGGCCCAGCGGGTCGGTCACCACGTCGGCTCCGCAGGTGTACAGCCGGTCCTGGAAGAGTCCGTCGGCCAAGAGGTATGACGCGACGGCGACGCGTTCGGCGCCGTGCTTCCGCAGCCGGGCCACCACGTCGCCCACCCAGTGCGTGCCACTGATCGCGAATGCGAGCTCGACGCGGCTGCCCAGCGTCGCCGACAGCATGGCGCAAGTCCGGCGCAGGTCACCGGCAGCACGCGGGTCCGAGGTTCCGGCAGCCGCCAGCACCACGGAATCCGATGGGCGCCAGCCCGATTCGATCAGCCGGTCGGCGAGCACCCGGACCATTGCGGTCGAGGGCCCGAGTGCCGGCGTCACCGTGACGTCCCGGTGGCCACTTTCGGCGATGCCGGCGGGGATGTCCTTGTGGACGTGGTAGCCCGACGACAAGAAGGCCGGGACGACGACGGCGGGGCCGGGCGGCAGCGTCGACAGCACCTCGGCCGGTGTGGGCCCGAGGACGTCGACGAACGCGGTGTGCACGCGACGGTCCAGCAGTCCGCTCACCTGCTCGGCCAGCTCGCCGATCATCGCGACGCCCGAGCCCTTGCGGGTGCCGTGGGCGACCAGGACGGGGTTCATCGTGCACCTACCGAGTAGTCGTCGACCGCCAGCCGGTAGCCGCGCTTCACCACGGTCGCGACGATCTCCTTGTCGCCCAATGTGGTTCGTAGCCGCAGCACCGCGGTCTCGACGGCATGGGTGTCCGAACCGCTACCCGGCAACGCGGCCAGCAGTTCCTGCCGCGACACCACCGCACCGGGCCGCAGCGCCAGCGCCCGCACGATGGACATCCCGGCCGGGGAGAGGTCTTTGACCACCCCGTCGACCACGACGCAGGTACCGCGGATCTCGAGATCGTGTCCGGCGGCCCGCAGCTTTCGGGTCTGCAGCACGGGGAGCTCATCGGCGATGTGGCGCGCGAGCGCACCCAGGCGCATGCGCTCGGGGGCTGATGTCGGCACCCCGAGCCGGGCCAGCGGCCGCGCTGTCACCGGCCCGACGCACATGGCGTGCACCGGGCCCCGAAATGCTTCCAGCACTTGGTCATTGATGCCGAGCTCGGTCGCGCGCATCAGGGTCGCCGCCACCGCGGGCGCCGAGGTGAAGCTGACGGCATCGAGCCGGCGCTCGGCGATATCGCTGACCAGCGAGTCGAACGCACCGCCGGACGGCACCGGCTGCCACCGGTACACCCGGATCGGGACGACGTCTGCACCCGCCCGACGCAGCTCGTCGAGGAACTCGGGGAACGGGTCCCACTCATCGGTGGCGCCGTGCAGCTGCACGGCGATCCGCATGCCGGCGATACCGCCCTGCAGCAGGTAGCCCAGCACCTCGCGGGACGACTCGGAATCGGGTGACCACTCCTCGGGCAGGCCTGCCGCCCGCAGCGCACCGGTGGCCTTGGGGCCGCGGGAGACGATCCGGGCGCGGCTGAGGGCATCGGTCAGCTCGCCCGACACGCCCCAGTCGTCGGCGGCGGACATCCAGCCGCGGAAGCCGATGCCGGTCGTGGCGATCAGGACGTCGGGCGGCACTTCGAGCAGCGCCTGGGTGTTGGTGCGGAGCTCGTCGTCGTCGGGCAGCGGGACCATCGAGATGGCGGGGGCAGCGATCACCGTCGCGCCGCGGCGGCGCAGCAGGGTGCACAGCTCATCGGCACGTCGTGCGGAGGTCACCGCCACCCGAAATCCGGTGAGCGGGGCCCGTTCGGGATCACTCATGCGTTCAGTGAAGGGACAGCGTGTTTCCGGCTGGTTACCCGGCCATTGCTCAGCGGTGTCGGCGCCCCGGAAACGGTGACGTTTATGTCACATGCGGTGCTGAACTGGGCTTTTGCGGGCAAAAACCTCACAAGGCCTCACCAGACGTCGCCCTCGCGCCAGTCACAGGTGATGTCGGCGGTGGTGTCGACCTCAACCGAGACCGGCAGCACGAACAGCGAATGGTCGTCTTCGGGCGTGCGATTGACACCGGCGGGCGCCAGCACGGACGTCGTGCCCCGCCACGGCAGCCAGCCGCGTGCGGTGTAGATCGGCCGTCCCGCATCCGAGGAACTGAGCGCCCCGATCTCGTAGGCGCCGCGGATCACCTGCTCGACGGCGTCGAGCACCGCCGTGGCCAGGCCCTGGCCCCGCCAGTCCTCGCGAACCGCAACGGCTTCGACGTAGCCACACCGCAGCGCGGTGTTGCGGTACATCAGCCGGCGTTGGACGACCGCACCGTGCGCGATGATCGCGCCGTGGCGGCAGACCAGCGCATGCATGCCGCCCAGTGAGTGCTCCCAGTCGGCATCCGAGAAATCGCCGTCGTAGGCGTCGATGACCATCTGCCGTGCGCCCTCGCGGGTCTCGGCATCCAGATCAGCGGTGTGGACCAGTCGCGCCGTGTGAACGTTGTGGACGCGGGAGAGATCCGTGGGGTGCACCCCCTCGTTCTACCAGGATTGCGCAGCCTGCGCTGGTGCCTGTGCGGGTTCAGGCGCCAAACGGATGACGCGGCCTGGACCAGTGCATGCGCACGTGCTGACCGGGCCGGATCTGCCCCACTTTGTCGATGTCGTGGTCGGCGACGACACCGATCACCGGGTACCCGCCGGTGACCGGATGGTCGGGGCCGAGGATCACCGGTAAACCGTTGGGCGGCACCTGAATTGCGCCCCGTGTCGCGCCCTCGCTGGGCAGCTGGCGGTCCGGCCAGCGGTGCTGCAGGGGCCGGCCGTTCAGCCGCATGCCGACGCGGTCGCTGCGATCGGTGACGATCCACTCCGTGTGCACCAGGGCGTCGGGGTCGACGAACCAGTCATCACGCGGGCCGGGCACCACCAGCAGCTCCAGCAGGTCCTCGGCGATGGCCGCCACGGGCGCCTGATCCAGCTCCGGGAACTCCGCGGTGTGCGCACCGATGGTCAGCATGTCGCCGACCTGCAGCGGCCGCGGGCCGATCGCGGACATCACGTCGTAGCTGCGGGAGCCGAGCACGGGGTCGACGACGAAGCCGCCGCGGACCGCGACGTAACTGCGCAGACCGGTGTGGGGCGCACCCAGGGAGATCACTTCGCCGTCGTGCGCGTAGTGGATGCTGTTGGTGCCGAACGGGATTCCGTTCGCGGAGGGATCGGCGTCGGCGCCGGTGACGGCCACCGCCACGCCCTCTTTCCCGCCGCCATGGACCCGGGCAGAAAAGCCACCGAACGTCACCTCGATGGTGGCGCGGTCGTTGGGGTTGGCCACCAGCCGGTTGGCCAGCGTGTGTGAGCGGCGATCGGCCGCGCCCGAGCGGCTGACGCCCATGTGGGCCAGGCCGGGCCGGCCCAGGTCCTCGACGAGCGCGAGCGGGCCGGTCTTGAGGATTTCGAGTGTTGCGGTCATGGTCGCGCTCCTAACCGATAGCCCGGAACTGCACGTGCATGCCCGGAATCAGCAACGCCGGCTGCTCCCGTTCGAGGTCCCACAACGTGGCGTCGGTACGGCCGATCAACTGCCAGCCGCCCGGGGTCTCGCGCGGGTAGACGCCGCCGAACTCACCGGCGAGGGCCACCGAGCCCGCCGGTACGCGCGTGCGCGGCTCGCTGCGGCGCGGCACCTGGAGTCGCTCGTCGCCACCGACCAGATAGGCGAAGCCCGGCGTGAACCCGCCGAATGCGACGCGCCACAGCGACCCGGTATGGGCGGCGATCACCTCGTCGGCGGTCAGCCCGGTCAGCTTGGCGACCTCGTCGAGATCGGTGCCGTCGTACACGACGTCGATGGTCACGTCGGCCTGCTGCGGGGCGCTGGCCTCGGTGTTGTCGATTTCGCCGAGGCGGAGCTTGGACAGCCGCTGTGCGGTGGGAATCTGATATCGCGGTGCGGCGAGCTTGATCAGGATGGTCCGCGACGCCGGCACGATGTCGAGCACGCCGGGCAAACCCGCTGCGCGCAGCGTGTCGGTCCACGCCAGGACCTCGGCGGTGCTGTTGAATTCCAGGAGCAGCGCCTGGTCGCCATAGTCGCGGACGGTGCCGAGCATCGTCATGTCAACTTTGTCCACTGTGACGGTCATCACTCCAACCTATCCGCGAGTAGCCGGTAATTAACGCGTCCTTACGCACTCGCCAGAAGAGCCTTAACAACCGCTCAGACAGCAAATTCGTACGTCGGTTCGTGCCGCTTGATGTAGCTGATCACCCGGTACGTCACCGGCAGGAAGATCACCTCGACGGCGGTCTTGTACAGCCAGCCCTGGCCGGTGTAGACGACGAAGTCGTGGAGCGTGCTGATGCCGATGGCGTTGGCGGCGATGGCGCAGAACACCAGCGTGTCACCGAGCTGCCCGGCGAACGTCGAGCCGACCAGGCGCGCCCACAGGTGCTTCTCCTTGGTGCGTTCCTTGATAGCCACCACGACCCACGCATTGATCGTCTGCCCGACGATGAAGCCGGCGAGCCCGGCAATGATCAGCTGCGTATAGGAGTGCACGACGTTCTCGAAGTGCGCTTGGTTCGGGTAGAAGTCCGCGGCCGGCAGGTAGATCGTCGCCCAGAAGGTCAGGGCGGCAAGGATGTTCATGGCGAAGCCGAGATAGATCGCCCGCCGCGCGGCCTTGAAGCCGTAGACCTCGGACAGCACGTCACCGATGATGTAGGTGAGCGGAAAGACGATGAAGCCGCCGTCGGTGATGATCGGCCCAAAGGCCACGCCCTTGGTGGCGGTGACGTTCGAAATGATCACCAGGGCCGTGAACACCGCGATCAGGATCGGATAGTAGGCCGATCCGACCTGCGCGAAGCGGGCGTGCTGGTCGGGGCGCTCGGCGACGGTCACGTCGAACATCTTGGCAGGCAGAGCTGCGAGTGCAACCTCAGGCCAGCGCGGCGGTCAGCAGGGGTGGCAGCTGATCGGCCACGGCGGGGTAGGACAGCACCGAGGCGAATGTGATGGCCGCGGACAAATCCTTGTTGGGGAAGACGATCCGGTTGGACTTGGCCTGGCTCAGTTGTGCGATGGCCGGGTCGGCCAGCACCGCGGGCCGCTGTTCGTCGGCGTCGAGCGTCCAGATCAGCACGTCGGCGTCGCGGAACGCCGTGGCGATCTGGTCGCGGGGCACGAAGGCGTGTTGCCCCTTGGTGAACGAGTCGAGTCCGCCCGGCAGGGCGATGCCCATCTCGGTGAGGAAGTCGGTGCGCCAGCCTGCCGGTGTGATCTCGACGCCGTCCGCAGTCGGAAGACCGTTGACGATCAACATCTTTCGGCCACCGAGCCGCGGGTTGGCCTGCCCTGCGCCGGCGAACTTCGCATCGACGCCGTCGATGAGTCGCTTCATGTCGTCGGCCTTGAAGACGGCCTGCCCGATGACGGTGGCCTGTTCTTTCCAGGGCTCGAAGAAGGCGTCCTGGCCGGACTGGGCGATAGTCGGGGCGACCGCCGAGAGCTTCTTGTAGGTGTCGGCGTCCAGTCCCGCGTTGGTGGCGATGATGAGGTCGGGCTTCAGCGCGGAGATCTTGTCCACCTGGATGCCGTCGTTGAGGTTCAGGACGACCGGCTGGGCCGGGCCGAGCGCGGGCTGCGCCCACGGCCACACGGCGAATGGCTGATTCCCGAACCACTCGGTCACCGCGATCGGGACGACGCCGACGGCCAGCAGTTCGTCCTGCCCGGTGAGGCCCGCGCACACGACACTCTTCGGCGGCGCCGGAATGCGGGTGGATCCGAACGCGTGATTGATCGTCACCGACCCGTCGCCGGCGACGGTGCCCGAGGCCGGCGGCTTGGAGCATGCGGCGACCATCGCGGCACCGGCCGCACCGACGGCCAGTGCCAGGAAATTACGGCGCGAGCGGTTCGGGTACACGTCGTGAGTCTTGCATCTGCCTCGCGGAATGGCTCTGCTAACACGCGAACGCACCCGGGGCGGCTCGTGTGTGACGCGCCAGGATGCCGTTACCGACCGAATTCCCGGGATGGTTTGCCGACAACGTAAATATCGATGGCGGGGAAGCTGCGTGCCGATGGGGAAGGGTAAACATACCCTAGGTATGTACCTTATTGGACTATTAGCTGGACGCGCGTGTGCCGTGGCCCGCCAAACTTTCGGTGGCCAGGTGCTTTCGCGGGCGGGTATCCCAAAAATGGCAGGTAAATGCCGATATGTAACACACGTTTCCCCTGGGGCAGGTGGTCCAGTCGTTACCCGTGGTTTGGCGCATTGGGTTAGCGAGAACCGCGCAATGTCAGTCGTTTGACGTATCGTCGGGCCGCCTGTGGTCATGCTCTAATGGGAACGGACGTCGTTCTTCGGCGGACAAGAGGAATTTGCTGGGAGGCTGCTATGACGATCGATTCGAGCGGGCTGCGCGGCTCGCGGCGACATAGTCGGGCCGAGGTGCGTCAGGGGCTCGGTTCGAAGCGACCGGAGCGCGTCGTCACCCGGCATCTCCCCGAATTGCTCATCGGTATGCGGTGGTTGTTCGACACGGCCCAACCGGACGGCGCGATGGTGAGCGCGGGCGGTCAGATCGTGCGTTCCGGCCGTCGGACGTTGCGGTTCCGGCCGGTCGACTGGCAGGGCCACGCCGTGATCGAGATCGTCGGCCCGGCCGCCGCCGGCGACCCGTCGCCGCGCGCCGAGTTGGAGGCGTACGTCCAGGCCCTCGACGACATGGGTGAAGACGTGGTGGCCAGTTGGATCGGGCGCCGCGGCCAGGTGCGCAGCATCGCTTTGGCCCGTCCCGTGCATCCGACGCTTCGTGCCGCGGTCGACCGTTATGTGGCCGGCTGCGCCGAGCATCCCGGCCAGCAGTGCGCGTGTGGCCGCAGGGCCCGTGACTGCAGTGTGTCGCTGCGCGCGGTGGAGCGGGCGGTGGGCCGTCATCAGGTGGAGTTCGACGCCCTCGCCGGGCCGTGGCCCGATGCGCTGGACCCGTCGGGAGAGCTCGGTCTGGTCGCCGCCGGAATGGTGCCGCAGGTCGCCGAACAAAAAGTGGCCGGAAGCGCCGTCTGACCGTTTCGCCGGTATTACGGCCATAGGTCGTTAAAGCTTCATTTCCCGTTCGGTTATCGCAATGCCCGAACAATCTTTATTATTCCGTTACGGACACTGCGGGGGCGGTGCCCGGCATTAATTGACGGAAGCGTCTTATATGGCGGCGGGAGGTGTCGTTGCGATGACTGCGCGTGTGATCACCGGTCAGTTGTTGGCGGCTCTGGCGGTGGCTGCGTCAGGCATTTCTGCCCCCGCATCGGCTGACGTCGGAACGGGCCAGATGGCGGCCTGCGCCGAACGCGGCAACCCGCTCGACTGCGTGCCGACGAATGCCGCCGCCAACGCAGCGGAGCTCGCCTATCTCACCGAGCTGCACGGCCGCATGCAGAGCAGCGACGCCGATCTGCTCAAAACCGGGCGCCTGACCTGCAACATGTTCGTGTACGCCGGTCAGCCGACCGGCGACGCCGTCAACGACATCTCCAAGTCCCTGAAGGTGAACAAGGCCTCCGCGACTTTCGTGATGGATATGGCGATGGTGCATCTGTGCCCCGGTTTGAACATCGGTGCCGACGGAGTGCCGCGCCCTCGCTATTGAGATGGCAGTGAATTCACGCCGAACCGGCGTGAAATCGATGTAGGTAAGCGGGCCAGTCCCAGGTATTCAGGAATTCGTTTGCGGCGGAGTAGCCGTTGTCATATAGCCGCTTCCGGTCGGCCTGGGAAATGTCGAAATTCAGGTATCCGATGCCGGCGGCGTCGACCACTATCGTGCGCGCCGCGACGGATGGCTGCCGGAGATAAGTCTGGTCGTGACCGAGCAATGCGGTGTTGATGAGGTTCTCCAGGAGATGCGGGGCTCCGGGCAGATCGATCACCGGTGCCAGACCCGGGCTCGGGTCGCCGTCACCCTGGGCGGGTCGCTGTGCCGTCACAGTGATGCCGAAGCTGGGCCAGCGCGGGACCTTGCCGTCGGTGCGATCCAGCGAGTACATCGGAAAGTTCGACAGCAGCCCGCCGTCGATCAGCGTCGACGTCGTCCCCGTGGCGCTCGTGATCGTCACCGGCCGGAAGAAGAACGGGATGGCCATGGACGCGCTGACAGCGTCCGCGACGGACTGTTCGTCGGGGTCGAGGCCGTACATCCGGCGGTAGTCCCACGGCAGCCGGACCAGCGTGCCGCGGGTGATGTCGGCGACCGTGACGACCAGGCGGTAGCGCTGCTCCGGCGGCAGCTCGCGGTCGTCGAGCGCCAGATCGCCGAAGGTCCGTACGCCCAGATTGCGCAGCTCGCCGTCGACCCAGTCGTGAATGGCGTCGCCGCGGTACATCCCCTGGCCGCGGAAAGCCGTCCAGTACTTGCCGAGCACCGGGATTCGGCTGGTGCCAACGGGATCCAGGAATTTGCGATAGGGCAGGGACATCGCCAGTTCCCGGAGTTGGGCACCGGTGAGTTGGCACCCGGCCGGCTGATGACGGTTCGCGGCGGCGATGACGGCCCCCACGAGGGAGCCGGCCGACGTCCCGGACACCCGGCCGACGCGGTAGCCCGCGTCGCCCAGAGCGACGACGGCCCCGACCAAGCCGATTGCCTTGACGCCGCCACCCGACAGCACCAGATCGGCGGTCTTGACCGGGACCGCAGGGGAGTCGTCGGGCCTGTGCTCCATCGATGACGATGCTAGGTGAACGCCCGCGGTTCGCCTTGGACGGCAACGGATTGTGACGGCGGAGCGGGCGCTCGTGGCGGTGTGGCGGGCGTTACTCGGCCACTCAGCCGATTCTTAGGCGCAGACTAAGCCGCCCTCAGTACCCGTCCCTAATGTTGCTGGCACAACGAGGGATTCACCGGAGAGGGGGTGGCGAATGGAGCATCGGTACTGTGACCGCATGTTGGCGGCACGCGCGTTTGTATTGGCAATGTCCACGATTCTTCTCGTCCCCACCGCGGTGGCATCCGCAGACGACGATGTGCCCCCGCCCGGGCCACCGCCGGTCTCGTTCACGATGACCTCCGGGGCACCGATTCGGGACGGCGCCACCTACGGCGTCGGCACGGTGATCGTCGCGCACTTCGCCGCTCCGGTCGATGAGGCCGCTGCCGCGCGAGACTTGGTGGTGACCGCGAACCCGCCGGTGACCGGGTCGTGGCACTGGGTGAACAACACCACCGCGCACTGGCGCCCGCCGCAGTACTGGGCGCCGGGCACCGTGGTGTCGGTGGCCGGGGGCCCGACGTTCAACATCGGCGCGTCCCACGTGTCGATCGCCGATGACAAGACCAAGAAGGTCACCGTCTACGACGGCGGCGCACTGGTGAAGACCATGCCGACCTCGATGGGGCGCGGCGGCACCGAAACCGTCAACGGCAAGACGCTGAGTTTCTGGACCCAGCCGGGGGTTTACACCGTGCTCGACAAGAGCAATCCGGTGGTCATGGATTCGTCGACGTACGGCCTGCCGATCAACAACCACCTCGGGTACAAGGAGACCATCCCGTACGCCGTGCGCGTCAGCACCGATGGTGTGTACCTGCATCAGCTCGACGCGACGGTGTGGGCCCAGGGCAACACCAACACCAGTCACGGTTGTCTGAACCTGAACCATGACAACGCGCAGTGGTTCTACAACTTCTCCGTACCCGGCGACGTGGTCGAGGTGCGGAACACCGGCGGCAAGCCTTTGGAGCTGTGGCAGAACGGCGACTGGAGTGTGCCGTGGGACCAGTGGTGATAACGATGCGATCAAAGTTGAATCTCGGTCGCGTCGTTGTGACGCACGCCACAACGCATTAGGTACACTGGTCAGTGTCACGGCAAAAGGCCTAGTCACGACCGGTACTTAGCCGATAAAATTAGATAGCTGGAAATATCAGTTTGAGGTCAGGAGTGGTCGTGGGAGCAGTAGCGCATTTGCCGAACCAGTTCGAGTCGGCGCAGCCGGCGGCGGACGCATCGTTGATGGAACTGCTGTCGACGTGTTCGGGCATCATCGAGTCGACCTTCGCCGACCGCATCCGCGAACTCGGTGGCACGGAAGCCGAAATCCACCAGCTGTCGGGTTCGGCGGCCTACGCGGTGTTCGCGTGGTCCACGGGCCGCGGCTTCGGCGCCTGATTCCGTAGCCCGGCAGCGCCGCGGTGCTGCCAGGGCCCGGCCGGCCCGCCATTCCAACCCCTACTCACGCTTGTGCCCGTCTCCGAGCGACAACCTCGTCGCGCGGAGGCGGGCATTTTGCGTGCCCGGGTCCGTGGCGCTGCTCCCGTACCGGCCGGCCTCGCGAATGAGTGCGTGAGTGCAATCGTGACGGCGATCTGACGCGGCGATCGAACCCAGGGACCGTCGGCGGCCCGAGAAAGTCCCTGGCTTCAGTCGGGATGGCCGTCGGTGCCTCGTGACTGAAACGACGTATCTCGCTGTTGGACGCGGCGGGCGAATTGTCCGCAGAACAAAAGCGCCGCGCTGAGAGGCGATCTCAGCGCGGCGCTTTTCGGTACGACGGGTCAGACGGTCGCGTCGACCTTCTCGGCGGGGGTCGGCCACGGCACCGGCTTCGGCCGCTGACGCACGATCTGCGGCCACCAGAACCACTTGCCCATGAGGGCGGCGATCGACGGCATCATGAACGACCGGACGACCAGGGTGTCGAACAGCAGGCCCAGGCCGATCGTGGTGCCCACCTGGCCGATGATGCGCAGCTCGCTGATGATCATCGACGACATGGTGAAGGCGAAGACCAGGCCGGCGTTGGTGACCACGGAGCCGGTGCTGCCCATCGCGCGGATGATGCCGGTGTTGAGGCCGGCCTGAATCTCTTCCTTGAAGCGGGCGACCAGTAGCAGGTTGTAGTCCGCGCCGACGGCCAACAGGATGATCACCGACATCGGGATCACCATCCAGTGCAGCGGTAGCCCGATGAGGTACTGCCAGATGAGGATCGACATACCCAGCGACGCGCCGAGCGAGATCGCCACCGTCGCCACGATCACCGCCGCCGCCACCACCGCCCGGGTGATGAGCAGCATGATGACGAAAATCAGTGCGAGAGCGGAGATTCCGGCGATCATCAGGTCGTAGTCGGAACCCTCGGCCATGTCACGGAAGGTCGCCGCGCTGCCGGCCAGGTAGATCTTCGAGCCCTCGAGCGGGGTGCCCTTGATCGCTTCCTTGGCGGCCAGCTTGATGGCGTCGATGTGCGAGATGCCTTCGGGCGTAAGCGGATTGCCCTCGTGCTGCACGATGAACCGCACCGACTTGCCGTCCGGCGAGATGAAGTTCTTCATGCCGCGCTTGAAGTCGGCGCTGTCGAAGGCCTCCGGCGGCAGGTAGAACGAGTCGTCGTTCTTCGACTTGTCGAAGGCCTCACCCATGGCGCTGGAGTTCTTCTGGCCCTCGGCCTGCTGATCCAGCTGCCCCTTCTGGGTGGCGTACATCATCTGCATGTACTTCTTCATGTTCTTCATGGTCTCGATCTGCGGAGGCATGACCGTGACCATCTGCTTCGTCAGCGCGGACATCTTGTCCATGTCCGGGATGACGGACTGGAAGTCATCCGTCATGGTGTCGATGCCGTCGAGGGTGTCGAACACCGACCGCATGGACCAGCAGACCGGGATGTCGTAGCAGTGCGGTTCCCAGTACAGGTAGTTGCGGATCGGCCGGAAGAAGTCGTCGAAATCGGAGATGTGGTTTCGCAGATCTTCGATGTCGTACAACATGCCGTGCATCTTGCCGACCATGCTGTCCATGACGGTCGACATCTGGACCGTGATGCCCTGCATCTTGGTCATGGTGTCGATGCTCACCTGGATGTCACCGATCTGCTTCTGCATATCGTTCATCATGTCCTGCTGGTACTTCTGGTTCATGACCTGCGTGGTGCTCTGCATGCCCAACTGGAACGGGATGGTCGAGTGCTCGATCGGCGTGCCCTCGGGCCGCGTGATGGCCTGCACCTGAGCGATACCGGGAACGGCCACAATGGCTTTCGCGATCTTGTTGATCACGAGGAAGTCCGCCGGGTTGCGCAGGTCGTGGTCGGTCTGGACCAGCAGTAGGTCGGGATTCATGCGGGCCGGGGAGAAGTGCCGGGTGGCGGCCGCATAACCCTCGTTGGACGTGAGGTCCGCGGGCATGTACTGACGGTCGTCGTAGCTCGTCTTGTAGCCGGGGATCGCCACCAGGCCGACCAGCGCCACCGCGATGGTGGCGACGAGGATCGGGCCCGGCCAGCGGGTGATCGCCGCACCGATCTTGCGCCAGCCCCGCACTCGCATCGCGCGCTTGGGTTCGAGCGTCTTGCCCCACTTGGTGACCACGGTGATGAGCGCCGGGCCGAGGGACAGCGCGGCGAACACCACGGTGACCATGCCGATGGCCAGGGGGATGCCCAGTGTCTGGAAGTACGGCAGTCGAGTGAAGTGCAGGCAGTACGTCGCGCCGGCGATCGTCAGACCCGAACCGAGAATGACGTGCGCGGTGCCGTGATACATGTCGTAGTAGGCGTCCTCTTTGGACATGCCCGCGGTGCGCGCTTCCTGATACCGGCCGATCAGGAAGATGGCGTAGTCGGTCGCCGCCGCGATGGCCAGCATCGGCAGCAGGTTGGTGGCGAACGTCGAGAGGCCGATGATCTTGTAGTAGCCGAGCACGGCCACCAGGCCGCGTGCCGCGCCCACCAGCACCATGACGATGAACAGCTCGATCAGCACCGTGATGATCGACCGGTACACCAGCAACAGCATGATGATGATGACCGCGAACGAGACGGCCTCCATGATCTTCAGGCTGCGGTCGCCGGCGACGTTCATGTCGGACGCCTGGGCGGCCGCGCCGGTGACGTAGCTCTTGACGCCCGGCGGCGCGGGGACGCTCTTGAGGATCTTGTCGACGGTCTCGACGGACTCGTTGGCGAGCGATTCGCCCTGATTACCGCGCAGGTAGACCTGCACGTATGCGGACTTGCCGTCGGCGCTCTGCGAGCCCGACGCGGTCAGCGGGTCGCTCCAGAAATCCTGGACGTGCTCGACGTGCGCGGTGTCGGCCTGGAGCTTGGCGACGATCTGGTCGTAGTACGCGTGGGCGGCGGCGTCCAGCGGCTGCTCGCCCTCGAGCACCACCATGGCCGAGCTGTCGGAGTCGAATTCCTTGAAGTCGGAACCGATCTGCTTCATGGCGATCATCGACGGCGCGTCGTGCGGCGACATGGAGACCGAGCGCATCTTGCCGACCTCGTCGAGCGGCGGGACGATCGTGCTCAGCACCACGACGATGCCGATCCAGGCCAGGATGACCGGGACGGCAAGCGTGCGGATGACCCGCGGGATCAGCGGCCGGTGCGGTGCCTGCCCGGCCTTGGGAAACGAGTCGGTCGGGGTATCGAGGCTGTGGTTGCTCATGCAGATTTCACCAGGCAGAAGGTCTGGGCGTGCACGCCCGTGGAGGTGCGGGTGTCTTTGAGTTCGTCGTCGACGTGGACGGTGCAGGTGATGGAGTCACCGTCGCCCTGGGCGACGATGTTCGGCGACGCTGCCGGTGCGGTGGTGGACAGGGTGAGCTTCCAGGGCAGCGGCGCGTGGTCGATGCGCTGGGGCTTGGCGTCCAGGTCGAGGTAGTTGATGTCGGCGTAGCTGCCGGTGCCGGTGATCTCGTAGGTGACGACCTTGGGCTTGAACGGTTTGGCATCGTCGGCGAAGTTGCGCGGGGTGACGATGACGGGGTTCTGGCCGAAGTAGGTGCGTACGCGCTGCACGGTGAAGCCGGCGACGAGGGCCACGGCGAGGATGAGCAACGGGATCCACGCCTTCTTGAGCGCATTGCCGATCACGCTGCGATCTCCTTGGTCACGCTGACCTCCCCGTCCTTGTTGCTCGACATGCCTTGGCGGACTGTGTGAGCTGGGGCGTTGCGCACCGCTTGTGCGGCACCTCCAGCTGTGTCACATTTCAATCTGCCGATCGGCAGACTCAGCGTATCCACCACGGTAAACTTAGACAAGTTAAGCGAATCAATTGATGCAGGTCGGTGCCCACATCGGGGTTTCCCGTGTGACGCAGGTGACGTCGCCGCAACAGCGGTGACCGCCGCTACACGACGACCGGTTCGGGTCGGCGTTGAACAGGGAGCGAGGATTGGCCAAATCGGTGGGGCCACGCGGATCGGCGCGGGCACGGGTGATCGAAGCCGCCCTGGCGTTGTTTGCGGACCACGGCGTGAACGGCACATCGCTGCAGATGATCGCCGATCACCTCGGGGTCAGCAAGGCTTCCGTGTACTACCAGTTCCACTCGAAGGACGACATCGTGCTCGCCGTGATCCGTCCGGTGTTCGCCGAACTTGATCAGCTGGCCACGGCGATCGAGGCCGCGGAGAGCGCGGCGGCGCGCCAGGAGGCCGCGATCACGGGTTTCGTCGAGCTCGCGGTCCGGCACCGGCGCGTGACGGCAGTCTTCTATCGCGACCCGGCCATCGACACCCTGGTCAAAACCCACGAGGAGTGCAGTGCCATCAACCAGCGCCTGCGCAAGGTGCTGGGCATGGACAGTGCGGATACCGAGACCCGGGTGACCATGTCGCTGGTCACCTCGGGCGTCTACGGCAGCGCGATGGATCCCGACTTGCAGGACATCCCCGACGACGAACTCCACCGCATCTTGTTGCAGTCCGCGCGGCGGCTGCTTGCGGTGGAGGAGCGGGACGCTATTCGGCGATGAAGACCGGGATCAGCCGGTCGGTCTTGGTCTGGTACTCGGCGTAGGGCGGGTAGGCCTCGACGGCCCGGTCCCACCATTCCTGGCGTTCCTCACCCTCGAGCTCACGTGTCGTCAGCTCGTAGACCTTGTCGCCGTCCTGCGCGGTGATCTGCGGGTGGGCCTTGACGTTGTGGTACCACGACGGGTGCTCGGGGGCGCCGCCCTTGGATGCCACGAGGGCGTAGCGGCCGTTGTGCTCGACGCGCATCAACGGCACGAGACGCTTCTTGCCGGACTTGGCTCCGGTGGTGGTGAACAGGACCACCGGCCGATCGAGGATCTGCACACCATCGGTGGTGCCCTGCGCGAGAATCTGTTCGGTCTGCTTGCGCACCCAGTCGGTGGGGCTCAGTTCATGTTCGGTCACGTCGATTCCCAACGGATTGAGGAAGCCGGGTTATTCCGGTCACGACCGATTCTTCCCGGTCGGCGGGCATCGGGGGAGTCCTCGGCCGAAATCCTTGGCCGCTGACGTAGCCAACCTCGATATCGTTACTTAGGTTAGCCTAAGTTGCGTGTCGACGATATGGGAGACGCTGCCGCCGGAGGTGAGCTCGGCACTGCTCTCGACTGGGCCGGGGCCAGGCTCGTTGTTGGCGGCGGGCGCGGCATGGCGGGCGTTGGCTGCCCAATATGCCGACGCTGCAACGCAATTGGCAGGCATCCTGGCGACGGTCCAGGGTGGGGCGTGGGAAGGTCCGACCGCCCTGCAGTATGTGGCCGCGCACGGGCCGTTCCTCGACTGGCTCACCTCGATGAGCGCCGTCGCCGAGATGATCGCCCAGCGGCACGACACCGTCGTCGCCGCCTATTCGGCGGCCGTCGCGGCGATGCCGACGTTGGCCGAACTCGCCGCCAACCATGCCGTGCACACCGGCCTGCTCGCGACAAATTTCCTTGGCATCAACACCATCCCGCTAGCGCTGAATGAGGCCGACTACGGCCGGATGTGGCTGCAGGCGGCTGCGACCATGCGGGTCTACGAGGGCGTGTCCACCGTGAGTGTCGAGTCGGCGCCGACCGCATCGCCGGCGCCGGCCATCACGTCGGCGGAAGCCGGTGTCTCCGCCCGGGCAGCCTCGCCGGGCCCCGGTCAATTCACGTTCCGCGATCCCGCGGGCATCGTCGTCGAACAGATACGAAAGCTCGTCAACGGGCTGGCCGAGTGGGCCCGCGAGCTACCGGAACCGTTGCGCAGCATGGTGACTCAGGTGTTGGACGGCGCGGCGGCGGCGGTGAACGCCAAACTGTTCAGCATCCTGACCTACTCGGTGCTGGATCCACTCATCTACTTCGGCCCGTTCGCCGCGATACCCGCACCCGCGGCCGCTGCCGCGGCGGCCGCGGCAGCGAGCGCCGCAGCCCCGGCCGAGCCGGCTCCGGAGCTGACGGCGGGTCCAGTTGCCGAATCAATTGCTCTGGGCGACAACCATGTTCAGGATCACAGCGAATTGCCGACGCCAGGAGCGCCTGCCCCGACGGCCGCGGCGCCCGCACCGGCGCCGCAATCGGGTTCGGCGCCGATGCCGTCGTCGCCCGCCGCACCGATGGTTCCTGTCGCCGACGTGCCGTACCTGTACGCCGTCGGTGTCGGCCCGGGCGGGGAAGGTTCCGCGCCGACCGTGCGCGATTCGGCCGGCCAGGCGGTGTCCACCCCGGTTCAGGAGCCGGTGGCGGCAAGCGCGGCCGTGGCCGAGCGCCGCGCGGCCCGCCGGCGCCGGAAAACGCGGCAATACCGGCATGAATCGATGGCAGCCGACGGTCGGGTGACGCTGCCCGGCACACCTGCCGAACCCGAGGTCAGTGCTTCTGGCAGCCGTGCCGGACTCGACGCCACAGCACGTGGTCTGGTGGGTTCACGTGCGACGGTGCCGAGCGATGTGGTGCGGAAGCCGATGCTGCCGTCGACCTGGGCCAGGACCTAGTTGACGAATCGCTGGGCGCGAGCGGGTGCCGACGAGGTGGCGCGCGCCTGCCGGTAGCCGACCAACCCGCCGGCGGCGGTGAGCGTGATGATGCCGGCGAATCCGGGGACGGCGACCGCCGCCACCTCGCTGAGGCCGGCGGCCCGCAGGTAGTCCGGATAACCCGGCCGGAAGTCCTTCGACGCGACGAGGTGCGACTCGGCAGCGAAGACGCTCCGGGGCTGGACCGGCGGGACCGGCTTGTCGGTGGTGCCCGGAGCGCCCGGCGAGATGTCGCGTGGCAACGAATCAGTGCTTGCGGCAAAGGTTTTCGGCAGCTGGGGCGCGCTCTGCGGGAAGGACCGGCTGTCCGGTGGCAACTGGATGGCGGGCATGCCCGGCGTGTATTGCAGGAACGGCAGGTTGGACGCGGCCGTCGCCAACTCGCGGACGGTGGTCTCGATGGGGTTGATCAGGGCGTCGGCGAAGACGGGTAGTGCCGCGAGACCCGGAATCGGGACCGCGTCGACGACCGTCGGGATGGTGGTCTTGACGAGGTCGAGTGCGGTCAACGGAACCTGGGCCGCGGCCAGCGGCAGCTGCGCCAGCGGGGGCTTGGACTCGGTCGCGGGGCCGGTGTCCTGGCTGTTCTTCGTCGGTTCCGGCGTCAGAGCCGCCGACGGCTGCGGTGCCCCGGTGTTCGCCGGCGCGGGCGCGGAGAACGTCGACGAGCCGCCGGGGGTGAGCAGCGGAGCGTTCTGACCGGGCTTGGGCTTGACGCCCGGCACGAGGCCCGTCAGCGGTGCACCGCCGATGACGCTGGTCGGGTGCTGGATGATGCGGGTGAACTGGCCGACCATGCCGCCCAAGGTGGTTTGCAGGTTCGGTGACGAGCTGCCGCCGGTCGTGGAGCCGGTGGTGGTCGACGATCCCGTGGTCGTGGAGCCGGTAGTGGTGCTGCCACCGGTCGTCGACGAGGTGTCCGAGCCGGTGGTGGTGCCGCCGGTGGTCGTGCCCGTCGTGGTGCCTGTGGTGCCCGTGGTGCCGCCGGTGGTCGAGCCGCCCGAGGTCCCTGTGCTGGAGCTGCCGCTGTCGGTGTCGGCCAATGCCACGACGGCTGCGGGGCCCAGCGCCAGCAAACCCGCTGTTACGAGGCTGGAGGCGGCGAGCAGCCGCGCGTGGGGCATCACGCGGAGATCACCTCCCCTTTTCTGACCAAAGTGCAGTATGTCACACGCGTCTGACCATTACCTATGAACAAAGTAAGGCCTACTCCGGCGTCAATTGATGCGGGGTTTTCTCGACGTCCGACGGCGGGTCGAGTTGGTGATGACAGGGCTCGAAACGGCCGATCTTCGGCCAGGTATTGACGCCACATTCAATTTGTGTCAAAAGGTGCAAATGGGGCGAATGTGACTAATGGTGTTATTGAGTTGAAGCTCCGGTAAGAAAAGGAGACAGAATTTCAGCCCGGTCTCAGAGATCAAGGTAGCGAAACGCATAGGGTTCGAACGGTTATCGGTCCGTGTTGTTTTTGTGACTTTTGTAGCCCACCGTTACCGAAGTGAAACCAGGGCCCAGTGTGGCGCCGAGCACTCAGGAACAGGGAGCGTGCTGATGACCGCAACTACTGAAGTGACGTACCGCAGACGACCGGTGGCCGCCCGCCCGGGCCGGCCGAAGACCGGAAGGACCCAGGTCGGCTCGGTGGATGTCATCGCGACGTCCGCCGCGGTGCTGCGACCTGTCGTGGTGGCCGGCGCCATCGTGGCCGCCGCCCTCATGTGGGGACCGCGCGCGCAGGCCGACGTCGTCCATGACGCGCTCAATGATGTCGGCATCGGCAACAACGGACCCGTCAGCAATGCGATCGCCGAGGTGGGTACCTCGATCTGCCCGCTGCTGGTGCAGCCGGGTAGTCAGATGGCCAGCACGGCAACCCAGATGAGCGGCAACGGCGGCATCGCCCCGCCGCTGGCCGGGTTCGCCACGCAGGTCGCGATCCAGACTCAGTGCCCCGCATTCATGACGGCGCTCGCCAACGGCAACATCCCGGCCCTGATGAACGGCGGCCTGCCGGTGACGCCGCCGGGGCTGCCCTCTGTGCCGTCGGTCGGCCTGCCGAACCTGTCGGGCGCGACGGCCGCGGTTCCGGGCACGCTGGGCGCGGCGACGACCCCGGTGTCGAGCGTCGTGGGCGCGGCGACGGCCCCGCTGCCGGGCACCTTGGGGGCCGCGACGGCACCACTGCCGGGCACGCTGGGCGCTGTTACGGCACCCCTGCCGGGCACGCTGGGGGCCGCGACGGCTCCGGTCTCCGGTGCGCTCGGTGCGGCGAGCGCCCCGGTGGCTTCGGCGCCGGGCCTCACCGCCCCGGCGGTAACGGTGCCCACACCGGGTCTGCTGGCTCCCGCGACGCAGGCGCCGCTGCAGCTGGCGTCCTCGCCGGTCGTTCCGGCGATACCCGGCTACTGAGTCTGACCCCGCCTACGGGAACGCATTGAGGGCTGTGGCTTCGAAAAGCCACAGCCCTCAATGTTGTTGCGCTAGTTGTCAGCTGTCGTGGCTGCTGCTGCTGCTGCTCGACGCGTGCGACGCGCTGCCGCCCTCGGGGGCGCGGTGCTTGCCGCCGGTCGAACCCGCGGGAACGGAGACCGAACCGCTCGCGCCCTCGGGAGCGCTGTGCTTGCCGCCCTTCGCGGACTTGTCGGTCTTCTTGGACTTGCCCGAGGTGGCCTTCGCGGACTTGTCGTCGGTCGACTTGTCGGCACCGGCCTTGTCGTCGGACTTGCTGTCGGACTTGGTGTCCGGCTTGTCGGCGCCCTTGGTCTCGGTGTCCTTGGCGCCCGAGTCCTTGGCATCGGTGCCCTTGGTCTCGGTGCCCTTGGTGTCGGTCGACTTGGTGTCGGTGCCCTTGGTCTCGGCCTTCTCGTCGGTCTTGCCGGCGGTCTTGCTGGTGTCCTTGGCGTCCGTCTGGCTGTCCGTGGGGGTGCCGGCGGTTTCCGTCGTCTTACCGGTGTCGGTGCTCGTGGGCGTCGTGCCCGGTGTGCCGGATTCGGGCGACGTCGCACCGGTGGCCTTCGGCGTCTCCGCCTCGGCGGCGGCGGGCTTGGCCGTCAGCGACAGCGTCTGGGTGGTCGGCAGCGTCGTGGTCGAGGCCAGCGTCTTCAGCGACGTGGTGGCGGCCAACGGCGTTGCGGCCAACGGGAATCCGGACAGGATGGCGCCCGGCAGCGCCTGCAGTCCGGCGATGAGGGCACCCGGCAAGGCGCTGATCCCCTTGATGATGGTGGCCGGCAGCGTGCTGAGGTTCTGCAACGCGGCGATCGCGGTGTTGATCGCGGTGGTGATGAGCACCGGGATCTTCGCGGTCGTGCCGTTGAAGAAGGTGGCGTTGATCGCGTTGATGCCCTTGATGATGGCGTTCGGCGCCGCGATCAGGGTGTTGACGATCGGCAGGAGCGTCTGGTTGTAGATCGCCTTGTTGATGGTGTTCAGGCCGGTGATGATGGCGTTCGGGCCCTGGATCAACTGCGCGACGAACGGCCCGACGGTCTGGTTGTAGATCGCGGCGTTGAGCGTGTTGATGGCCTTGATGAACTCATTCGGGCCGGCGATGAGGTTGTTCAGGAACGTCTGGTATGCCGTGAACGGCAGCGAGATCAGCTGGAGCAGATCGGCCGGGAAGGCGGTCAGGTAGTACTTCTCCGCGTAGGTGGACACGTGGGACACGGTGGCCACAGCGGAATGTGCCGCCTGCAGGGAGTGCGGCGCGGGCAGCGGTGCCGCGGCTCCTACCGAGGCGACGACGCACACCGAGCACATGCCGGCAACGAGAGACGAAGGCAGTGCGTTGTGCCGAACAGCGATTTGCATGATGGACCCCGGATTCAGTGAGGCAGAGCGGAATTAGGCGGTCTGAAAGTAGCGGAAAGACGGAGGTGCCTCTAGCCGAGCAAAAAGCCCCATCGGCCGCCTGACCAGGCAATACGTGCACTATTTCCCTGCCCGGGTAAATAAATCAAGCTGAAGTTTTCCAAGAATTCATCCAGGCCCGGCCGCTGTGACGGCCACATCATTTGCCGGCGGTGCGGTGTGGGCGCTCGCCGAACCGGTCAGGGTGTGATGTGGTGGTGACGATGTCCGACTTCAGATTCCGTGCTGCGGGGCTGGCTGCCGCGACGCTGACGGGTGCGGTGTTGGCGCTGGCCGGAAGCCCGTTGGTGGTGGCCGAGCCCGCGACGGACGCCCAGGGGTTCCTCGACTCGACGGCGCGGTGTCCGACGGGCGATACCGCGGTCGCGTTCGGCAGTACCGCATCGTCACGGGTCGCCATCTGCAGGAGCGCCGGCGGAGAGTACCAATATCGCGGCGTCCGGATCAGCGACGGCGCGAAGCTGATCGTCGCCGCGAGCGCGGACGGCCGCGGCGGCTACACCGCGACGAGCGATGGCATCACCTATACCGTCAGCGCGAAATCACTTGATATCAGCGCGGGTTCGCAGTCCATCCGGTCCGAGCCCATGACCTTCTTCCGCAGCGGCGGGCCCCTGCCCGGAGCCGCGGCCGCCACGCCTGCGCCGGCTGCGTCACCGGTGGGTGCGCCGCCCACACCGGTCACCGGAGCTCCCGCGCCCGTACCGACCACGCCGCTGCCGCCGCCGTTGCCGGCGGAGGTCGGCGGTTCCCGCGCGGGCGGGCACTGACAGCAGGCCTCAGGCCGTCCGGGCGTCCCCGGGCTTGGCGGGGTGAATACCGCAGCTGCACGCGCTGATCGATGGACAGGTGCACTGCATGCCCCATTCGACGACCGCGCGCGCGAGGTGCAGTTCGGCGATCTTGGCGTCGATCTCGGCAAGCTTGGTCTCCGCCAATGCGCGGCTGGCCGGGCGCCCGGGCGCGTCGTCGGCGAACAGCAGTTGGATCTCATCGAGAGAGAACCCCGCCGTCTTGCACACCCGGATGACGTTGAGGCGATCGATGACGGTGTCGTCGTAGCGGCGCTGCCCCCCGGTGCGTGCCGGCGCCGGGATGAGGCCGATCTGTTCGTAGTAGCGCAGCGTCGTCGCGGCGACGTCGGTGCGCGCCGACACTTCGCCGATGGTGAACGTGGCCATGACACTCCTGGTTCGGCCTTGACTTGAAGCCAACTCTAAGTCGTTGACTGTCTGCATGGCTACCAACACACAGCGATCAGACATCAGTGAATTGGGCACGACCCGCTACGCAATGCTCCGGAGCTACCGACGCGACGGCGAGCCGGTCGATACGCCGATCTGGTTCGCCGTCGAGCAGGATTCGATCGTGTTCCGGACCAAGCGCGGTCCGAAAACCGCACGGCTGCGCGCACATCCGCAAGTCGAACTGACGGCGTGCGACTACCGCGGCCGAAAGCGCAGCGGCGCAACCGTATTCACTGGCACGGCGACGATCCTCGAGGATGGGGCCGCAGCCGAGGCCAACCGGGTGTTGCACCGGCGCTACGGGTGGCAGTGGAATCTGGTGCCGCTGATCAGGATTCCGGGAGTGACCCAGGTGCACGCCGGGCTGCCGTGGCGGGAAAAGTGGCAGAAGGCGCGGAACCGCGGTGTCTGGGACGACAGCGCGATCGTGCGCATCGACTTCGGCGCCTGACGTTCGATCCTGTGCCCAGGCAGGAGGCGACACCGACAAAAAGCACGGTGCCGACACCAGATTGGTGTCGGCACCGTGTTGGAGGTCGAAGTGGTCAGAAGGCCGGCGTCGCCATCTGCGTCTTACGACGGTGGTGGAGCAGGGCACTCAGCCAGCGGAGATCGATCAACATATTCAGTTCCTGTCTTACGCGGACTTCTTGGTGAGGAACGGCAGCAACCGGCGACGCTCGTACATGCTGTCCGAGAAGTGGTGCAGCGCTTCCGAGACGGAGGTTGCGGTCGGGAAGGCGGACTCTGCGCCGCAGGCCAGCAGTGCGGTCGAAACCGGCTGGGATGCGATGAGAGACCACTCGTTGCCTGCTGCGATGCAGCTGTCGTTGACCTTGTCGAGCAGTTCGACGCAGGACACTGCGAACGAGGTGACCCCGCTCAGGTCCAGGATGAACGGCTTCTCTGGGAGTACGCAGCGCCGTGCCTGCGCTGCAACCAGGTCCACATCGGTTTCGTCGATGACTCCGGTGACGGTGAGCACCGTCGCCAGTTGACGGCACTGGGCGCGCACCTCGGCGTCGCCGCAGGCGACCGCCGGATTGCCATAGCGGAAAGCGGCAGACGTTGTTGCGTCGCCGGTGGCCTTGCCTGTCACTACAGCCATGTGATGCCTCCCTTCGATGTTGCCGGACGCCCGACAGCTGTGTCGTTTCTCCGGCTCGAGATCGAAGTTATGTGGCCAAGTTAAGGTACCGGGGAGTAAGTCCTAAATCATCGCTAAGAAGTGTGATTGCTCCAGCTAGCAAACATGGTCTCAGCGGGGTAACGGTCACGGACGGCGCATCTGATGGCCGTGGTACCCGACCCACGGCGAATAGTCGGCGATGAGAGGCTCCTGCGGCGGCCGCAATTCCTCCGGCACGTGCTGCAAATTGATCCTGATGCGGTACCAGATCGAGCTGGGACCGCGCATGCCGTCGACCAGAACATCTATGGCTTCCAGCGCAGATGCCGCTTCCGGATGCTTCGCCCGCCATTCGTCGAGCGCGGCCATCGCCTCGTCGCGCGTCTTTGTCCGGGCCACCTCGATGAGCGGCATCTGCGACGCCCGGCGTCCGTCGGCCGACGTGCTGCCCCCGGATTTCTCGGTTTTGGGCATCGGACCCAGTTCTTCGGCCAGCGCCAGCAACCCCTCCAGACCGCCGGCGGCGTCGTCCATCCCGGCCCAGGGGTCACCGAATTGCGCGTACCGGCCGGGCACCGTCGCCACGGTGAACTCCTCGGGACGGCAGCCCGGGACCTCGTCCCAGAACAGCGGTGTCGAGACGCGGGCGTCGGGCCGCGACCGCACCGAGTAGGCCGACGCCACCGTCCGGTCCTTGGCGTTCTGGTTGAAGTCGACGAACACGCCCTGGCGTTCCTCTTTCCACCAGCGACTCGTCGCCAGGTCGGGTGCCCGTCGCTCCACCTCACGGGCCACGGTCTGGGCCGCCAGCCGCACCTGCTTGTACGGCCAGTTCCGCTCGATCCGGGCGTAGATGTGGAAGCCCCGCGAGCCGGACGTCTTGGGCCAGGCCGTCAGCCCGTAGTCGGTGAGCACGTCGCGGACGACGGCTGCGACGTCGAGGATCTGCGGCCACTCGACACCCGGCATCGGATCGAGATCGACGCGCAGCTCGTCGGGGTGTTCCAGGTCGTCGGCCCGGACCGGGTGGGGATTGAAGTCGATGCAGCCCAGGCCGACGGCCCACACCAGCCCGGCGGCCTCGTCGATGACGGCTTCCTTCGCGGAGGTGCCCGACGCGTATTTCAGCTCGGCGACGTCGATCCAGTCCGGCCGCTTCTCCGGTGCCCGCTTCTGAAAGATCGCTTCCTGGGCAATGCCTTTCACGAACCGCTTCAGAATCATGGGCCGCCGGGCCACGCCGCGCAGCGCGCCGTCGGCGACGGCGAGGTAGTAGTTGACCAGGTCGAGCTTGGTCACGCCCGGTTCGGGAAAGATCACCTTGCCGGGGTTGCTCACGACAACCTCGCGCCCACCCACCTCGAGGGACCGCGAGTCACCCATGAAGTCATCGTAATTGGCCCGAGAATTGGGGCCGGAGTTCTGGCCGCGTTACCCGCGGTGTCACCTATGGTTGGCTCATGGCGAAGCTGACCGACCTCCCGTCACAGGTGGCAAACAAGGTTCAGGAAACTTTGGAGAAGTCGGTCGGTAAATATGTCGACCGCGGCGCCGCCGAATTGCACTACGCCCGGAAGATGTTCGAAGCGGGTGCGCTCAAACTCGAATCGCCACAGCACATCGCGGCGATGCTGGCCGACATCGTCCGCTGGGGTGAGATCGGCATGGTCCCGGCGCTCAACGCGCGCCGCACCCCGCACCGCACCGCCGTCATCGACGACGACGGCGACATCACCTTCCAGGAGTTCGACGACGCCGTGAACGCGACGGCCAACGCGTTGCGCGCCAAGGGTGTTCAGGCCGGCGAAGGTGTGGCCATCCTGGCCCGCAACCATCGGTGGTTCCTGATCTCGGTGTACGGCGCGGCGCGGGTCGGCGCGCGAATCATCCTCATGAACACCGAATTCTCGGGTCCGCAGATCAAGGAGGTCTCCGAACGCGAGGGCGCGCAGCTCATCATCTACGACGACGAGTACGCCGACGCCGTCGCGCTGTCCGAGCCGCCGCTGGGCAAGCTGCGGGCCCTGGGACACAACCCCGACAAGGCGGAACCGTCGGGCAGCCTCGATGAATCCCTGGCCGACGTCATCGCCCGGACCAGCAGCCTCGCGCCGCCGAAGGTCGCGAAGCCCGCGTCCATCATCATCCTGACCAGCGGCACCACGGGAACGCCCAAGGGCGCCAACCGAAGTGCCCCGCCGTCGCTGGCCCCGGTGGGTGGCGTGCTGTCGTCGGTGCCGTTCAAATCGGGTGAGGTCACCAGCCTGCCCGCGCCGATGTTCCACGCGCTGGGCTACCTGCATTCGACCATCGCCATGCTGCTGGGCAGCACGTTGGTGTTGCGGCGCCGGTTCAAGCCGGCGACCGTACTCGCCGACATCGAGCGGCACCGGGTCACCGCCATGGTCGTCGTGCCGGTGATGCTGTCGCGCATCCTCGACGAACTGGACAAGACGTCACCGAAGCCGAACCTATCGAGTCTGCGCATCGTGTTCGTGTCGGGGTCGCAGCTGGGATCCGAATTGGCGACGCGCGCGCTCAAGGATCTGGGCCCGGTGATCTACAACCTGTACGGGTCAACCGAGATCTCGTTCGCCACCATCGCGCGTCCGCAGGACCTGTCGATCAACCCGGCGACGGTCGGCCCGGTGGTCAAGGGCGTCCGCGTGAAGATCTTCGACGACAACGGCAAGGAAGTGCCGCAGGGCAGCGTCGGTCGCATCTTCGTCGGCACCACGTTCCCGTTCGAGGGGTACACCGGCGGCGGTGGCAAGGAGATCATCGACGGGATGTTGTCGTCGGGCGACGTCGGCTACTTCGACGAGCGCGGACTCCTGTACGTCAGCGGCCGTGACGACGAGATGATCGTCTCCGGCGGCGAGAACGTGTTCCCCGCCGAGGTCGAGGACCTGATCAGCGGACACCCCGACGTGGTGGAGGCGACCGCGATCGGCGTCGACGACAAGGACTTCGGCGCGCGGCTGCGGGCCTTCGTCGTCAAGGTCGACGGGGCGACGGTCACCGAGGACGACATCAAGGCCTACGTGCGAGATCACCTGGCGCGCTACAAGGTTCCGCGCGAGGTCATCTTCCTCGACGAGTTGCCGCGGAACCCCACGGGCAAGATCCTCAAGCGCGCGCTGCGCGACATGGACGTCTAGTCGCCTAGTTGTTGACGTACCAGGACAGGCAACCGGGCTTGTCGTGGCACGCGATGATGGCGCCCGCGTCGGGAGCCGCGCCGCGCACCTTGGGGGTGTTGCGCGCCGGCAGGTTGCAGTTCACGACGTAGGGGTTCCACGGGACGACACCGTCGACGCACGGTTCCCCGGTCGCATGCAGCGTGACGGTCGGGTTGCGCAGCGCCGTCGGCAGGATCGTGAACGCGATCGCGACGGCGCCGATGAACACCAGTCGCAGCGCGCGCGACGCTCGTGTCGCCAGTACTCGTGTGGTCATGATCATCACCACCAAAAATGTTTCCGTCTACGTCAACGGTACACCTGGGTGGATGCCCGCAGACAGTAGGGAAAACCCCCATTTCTGCACTGAAATGGGGGTTTTCGACCGTCGGCAAGTGCCGGCTACGGATCGCGGGGCAGGCCCAGCAGCCGCTCGGCGATGATGTTCAGCTGCACCTCGGAGGTGCCGCCGTAGATGGTCGTCGCGCGGCCGGCCAACAGGTATTCGTCCCACCGGCCGGAGGGCTGCTGCGGGTCACCGACGACGGCGTCGCTGCCGAATGACGCGACCCCGAATTCGGCGTAGCCCTGGCCGGTCTTCATGGACAGCAGCTTGGAGATCGCGGCGGCCGGCATCGGATCGCCACCGGCGAGGGTCAGCAGCGTCGAGCGCATGTTGAGCAGCTTGGCGGCGTGCCCCTCGGCGATCAGCTTGCCCGCTTCGTGGCGCTGCAGTTCGTCGAATTCGCCGTCCCGCAGGAACTCCACGAACTGGTCCAGGCTGGCCAGGAACGGCGGCTCGCTGCTGCCGATCGACACCCGCTCGTTGGTCAGGGTGTTGCGGCTGACCTCCCAGCCGCGGTTCACCTCGCCGAGCACCATGTCGTCGGGGACGAAGACGTCGTCGATGAACACGGTGTTGAACATCGCGTTGCCGGTGAGCTCACGCAGCGGCTTGACCTCGACCCCGGGGCTCTTCATGTCGAGCAGGAAGTACGTGATGCCTTGATGTTTCGGCGCATCGGGGTCGGTGCGGGCCAGCAGCGCACCCCACGCGGAGAACTGCGCGCCGGTGGTCCAGATCTTCTGGCCGGTGATGCGCCAGCCGCCGTCGACCTTGACGGCCTTGGTGGTCAGGCTGGCGAGGTCGCTGCCGGCACCGGGCTCGGAGAACAGCTGGCACCAGATCATGTCGCCGCGGAACGTCGGCGGCAGGAAGTCCTGCTGCTGCTTGTCGGTGCCGAACGCCACGATCGACGGGATGATCCACGCCGCGATGCCCATCTGCGGCCTGCGCACCTTTCCGGTGCTGAACTCCTGGGCGATGATGATCTGCTCGATCGGCTCCGCGGCCCGGCCCCACGGCGTCGGCAGGTGCGGCTGCACCCAGCCGCCTTCGGCGATCGCGGTGTTGCGCTCCGGTCCGCTCGGAAGTGCTTTCAGCGCAGCCACTTCCGCCCGGATCTCGGCGCGCAGCTTCTCGGTGTCCGGGTCCAGGTCGATGTCGATGGACCGCATGCCCGAGGTTGTGGCGAGGTCCACGACCTGGCGCGGGTGGTCGGCGGCCCGGCCGAATCCGGCGACCAGCGCGATGGCGTGCCGGTAGTACACGTTGGTGTCGTGTTCCCAGGTGAAGCCGATGCCGCCGTGCACCTGGATGCAGTCCTGCGCACAGTGCTGCGCGGCGACGGGCGCCAGGGTGGCGGCCACCGCGGCGGCGAACAGGTAGTCGGAGCCGGCGTCACCGGAAGCGTGCTCGTCGAGGGCGCGGGCGGCATCCCAGACGGCGCCCGTGGCCCGCTCGGTCTCGGCAATCATGTTGGCGCACTTGTGCTTGATGGCCTGGAACTGGCCGATGGGCCGGCCGAACTGTTCGCGGATCTTGGCGTACGCGGCGGCGGTGTCGGTGGCCCACCGCGCGACGCCGACGCATGCGGCCGCCAGCAGTGTCGTGATCAGGGCCCGGGCGTGCGACTGGTCCAGGCCGGTGAGGATGCGATCGGCGGCGACCGGCACGGCGTCGGCGCGGACGTGGGCGACGGGGTGCAGTGGGTCGACGCTCTGCACCGGGTCGATCTGCAGGCTTGCGGTGTCGAGGGCCACCCACCGGCCGTCGACGGGCACCACCAGAAGCTCGGCTTGCGCGGCCGCGGGGACGGCGCGGATCTCACCGCTGACGACGAGTCCATCGCCCTGGGTGGTGGCGGTCAGGCCCGAGTTCAAGGCGTACGCGGCGATGATCTCGCCGGAGGCCAGGCCGGGTAGCAGGGCTGACTTGGGGTCGTGCGCGGCGATCAGCGCACTGGCGATGGCCGACGGGACGAACGGGCCGGGGACGGCGCCGTAGCCGAACTCGGCCAGGGTGATCGCGAGTTCGAGGATGCCGAAGCCTTGTCCGCCAACGGCTTCCGACAGGTGCAGGCCCTGCAGGCCTTGGTCGGCGGCCGCGGCCCAATACGGCGGCGGGTTGCTGATCGGGGTCTCGAGGGCCTCGTGCAAGACCTCGGACGGCGCGACCCGCGCCACCAGGGATCGGACCGAATCGGCCAGATCGTTGTGCTCGGACGTGATCGCGATGGGCATCGTTGCCTCCTGTGACCGGCTGTGGGCTGTGCAGGGCGCACCCAACCAAATAACTGGTCGGTTGGTTCCGAGAGTAACCCACTTGACGGGTGTTTAGAGGTTCACTTCGTTCACTACGTTGGCCAGCTGCTGTCCAGCGGCGAGTCGCTCGCAGTTACCGACCGCTTCGGCCAGGTAGCGGTGCATGGTGTCGGCGGTGTACCACGTGGTGTGCGGGCTGGCGACGACGTTGTCGAGCTTGAGCAGTGGATTGGCGGCGTCGACGGGCTCGGTGGCGAAGACGTCGAGGCCCGCGGCCTGTAGGGGCCCGTGCTGTAGTGCGGAGACCAGCGCGGGTTCGTCGATGACGGCGCCGCGTGAGGTGTTGACCAGGACCGCACCGGGTTTCATGAGGCCCAGCGCCTCGGTGTCGAGCAGCCCTTCGGTGTGTTCGGTGAGCGGCAGGTGCAGCGAGACGACGTCGCTGGCGGCGAGCAGGTCGGGGAGCGTCCGCCAGCCGGGGTGGCCCTGCGCGCCACGGGTATTGGTGTGCACGACGGTGGCGCCCATGGCGGTGACGATGGTCTCGACCCGCTTGGCGATGTTGCCGTACCCGATGAGGCCGACGGTGCAGCTGCCGATGTCCCGGACCGTTTCGCCGAGTGTCGGGTCGGTGGGCCAGCCGGCGCCGGCGCGCGTGGCGCGGTCGAGTTCCGGCAGCCGTCGCAACGCGGCCAGCATCAGCATGACGGCGCCCTCGGCGACCGACGGCGCGTTGGCGCCCGGCATGTTGGCGACCGCGATCCCGAGCCGCGTCGCGGCGGCGACCTCGATGGTGTTGACGCCCGCGCCCATCTTGTGGACCAGCTTGAGGCGCCCGCCCGATTCCAGATCCGCGGCGCTGACCGGCCGCAGGACGTGCCACAGCACCTCGGCGTCCGGCAGCTCCCGGTAGAACGTCGTGTCGTCGTCCGCCGCGCAGAACCGCACATCGACCAGATCCTCCAGCGGAGCAAGGAATTCGATGACCCGCGGGCCGGGCGTGAAATGCGCCAACACCCGCACGGGCCGGCTCACCGCCACCGCTTGGCGATCCATTTGGCGATCAGATCGGCCTGCTCGCTGCGGGCGCCCGGGGTGGTGAAGTAGTGGTCGGAGTCGATGGCGTGCAGCGTCTTGTCGGTGGTGGCCAGCGCGTCGTAGATGCGTTGCGCGTCAGAGGGATACACGCCCGAATCCTGTTCGGCGTTGATCACCAGCGCCGGGTTGTCGATGAGGGCCAGGTGCGGCTCGGCGCGGGTCTGGGCGTGCCGCAGGCTCCACATCGTCAGCCAGCTGCGCAGTGTGCAGGCCGCGGCGATGCCGTTGGCCGAGCGGTTGGCCTGGACGGGGGTACCCGCATAGCACTGATTGGCCGGGCGCTTGGTGGGTTCGAGCGTGGGGTCGATCATGCGCAGGTCGGCCCAGGTGCGCATGACGGTGAACGGGCGGTCCCGGAAGCCCGCGGCGCGGACGCGCGCGTATTCGGCCTCCACCCAGTCGGTGATCGCGTGGTTTCGGGCGACCTGCGCGTCGCGGTACCGCTGGACGAATTCCGGCGCGAAGGGCGGGCCGTTGTGCTCGGCGAACGGGTCGAGATCGGGATCGGTTGCCAGTGCGTCGGATTCGTCGGTCACCGAGCCGTCCATCCAATTGGTGAGCACATCAGGTCGGCCGGGGTGGGCGGCGCTGGAGACGTAGCCGTCCGCCGGCAGCAGGTCGTAGACGCCGGCCGCCGGGCGCATCCCTTCCAGCGGCGTGATGTGCGGTGACAGCGCCTGGGCCTGATAGGCGGCCATCAGCGAGCCGCCACCCGAATTGCCAAGCAGAATAACGGTTTCCACGCCGGCGACCTCGCGCAGCCAGCGCACCCCGACGCCGATGTCCACGAGCGCGTGATCGAGCAGGAAGCTGGATTCGTAACCGCGGAATCGGGTGTTCCAGCCGAGGAACCCGATACCGCGGGTTGCCATGTAGTCGGCGAGATAGTGTTCGGCGAAGTCGATCTGGTAGTGCGTGGCGATCATCGCCACCTTGGGTTTCCGGCCCATGCCGCGGTAGTAGATGCCCTGGCAGGGGTGACCACCGGACCCGGCACGCAGCGCGGTCGGCGAGTCCATCCCGATGAACTCTCGGGTGACTCCCGCGGCGGACGAACTTCCGGGTTTGTTCATGTACGCGGATTCCCCTCGTGGTAGATGGTCCGGTAGAAGATGTTGGCCAGGGTGGTGACGCAGGCGTCGTCGTCTGCGGTGGTGGCGCCATCGCCTGACAATTGGGTATAGCAGAACTGGTTCAGCATCGATACCAATGCCACGGCAACGAGTCGTGGATTGTCGTCCGGGCAGAAGCCTTGCTGCTGAGCGTGTTTGACCATCGACACGATCAGCGAGATGGGCAGCTCGCAGATTTCGGACCAATACTGGGCGAAATCGTCGTTGATCATGGCCAACTGGGAAATGGCGATGACCTCGGCAAGCCGGTGCCGGTAGGTCTCCCAGTGTGCGGCGGCTGCCTGGTGGGAGCGTTCCCAGTTGGTCAGCTCGGCGCTGATGGCCGGGAGCGCCCGCTCGCGGGCTTCGTCGCGGAAGCGTTGTGCCCATTCATGGACCATCGCCTCCTTGGAGTCGTAGTAGTTGTAGAACGACGCGGTGGAGCGGCCGGCCTCGGCCGCGATGTCCGAAATGGTGGTCGCCAGAATGCCTTTGCGGGCTATGACGGCGCGAGCGGCGCTGTCGATCGCCGCTTGCGTCTGGCGCCCCCGCACGGTGGGCAGCTGCTCGCGGGGCGCGACGGTCACAGTGGCGTCCTTTCGAGGTGTCATTGATCAAACCTGAACCTGATGTTAGATTCAGATTAGGTGATTGACCAGACCCTGTCGTCAGGAGTGGCACGATGATCAAGCCCGACAACCGCAACGCCGAATTCGAGCTGGGCGGCATCAACCACGTCGCCCTGGTCTGTGCGGACATGGCGCGGACCGTCGACTTCTACTCGGGCGTGCTGGGCATGCCGCTGGTGAAGTCGCTGGACCTGCCAGGCGGCATGGGGCAGCACTTCTTCTTCGACGCCGGCAACGGCGACTGCGTGGCGTTCTTCTGGTTCGCCCAGGCTCCCGACGGAGCGCCCGGTATCTCGCAACCGGCGGCATTGCCCGGTATCGGGGAGTTCATGAGCGCCGTCGGGTCGTTGAACCACTTGGCCTTTCATGTGCCCGCTGAGAAGTTCGACGAGTACCGCAAGCGGCTCAAGGAAAAGGGCGTGCGCGTCGGGCCGGTGCTCAACCACGACGAGAGCCCCATGCAGGCGTCGCCGACGGTGCACCCCGGCGTGTACGTACGGTCGTTCTACTTCCAGGACCCCGACGGCATCACACTGGAGTTCGCCTGCTGGACCAAGGAATTCACCGAGGCCGACACCGTGACGGAACCGCGGACCGCGGCGGACCGGCGGCCGGCGGTGGCTCCCGCCTGACGGCTGGAATGCCGGGTTTGTCTCGACCGTGCAATCAGACCGCTTGAATCTGCCGCGAAATCGACGATCTGGTGGCACGGTCGCGAGCCTCCGCGTGCTGGGCACTTGACAAGCAAATGTCTTGCGGACGTCGACCCTGCGCTGACGCTCACAAAGCTCGAGTCATGGGGACCCGGGCTGCAGGATCAACGTGAGACCGTCATTGATTCCGCGGCTACGGCGCAAAAAGCTGAGTGCGCGAGACCATGAGTGCAGGATCAGTACCCGCCACGCTCGGCGCCAACCTATTTCGTCGCTTCGACGAAGTAACCGCGCGGGACGTCGGGCACATCCATCGGCACCGCGGGGGCGAACCAACGGCCCCACTCATTTCCCGGCACGGCGACGTCGGTGACCACCGCAGACCAGCCGTGGCGCTCCGCGAGTTCAGCGGGCTGGTCGGTGCCGAACAGCCACGGTGCCCCGTTGCGCGCCATCGACTGGCGCACCGCCGCCAACAGTTGCGCGTCGAGCAGCGTCTTGCCGACGACGTCGTACAGCAGCACCGAACCAGTCGCGGAAAGGGCGTCGACGCGCTCGAAGACCGTGCCGACCGCGGCTTCGTCGAGGTACTGCAGTAGTCCCTCGGCCAACCACGCCGTAGGTCGGCGGTCGTCAAAGCCGTTGGCGCGCAAAGCTGCTGTCCAGTCGCCGGTGAGGTCGACGCCGACCGCCACCCGCGTGCACAACGCCTGCTCGCCCTCCAGCGCCGCGGCCTTGGCGGCGATCACCTCGGGCTGGTCCAATTCGTACACCGTGGTGCCGTCCGGCCAGGACAGCCGGTAGGCGCGGGCATCCATACCCGCGGCGAGAATCACGACCTGGCGGACGGACCGGGTGGCGCGCAGCAGGGCCTCGTCCCAGAACCGGGTGCGCACCACGATCTGCCGGGTCGGCCGGTCCCCGGCTTCGGCGACGGCTTCGGCGAGCAGCCGGCGGCCCGTCTCTCCGGCAAGGCGGTCGGCGAACGGATCGGTGAAAAGGCGGTCAGGGCGGCGTGATTCGTCGGCGCGGATGGCGGCGACCAGAAGGCCGGTGTTCGCGACGGCCTGTGCTCCTTGGTGCATGCCCCCATGGTGCCGGTCTGATGCGCGCGACGCTTGGATATTTTTGCCCGTTGACTGATTACCCCGGCAGCCCCACATGGCTGGGCAGCGCGCTGCGCCGCTGGGCATATTGGGTCGGCGTGACCGAGGTGAAGCCGCGGAACTCGCGCACGAAGTGCGGTTGATCGAAGTACCCGAGAGTGGCCGCGACGTCGGCGCCGTCGCGGCTGCCGGCATCGAGCAGACGCAGTGCCGCCTGGAGCCGTCGCACGCGCAGATAGGCCTTCGGGGTGAGTCCGATCTCGTTGCGGAACGTCGCGATCAAGCGCTTGGGGGACAGGCCCGTCAGCTCGGCGGCCTCGGAAACCCGGAGTGACGGTTGGCGTTCGGCGGTGTGCAGTACCGGCATGAGGGTGTGGGAAATCGGCCGCAACCGGGCGATGAGGAAGTCCTCGACGATCTCGATGCGTCGGGGCCAGTCCGGTGTCGCGATCAGTTGCTCGCGCAGCAGGGTGGCTCCGGCGCCCCAGAGGTCGGTGAGGTTGGCGCAGGAATTCTCCAGGTCCGCCAACGGAATTCCGAAGAATGGCAGTGCGCCGCCGGGCCGGAAATGAATGGTGAGCACCGCTTCGCCCGGATCGATCCGGGTGACGTACGACAGCGTGCCCGGCCCGGTGAGGAATGCCGGCTCCACCGGCATCCGGGTGGCGCCGTCGGCGGAGAAGATGTCGACGCGATCCCGGCCGCCCACGTCGATGACCACGGTCGCGGCGCCGCGCGGCAGTGCTCGGCTCCGGTCGGTGGCCACGCCACCGTGCGCCCAATAGCCGAAGAAGTCGATGTGCTGGTGCAGCGGCGACCGGGGCCGGCGCAACCGGGGTCCGTTCACCGGCGGACGGCCCGCTTGCCGAGCGTGTCCAGCAGCAACGCCAGATGATCGATCAATTCGTCTGGGGTGAAAGTGATTTCGCCCGACAGCCAGGCGCTCAGCGTCTGTCCGACGCCGCCGACCGCGAAATGGGTGCTGGCCCGGCGACGATCGCCGGCGGGTAGTTGAAGGGCGTCGCCCGCGTGCTGGCCGAGCAGCATGGCGAAGAAGACGGTCGATTCGTTGCGCTTGCGTGCCACCACTTCGTTGGACAGCTGCGCGCTGAACAGCAGCCGGCCGACCCTGGGGTCGTCGGCGATGGCGTGCACGATGTTGGCCATACCGGCGCGGCTCTGCTCATCGAGCGGCGCGGCGGCGACCGCCGCCTGCGTCGTGGTGGCCAGGCCGGCGATCACGTGGTCGAACACCGCCTCGACGAAAACGTCCTTGTCGGAGAAGCTTTCGTAGAAGTAGCGCATCGCCACGCCGGCTCCGCCGCAGATGGTCCGCACCGTGAGTTCCGGTGCCGGCGGCGCGCCACCCAGAATCTCCAGTCCGGCGTCGATCAGCCGGGCCCGTCGTTGGGCCAGGCGTTCTGCCGCGTCGATCCCGCGGTACGGGCGTACCTGAGGCACCCCGCCATCTTGACACCCGCACCGTGCCGCGGGCAATATCAGGAATCAATCGTTCTCACTTTTGCTAGGAGTGACCAATGACGGTCGATCTCGTCGAGATGCCGGTCAACGCATGCGCGCCCGGCCGTCGGGTGCGTCGTGATGTCCAGTACGCCGACGGATTGGTTGGTGCGGCACTACTGGCGGGCCCGGCCAACGTGATCATGCAGCTGGCGCGTCCGGGCGTCGGCTACGGCGTCGTCGAGAGCCGGGTGGAAAGTGGCCGCACCGACCTGCACCCGATCAAGCGCGCCCGGACCACGTTCACGTACCTCGCGGTCGCAATCCTGGGATCCGACGAACAGAAGGCGGCGTACCGCAGCGCGGTGAACACGGCGCACCGGCAGGTGTACTCCACCGCCGACAGCCCGGTGAAGTACAGCGCCATGGACAAGAACCTGCAGCTCTGGGTGGCGGCGTGCCTGTTCAAGGGCGCGCTCGACGTGTACCGCCTGGTGGTCGGCGAGTTGGATGACGAGACTGCCGAGGAGTTCTATCGGCAGGGCATGACGATGGGCACCACCTTGCAGGTGACGCCGGAGATGTGGCCGGCCGACCGGGCTGCCTTCGACAAGTACTGGCAAGAGTCGCTGGACCAGGTGCACATCGACGACACGGTGCGCGAGTACCTGTTTCCGATTGCGGCGGCGCGGTTGAAGGGGCTGCAGCTTCCTGGCCCGCTGCAGCGCTGGTCCGAGGCGTTTGCCTTGCTGCTCACCACCGGCTTCCTGCCGCAGCGCTTCCGCGACGAGATGCAGCTGCCGTGGGATACCAAGCGGCAGAAGCGCTTCAACGCGGTGATGAAACTCGTGAAAGCGGTCAACCGCGTGCTGCCCGGGCCGCTGCGGCGGTTCCCCTTCAATTGGATGCTCATGGATCTGAACTGGCGCATCCGCACCGGGCGCCCGCTGGTCTGAGGCTCGTCCCAGTCGGCGTCCACGTTGTCGGCGTACCCTCGCGCGGGTGCGGACCGACAATGACAGCTGGGACATCAACTCGAGTGTTGGATCGACTGCGGTGATGGTTGCCGCGGCGCGGGCATTGGAAGCGGCCAAGCCCAATCCGCTTGCGGTGGACCGATATGCGGAGGTGTTCACCCGCGCGGTCGGCGGTGTCTGGGCCGACGTGTTGGACGGTGAGGCGCCGGAACATCCGTTGGCGACGCCCGAATTCGGCGAACCGTTCATCAACTTTCAGGCCTCGCGGACCAAATACTTCGACACCTACTTCCAGCGCGCCGCGGCGGCCGGTGTGCGCCAGATCGTGCTACTGGCCGCAGGGCTCGACTCGCGCGCCTACCGCCTGGACTGGCCCGACGGCACCGTCATCTACGAGCTCGATCAACCGCAGGTGCTCGAGTTCAAGCGGGAAGTGCTGGCCGGCAACGAAGCCGAACCGAAGGTCGAGCGCCGGGAGATCGCCGTCGACCTGCGCGACGACTGGCGGACGGCACTCACGGCCGCCGGTTTCGATCCCTCCCGCCCGTCGGCGTGGATCGCCGAGGGGCTGCTGATCTATCTGCCCGCGACGGCACAGGACGATTTGTTCACCGGAATCGATGCCCTGGCGGCACCTGGCAGTTGGGTGGCGGTCGAAGAGGGCAAGCCCATGCCGGCTGAGGTGTTCGCGGCCAAGCGTGCCGCCGGGGACGACATGGCGGAAGGCTTCTTCAAGCTGATCTACAACGAGCAGATCGCCCCGGCGGCGGACTGGTTCGGCGCGCGCGGTTGGCGGGCGGAGGCCACGGGGCTGGCCGACTACTTCCGCTCGGTGGGCCGTCCGGTGCCGACGAATCCGGAAGCCGCGACCATGATCGCCTCGAACACCCTGGTCACTGCCGTTAAGGAGTGAGCGTCGTCACCTGCTCCGACGGAGGGGTGCGTCTCGACAACTTAAGTTATGCAATGCTAACTTCGCAGGGGTTAGCTTAGGCATACTTAAGGAGATATGCGGGGACTCTAATATCCCGCGAACATCGACATGGGCACTGACACATTTGCGGTATCCGCCGCGGCGCACTTCCAGCAAGGCGCGCCCGCGCGGCGGCACAGTGCCCGTTCCTCGGCCCGTCGGGAACCAACCCGTTCCGGATGCCGACTCCTTCTTAGGGCGGCCGCCAGATGAGCGGTGGTTCGTCCTCTGGCGTGTCGACGACGGAAAGGACCCACGTGCGACCGAGCACCGCGGGCAGTAACACAGTGGTCGCCGATGTTGATGCGGCGCAGCGGGTATCGCGGGTCGACCGTGATGTGCTGACCCGGTTCGCCACCGGCTGCCTGGCGCTCGGCCTGAGCGTCGACGGTCGTCGTCGCCCGGCCGACCTCGACGCCGCCCTGGGCGGCTTCCTGACTTTGACGCGCATCGCCGGCGAGCACTGCGACGCCTGGACCGGGTTGGCCGCCGCTGGTGCTACAACGCCCGACGTGGTGGAGGCGATCTGGCGGACGGTGGCTTCGGCCGGCGTGTTGCAGCGGGCGCTCGACCTCGCCGACGGCGACCTGGGCTTCACCTACGACAGTGGTCTGTACCTGCAGTTCCGCGCCGCCGACCGGGACGGCTTCCAACTCGCTTACGCCGCAACACTCGCCGGTGCCGGGGCGTACGAAGAGGCCGATCAGCTGGTGGGCGAGCTGCTCGACCGCAAGCCGGGCTGGCTGCCGGCGCGCTGGGTGCGAGTGGCCATGCACCACCGCACCCGCCGTTGGTCCGACGTGGTCCGGCAGCTGACCCCGATCGTCAACGACCCCAACCTGGATCCGAACTACGCGCACGCCGCGCGGGTCGCGCTGGGTATCGCCCTGGCACACCTGGGGATGTTCGCGCCGGCGCTGTCGCACCTCGAGGACCCCGAGGGACCGGTCGCGGTCGCCGCCGTGGACGGCACGTTCGTCAAGGCGTTGTCGCTGCGGGCGCAGGGCGAGGACGACGAGGCCACCGACGTGCTGGCCGAGCTGTACGCCGCCCACCCCGACAACACTGACGCCGAGCATGCGTTGACCGACACCAGCTTCGGCCTCGATCCGACGACCGCGGCCCGGATCGAGGCCCGGCACAATCCGTGGGATCCCGAGACCGAGCCGACCGAGGCCGACTTCGTCGACCCGGATGCCAAGTCGCGCAAGGCTCATCTGCTCGTCGAAGCGGAGGCCGAGCTGGCCGAGTTCATCGGCCTGGAAGAGGTCAAGTACCAGGTGGCCCGGCTGAAAAGCTCTGTGGCGATGTCGATTCGGCGCCAGGAGCGCGGCCTGGCCGTGGCCCAGCGCACCAATCACCTGGTCTTCGCCGGACCTCCCGGAACCGGTAAGACGACCATCGCCCGCGTTGTCGCCAAGATCTACTGCGGCCTCGGCCTGCTGCGCAAAGAGACGGTGCGCGAAGTGCATCGTGCCGACCTGATCGGCCAGCACATCGGTGAAACCGAAGCCAAGACCAACGCGATCATCGACAGCGCGCTCGACGGCGTGCTGTTCCTCGACGAGGCCTACGCGCTGGTGTCCACCGGCGCAAAGAACGACTTCGGTCTGGTCGCCATCGACACTCTGTTGGCCCGCATGGAGAACGACCGCAGCCGTCTGGTCGTGATCATCGCCGGCTACCGCAAAGACCTGGACATGTTCCTGGACACCAACGAAGGTCTGCGCTCGCGCTTCACCCGCAGCATCGACTTCCCGTCCTACTCGGCGACCGAACTCACCGAGATCGCGATGCGCATGGCCGAAAAACGCGACAGCGTCTTCGAACCCGCTGCGCAGCAGGAGATGGAGCAGCTGTTCGGACACCTCGCGACGGCGACGACGCCCGACGCGGCGGGTGTCGCGCGCCGCAGCCTGGACATCGCGGGTAACGGCCGCTTCGTCCGAAATCTGGTGGAGCGCTCCGAAGAAGAACGTGAGTACCGGCTGGATCACCTTGCCGCGCACGACTTCACCGACGACGAACTCATGACGATCACCGCGAGTGACGTCAGCAACTCTGCCGCCCCACTGCTGCGGGGCCTTGGACTGGTGGTGCCCCAGTGACCGACCGTAAGAGCTTCAGTTCGCGTACCCCGGTCAACGAGAACCCGGATCAGATCCACTACCGCCGCGGATTCGTCACGCGGCACCAGGTGTCGGGTTGGCGATTCCTCATGCGCCGCATCGCATCTGGTGTGGCCATGCACGATACCCGGATGCTGGTCGACCCGTTGCGGACGCAGAGCCGCTCCGTTCTGGTCGGTGGCCTGGTGCTCGTCACCGCGCTGGCGGGCTGCTTCGTCTTCTCCCTGATCCGGCCCGCCGGCGTCGCGGGTAACGACGTGATCCTGGCCGACCGCGAGACCTCCGCGCTGTATGCCCGGGTGGGCGACCAGCTGCACCCCGTCCTGAACCTGACGTCGGCCCGGCTCATCGCCGGGCGGCCCGACAACCCGACCCTGGTTCCGAGCGCGGAGCTGGACAAGTTCGCGCGCGGCAGCCTCATCGGTATCCCGGGTGCACCGGAACGTATGGTGCCCAACACTTCTCGTGACGCCGACTGGACCGTGTGTGACGCGGCCACGGGCGAGGTCGTGGGGGCCACCCTGATCACCGGCCCGCTCGCCGAAGGCGGATCCCGCGCGGCCGCGCTGGGTGCCAACGATGCCGTGCTGGTGCGCAACGACGGTGTCGGGTCCGCCGGCGTCAACGGCGGCAGCTGGCTGCTGTGGAACGGCAAGCGCAGCGCGGTCGACCTCAACAACCGCGCGGTGACGGCAGCACTCGGCCTGGGCGCCAACGGAACTGCCCTGCCCGCGCCCCGTGCCATCGCCGACGGCCTGTTCAACGCGATCCCCGAGTCGGCCCCGCTGGCCGCACCGGTGATCGTCAACGCGGGCCAGCCGACGCCGTACCCCATGCCGGTCGCGGCACCCGTCGGCGCCGTGGTCACCGCCGTCACCACCGAGGCCGCCACCGACAACGCGGTGCGGTACTACGCGGTCCTCGACGATGGCCTGCAACCGATTTCACAGGTCGTCGCCGCGATTCTGCGCAACACCGACTCGTACGGTCTGGAGCAGCCGCCGCGGCTGAGCGCCGACCAGGTCGCTCGCATCCCGGTCTCCACCGCGATCAACACCGCGGCGTACCCGGAGCGCCCGCTGACCGTCGTCGACGCCACCAAGGCACCGCTGACCTGCGCCCGCTGGACCAAACACGATGGTGCCACGACGAATTCGCTCACCCTCCTGGCGGGAGCGACGCTGCCACTGCCCGCCGATGCACACACCGTGGCCCTGGCGGGCCCGGCCGGCACCGCGCAGCGCGTCGCGGTGACTCCGGGCACCGGTTACTTCGTCCAGGCCACCGGCCAGGGGGGAACCCCGGCGCTGTCGGGCTACTGGATCAGCGACACCGGCGTCCGCTACGGCATCTCCACCGAGGGTGACGCCACCAATGCCAACCGGAAAACCCCTGCCGCGCTGGGACTGACCGCATCACCGCTGCCGGTGCCGTGGTCGATCCTCAGCCAGTTCACGCCCGGCCCGACGTTGTCGCGCAGTGAGGCGTTGCAGGTCCCGGCGCTCGTACCTACCCGGACGAGCCCGGCAGTCGAAATCGCCGTGAGGGAGAACCCGTGAGCCGTCTGATCTTCGAAGCGCGGCGCCGGCTGCCCATCCCGGCAACCCGCGCGAGCGTCATCACCATCGAGCCGCCGCCGGAGCTGCCGCGGCTGGTGCCGCCGTCGTTGTTGCGCCGGGTGCTGCCCTACCTGATCGTCATCCTGATCGTCGGGATGATCGTGGCCCTGGTGGCCACCGGCATGCGCGTCATCTCGCCGCAGACGCTGTTCTTCCCATTCGTACTCCTGTTGGCGGCCACCGCGTTCTACCGCGGCTCGGACAACAAGACCCGGACCGAGGAGGTCGACGCCGAACGCGCCGACTACCTGCGCTACCTGTCGGTGGTGCGGGACAACGTGCGGGCGCAGGCGGCCGAGCAGCGCGCTGCCCGCGAGTGGTCCCACCCGGCGCCCGACCAGCTGGCCGCAGTCGCCGGCACCCGTCGCCAGTGGGAGCGCGACCCGCACGACGCCGACTACCTGGTGGTGCGTGCCGGTCTGCACGACGCCCGCCTGGAGACGGTGCTGCAGGTCAAGGACACCGCGGCCGAGATCGATCTGGAACCGGTGTCGCACAGCGCACTACGCGGACTGCTCGACGTGCAGCGGACGGTGCCCGCGGTGCCCGGCGGTATCGACCTGGCCAAGGTTTCGCGGATCACCGTGCTCGGTGATGCCGATGAGGTGCGCGGCGCGCTGCGGGCCTGGATCGCGCAAGCGGTGACGTGGCACGACCCGGCCCTGCTGGGGATCGCCCTGGCCGCGGCGGACGCCGAGGCGCTGGAATCGGAATCGTGGTCGTGGCTGAAGTGGCTGCCGCACAGTGACATCCCGGGCCAGATCGACGGTGTCGGCCCGGCTCGCTACCTCGCCGCCGGCGTCCCCGAGCTCGCCGCCCTCATGTCCGGTGAGCTCGCCGACCGGCAACCGTTCGGCGGCGCCGACAGCACGCCGCTGCGGCACCTGCTGATCGTCGTGGACGACCCGGACGCCGACCTCGGTGAGCTGCTGCCGCGGACCGGCCTGGCCGGTGTCACGGTGCTGCAGCGCGGCACCGAACAGCCCGAGTACCCGGACCCCGACCGCCCGGTGCTGCGCGTGTCCGGTGGCCGCATCGAGCGGTGGGCCGCGTCCGGCTGGCAGCCGTACTTCGATGTCGCCGACGACTTTTCGCCGCACGCCGCGGCGCACCTGGCCCGCGGCCTCGCGCGCTGGGACTCCAACCCGAACCGGGCCCGGAGCACGGGCGCCGGCCTGGCCACCTTCGGCACCCTGCTGGGCATCCCGGATGCGGCAGCGCTCGACGTCGCCGGCCTGTGGGCGCCGCGCTCGCGGGCCGAGGAGCTGCGCGTGCCCATCGGTGTCACCGCCACCGGTGAACCGCTGATGTTCGACCTGAAGGACGAGGCCGAAGGCGGCATGGGTCCGCACGGTCTGATGATCGGTATGACGGGCTCGGGCAAGTCGCAGACCCTGATGTCGATCCTGTTGTCGCTGTTGACGACTCACTCGGCCGACCGCCTCATCGTCATCTACGCCGACTTCAAGGGCGAGGCTGGCGCCGACATCTTCCGGGACTTCCCGCAGGTGGTGGCCGTCATCTCGAACATGGCCGAGAAGCGCTCGCTGGCCGACCGGTTCGCGGACACCCTCCGCGGTGAGGTGGCCCGGCGTGAGCAGTTGCTGATGGAGGCCGGTCGCCGCGTGCAGGGCAGCGCCTTCAACTCGGTGCTGGAGTACGAGGCGGCGCAGGCAGCCGGACACGACCTGCCGCCGATCCCGACGCTGCTGGTCGTCGCCGACGAGTTCTCCCTGATGCTCGCCGACCATCCCGAGTACGCCGAGCTGTTCGACTACGTTGCCCGCAAGGGCCGTTCGTTCCGCATCCACATCCTGTTCGCGTCGCAGACGCTGGACGTGGGCCGGATCAAGGACATCGACAAGAACACCTCCTACCGCATCGGTCTGAAGGTCGCGAGCCCGTCGATCAGCCGGCAGATCATCGGCGTCGAGGACGCGTACCACATCGAGGCCGGTCCGGAACACAAGGGCGAGGGCTTCCTGGTCCCCACCCCGGGCGCGGTGCCGGTGAAGTTCCGCAGCACCTACGTGGACGGCATCTATGACCCGCCACGTGCCGAGAAAGCGGTTGTGGTGCATGCGGTTCCGCAGCCGCAGCTCTTCCCGGCGGGTCATGTCACGCCGGCTCCCGACACGGTGATCGTCACCGACACGGCACCGGATCTGCGTCCGCCCCGCAAGCTGGTCGCCACCATCGGCGAGCAGTTGGCGCAGTACGGTCCGCAGGCGCCGCGCCTGTGGCTGGCTCCGCTGGACGAGCCGATCGCGCTGCCGGAGCTGTTGGCCGGTACCGAGATTCCCGCGGGCCACGGCCGGTGGCCGCTGGGCGAGATCGACCGGCCGTTCCAGATGCGCCGCGACCCGCTGGTCTTCGATGCCACGTCGGCGGCCGCCAACCTGGTCATCCACGGTGGGCCGAAGTCCGGCAAATCGACTGCGCTGCAGACGTTCATCCTGTCGGCGGCCGCGACCCACTCGCCGCGTGCGGTCACGTTCTACTGCCTCGACTACGGCGGCGGCGGACTGCGCTCGCTCAAGCCGCTGGCCCACGTCGGCAGCGTCGCGTCACCGCTGGAACCCGAGCGCATCCGTCGGACCTTCGGCGAGCTGGAGCAGCTGCTGGCGTCCCGCCAGGCCCGCGCCGCCGCCGGTGACGGCGACCTGCGTGATGACGGCTACGGCGACGTGTTCCTGGTGATCGACAACCTGTACGCGTTCAGCCGCGACAACACCGACACGTTCAACACCCGGAACCCGTTGCTGTCCAAGGTGACCGAACTGGTCAACACCGGCATGGCCTACGGCATCCACGTGGTGATCACGACGCCCAACTGGCTCGAGGTGCCGCTGGCGATGCGCGACGGCCTGGGCCTGCGGCTCGAGCTCAAGCTGGCCGACTCGCGCGACAGCAATGTGCGGTCCGCGGGTAATCCGGGAGTGGCGGCCCTGTCCCGCCCCGCCGACGGCGTCCCGGCCGACCAGCCGGGCCGCGGCCTGACCATGGCAGCCGAGCACTTCCTGTTCGCCGAACCGGATCTCGGTGCCATCGCCGCCATCAACGACCGGTACCCGGGGCAGACGGCGCCGCCCGTGCGCCTGCTGCCGACGGACCTGGCCCCGGAAACCCTTGCGCCGCTGTACCACAGCCCCGAGACGATCGTCATCGGTCAGCGCGAGCAGGACCTGGCCCCGGTCACGGTCGACTTCGCGGCGAACCCGCTGCTGATGGTGCTGGGCGACGCCAAGTCCGGCAAGACCACGCTGCTGCGGCACGTGATCCGTACGGTCCGCGACAACGCCACGCCGGAGTCGGTCGCGTTCACCGTGATCGATCGCCGGCTGCACCTGGTGGACGAGCCGTTGTTCCCGGACAACGAGTACACGCCCAATATCGACCGCGTGACCCCGGCGATGCTCGGTCTGGCCGCGCTGCTCGAAAAGCGCAGGCCCCCAGCGGGTCTGACGGCCGCCGAGCTGAGCGGCTGGACATACCGGAACGGGCAGGGCAACCACCTGCACTACCTGATCATCGACGACGTCGACCAGATCCCGGATGCCCCCGCGGTCAGTGGTCCGTTCGTCGGCCAGCGGCCCTGGACGGCGCTGCTGGGGCTGCTGTCCCAGGCGTCCGAACTGGGTCTGCGGGTGATCGTCACCGCCCGGGCCGCCGGCTCCGCCCACGCGGTGATGACGGCTCCGTTGCTGCGCAGGCTCAACGAGCTGCAGGCCACCACCGTGATGCTGTCCGGCAACCCGCAGGACAGCGGCCGCATCCGCGGCCACCGGTTCAACCGGCTGCCGGCCGGTCGGGCCATGGTGCTCGGCGACAGCGACGAGGCCACGTATGTCCAGTTGATCAATCCGCTGGTGGCAGACCCGATCACCGGGCGGCCCACCGGAACACAACGAGGGGAGTTCCACTGATGACCTTGCGCGTCGTTCCCGAAGGACTGACCGCAGCCGGTGCCGCCGTCGAGGCGCTCACCGCTCGGCTCGCCGCCGCCCACGCCGCGGCCGCTCCCGCGGTCACCGCGGTGATCCCGCCCGCCGCGGATCCGGTTTCGCTGCAGACGGCGATCAGCCTCAGCGCCCACGGCGCACAGCACGAGGCGGTCGCGACGCAGGGCGTCACCGAACTCGGCCGCGCCGGCGGCGGTGTCACCGAAGCCGGAATCAGCTACGCGACGGGCGACGCCGAAGCCGCCGCCACCTACGTCACGGTCCTGGGCTGACATGACCGCCCCCATCTGGATGGCGTTGCCGCCGGAGGTCCATTCGACGCTGCTGTCCAGTGGGCCCGGTCCGGGCTCCCTGCTGGCCGCGGCGGCTGCGTGGCAGTCGCTGAGCGCCGAATATGCCTCGGCCGCAGCTGAACTCACCGCGTTGCTGGGTGAGGTCCAGGCGGGGGCCTGGGAGGGGCCGAGCGCCGAGCAGTACATCGCCTCCCACGCGCCGTATCTGACGTGGCTGGCACAGGCCAGTGCCAACAGCGCCGCCAACGCGGTCCAGCACGAGACCGCCGCGGCGGCCTACACCACCGCCCTGGCCGCGATGCCGACGCTTCCCGAACTGGCCCTCAACCACGTCGTGAACGCCGCGCTGATCGCGACGAACTTCTTCGGTATCAACACGATTCCGATCGCGCTCAACGAAGCCGACTACGCCCGCATGTGGCTGCAGGCCGCGACCGTGATGAGCACCTACCAGGCGGTGTCGGGCGCGGCGGTGGCGGCGGCCCCGACGACGACGCCGGCACCGATGATGCTGGCGGCGGGCATCGGTGAGGCCGGCACCGCGTCGGCGAGCGCGACGCAGGCGGGCGCCCAACTACAGGCAGCGGATGCCGGTACGTCGCTGGACACGTCGAACGCGATCACCGACTACCTGTACAACTACATCAAGACGCTGCCCGGCGGCGATCTGATCTGGAAGTTCCTGCAGGATCCGCTGGGCCAGATCCAGCAGATGATCTTCGACTTCCTGACCAACCCCTCGCAGGCGTTGGTCACCTGGGGGCCACTGCTTTTCGCGCTCGGCTATCAGGCGTTCTTCCAGCCCGTGGGCTGGGGCACCTGGGGCGCGATGCTGTCGGCACCGCTGTGGGGGCCGGCGCTGATCGCCGTCGGCCTGTCGAGCCTCGGGTTGTTGGCCCTGCTGGAACCCGACTACGTGCCGGATCCCGAAGTCGCCGACGCGTTCCCGCCGCCGCCGCAATTGCAGGCCGTCGACCACCAGATGCCGGTCGTCAGCGTCGCCCCGACGGTGCCGGCCACCCCCGCCTCCCCGGCGAGTGCGCCCGCACCCGCTCCGGCCGCGTCGGCAGCGGCTCCCGCGCCGGCAGCGCCGGCACCGCTGATGGCATACGCGGTGGCCGTCGACGATCCGGGACCGGGCTTCACCCCGACCGTGCGGGACGGCGCCACCGCGCCGGCACCGGCGTCCGGCATCGCTGCCGCCGCAGCAGCAGCCGCGGCAGCAGCAGCGGCCGAGCGTCGCCGCGCCCGTCGCCGCCGCGCAGCGAAAGAGCGCGGTGTCCGCGACGAGTACATGGACATGAACTCGGAGGTCGATCCGGACTTCGGGGATGACGCCGGTTCAGACCGGGCTCCCCGTGCCGATGTTCTCGCTTCGGCCCGCGGTGCCGGACCGATCGGTTTCAGCGGCACGGTGACCCGCCAGGACCAGCAGGCAACAGGCCTGAACCGCCTGACCGGCAACGGTTACGGGGGCGGTGTCACCGAACCCATGCTGCCCGGCAGCTGGGACACGGAAGGCGGTGCCAACCGCTGATCCTGCGGACGAAAAGACTTGACCACCAACAGAATCCGGACGAATCCCGAGAGGAATCACTATGAGCATGCTCGACGCACACATCCCCCAGCTGGTCGCTTCCGAGTCGGCCTTCTCCGCCAAGGCCGCACTGATGCGCAGCACCATCGCCCAGGCGGAGCAGGCCGCGCAGTCGGCCCAGGGCTTCCACCAGGGTGACTCGGCCGTCGCGTTCCAGGCCGCACACGTCCGCTTCATGGCGGTCGCCGCCAAGGTCAACGCCCTGCTCGACATCGCGCAGGCCAACCTCGGCGACGCGGCCGGCACCTACGTCGCGCAGGACACCGCCGCGGCCGGCACCTACACCTCGGTCTGACCGCCGCACCCACACCCAGACACCTAGCAGCGAGGAGATCTCATGTCCCAGATCATGTACAACTACCCGGCGATGCTGGCCCACGCCGGTGAGATGACCGGTTACGCCGGTGCCCTGCACGCCGTCGGACTCGACATCGCCAGCGAGCAGGCCGCGCTGGCCGGCGCCTGGCAGGGTGACACCGGAACCAGCTACCAGGCGTGGCAGGCCCAGTGGAACACCGCGATGGAAGAACTCGTCCACGCCTACCGGGCGATGGCGAGCACCCACGAGACGAACACGCTGTCGATGAGCGCACGCGACAGCGCCGAAGGCGCCAAGTGGGTTTAGGTCCAACGGTTTCGGCGCGCTCCGGGTCACTCGGTGACCCGGAACGCGCCGGAATCCCGGTCTCCGCGGTCGAACTCACCGCGGAGCAAGCTTGGTTCCTCGCGGACCGTCTCGGCGCCGGGGGCTTTCCGTGGGTGCTGGCCATCACGCAGCCCTACAGCGACCCCGCCGCCAAGGACGGCTTCGACGCCGACCAGGTCACCGCGCTGACGCGGATGGGGGTGCTGTCCGCCGATGGCTCCGTGCATCCCGCTGTCGCGCAATGGATTCGGGCCGTATGCCGGCCCCGGCGCTGGCTGGAACTGCGATGGGTGTCCGGAGCCGGCGCCATGCTGCGCGGCATCCTCGTGCGCAACGGCGACCTGACCGTGGCGGTCTTGCGCAGCGAGCACCTGATGACCTGCACCGAACTGACCGTCGCGTCGCCGGATGCACTGGTACCGGTGCTCACGGCAGGATTGTCCGGCCGGGCGCCGGCCCGGTTCGACGAATTCGCGATGCCCGCCCACATCGGGGCCAAGGCCGACGAACGACTGCGCCGCGGCGACTCGCTGGACGACGTGATGGAGCACCTCGGCATCCCGGTGTCCGCGCATGCTGTCGTACGGGCCGCCTTCGCACCCGGCCGCAGCTACGTGGAGATCGTCGCGGGGGACCACCGAGACGGACACCGGATCAGCACCGACGTCGGCGTCAGCATCGTCGACACCGCCGCCGGCCGCGTCGTCGTCGCACCGATGAAAGCCGCTGACGGCACCTGGATTTCAAACTTCACCCCGGGCACCGACCTCGCCGTCACCGCTGCGGTGCAGCGGCTGACCGCGACACTGCCCGACGGTCCCTGGTTCCCCACGGCGAACCTGACCCGAGACTTCGAGACCTCGACTGGAGAACGGAAAGAACATGTCCCCCAACACGTCTGGTAGTACCGCGATGCCGATTGTGCGGGTCGCGGTGCTCGCCGCGGGCGACGAGCAGGGTGGTCGCGGGCGACTCACCGACGTCGCCCTGCCGGCCGGCCTGCCCCTGCGCGAGATCGTGCCTGCCGTGCGGCGCATCGTCGGAGTCAACGGGGCACCCGACTCCGCAGCCCCCGCCGAGCTGTCACTCGCGCCGCTGGGCGGTGCGGCGTACAGCCTCGACGCCACCCTCGACACAGTCGGTGTGGTCGACGGTGACCTGCTGGCGCTGCAGCCCGTGCCTGCCGGTCCGCCGGCGCCGCGCATCGTCGAGGACATCGCCGATGCCGCCGCGATCTTCTCCGCTGCCCGCGAAAACCCCTGGGGTAACGCGCATATCCGGCGTTTCGCGGCGTGGGCCGTCGTGGCCCTGACGGTGCTCGCCACCGCGCTGGCGACGCTGGTGCGTGTGCGTACCGGCCAGCCGGCCGGGCTGTTCACCGTCATCGGCGTGGCGGTGCTGACCGTCGCGGCTGCGCTGTTGACCCGTCCGGCCATGCCGCGGCTCGCGACCGCCCTGAGCCTGGCGGCACTGCTGCCGGTCGGTGCCGCCTTCGCGCTGGCGGTCCCCGGCCCGACCGGTCCGGCCGCCCTGCTCCTCGGTGCGGCGGCGGTCGCGGCCTGGTCGATCGTCAGCATCACCGTCGGCGGCCAGGCCATCGCGGCCTTCACCGCCACGACCGTCCTCGGTATCGCGGGCGTGATCGTCGGTGGCGCTGCGTCGATCTGGCAGTTGGGCAACGCCGTGATCGGTGCTGTGCTCATCGTTTTCGCGCTGCTGGTCATGGTCCAGGCCGCGCAGCTGTCGACGCTGTGGGCGCGCTTCCCGGTGCCGAACATCCCGGCACCGGGCGACCCGACGCCGTCGGCCCTGCCGCGGTCGGTGCTGGCTGATCTGCCGCGCCGGGTCCGCGTGTGTGACGCACACCAGACGGGCTTCCTCGCCGGTGCCGTGCTGACCATGACCACGGGCTCGGTGGTCCTGGTGGCCGGGGCCCACCCGTCGCCGTGGGCGTGGTACGTGGTCGTGGCCGCGGCACTGGCGACGGCGCTGCGGGCCCGCATCTGGGACTCGGTGCCGTGCAAGGTGTGGCTGCTCGGCCAGCCGTATCTCGTTGCGGCCGTGCTTCTCACGATGTTCGCGATCGGTGGCCACTACGCCAACGCATGGTGGTCGCTGGGCGTGCTCGCGGTGCTCGTCGCGGTCGGCGTGGTGGCCGCACTGAACCCCCAGGTCGCCGACCCGCAGACCTATTCGCTGCCGATGCGTCGCCTGGTCGGCTTCGCGGCGACGGCCTTGGACGCTTCGCTGATCCCGGTGCTGGCCTACCTGGTGGGTCTGTTCGCCTGGGTCATCAACCGGTGATGGTGGCCATCCGGCGCGGAATCTCCGTCCTGACAGCCGCTTTCGCCGCCACCGCCGCAGTGGTGCCGACGGCGCTGGTGCCGACCGCCGGTGCCGTCGTGCCGCCGCACGTCGACGAACACGCGGCGCCGCCATCGGGCAGCGTCGGCCCCGTCGCGGCGATGGGGCAGCGCGGACAGTGCGTCACCGCCGGCGTGCTGCCCGGCACCGATCCGGGCGCACCGGGTCCGGGCCACACCCTGCTCAATGTGCCGGGTGCCTGGGCCTTCAGCCGCGGTGACGGACAGACGGTGGCGGTCATCGACACCGGCGTGCATCCCGGTCCGCGGTTGCCCAATGTGGACGCCGGCGGCGACTATGTGGAGAACACCGACGGGCTCACCGATTGCGATGGCCACGGCACGCTCGTGGCCGGACTGATCGCCGGTCAGCCGGGCGCGGACGGGTTCTCCGGCGTCGCGCCGGGCGCCCGCATCCTGGCCATCCGTCAGACGTCGGAGCGGTACGCGCCCCGCGGTAACGGGGGAGATCCGGCCGCGGCGTATGCGACCATCGCGGTCGCGTCACTGGCCCGGGCCGTGGTGCATGCCGCCGACCGCGGCGCCAAGGTCATCGCCATCACGGCGGTCACCTGCCTGCCCGCCGACCGGCCTGTCGATCAGACCGAACTGGGCGCGGCCCTGAAATACGCTGCGCAGGAAAAGGATGCGGTGATCGTCGCCGCCGCAGGCAATGATCGGGCCGGCCTGGCCGGTGGCCCGTCCTGCGAGGCCAACCCCCTGGACAATCCCGGGAACACGGCCGACCCGCGCAACTGGGCCGGCGTCAAGTCGGTGTCCATCCCGTCCTGGTGGCAGCCGTACGTGCTGTCGGTCGGGTCGCTCGACGCCACCGGACAACCGTCGGACTTCACCACACCCGGGCCGTGGGTCGGCATCTCGGCACCAGGGGAGAACGTCGCGTCGACCGGCGTGAACGGCCTGGCCAACGCACTGCCCAACGAACGCGGTGACCTGTTCCCGTTGCGCAGCAGCAGCTACGCCGCCGCGTACGTCGCCGGCGTCGCGGCCCTGGTGCGCAGTCGATTTCCCGCACTCAACGCGGCGGATGTGACGCACCGGCTGACCGCCACCGCGCACGGTGCCGCGCGCATGCCGTCGAACCTGGTGGGCGCCGGCGTCGTCGACCCCGTTGCGGCACTGACCTGGGACCTGCCGGCGACAGCCCCGGCACCGAAATCTGTTGCGGTGGCGATGCCGCCGGAGCCGGCGCCGAAGGACACCACGCCCCGGACCATCGCGTTCACCGGTGCGGCAGTGCTGGCCGTCGCCGCACTGATCGCCCTGGTCGCGTACCGAAGAAAGGACGACGCCCGATGACGGCCCGAATCACGTTGGCACTGCTGGTGATAATCCCGGCGGTTATGACGTACCCGTGGCACACGACGCCGCACAAGTGGATCCTGGGTGTCGCGGTCGCCGTGGTGCTGCTGGTGTTCGCCTGGTGGCGCGGCATGTTCCTGACCACGATGGTGGCCCGGCGGTTCGCGGTGTGGCGCCGGAACCGGCGCGGTGCCGCGCGGCCGCCGGCCGGCCAGGTCACTGTCGTGCTGGAAGCCGACGAATTCCCTTACGACGCATTGCCTCTCGTCGCGTCCTACGTCGACCGGTACGGCGTGCGGTGTGACTCGGTGCGCGTCACCGAACGCCGATTGGACGGCACGCGCAGCGCATGGGTCAGCGTGACCGTGACGGCCGCATCCAATCTGGCTGCGCTGCAGGCGCGCTCGTCGGAGCTGCCGCTCGCGGACACCGCGGAGAAGGTGGCCCGACGGCTGGCCGACCAGCTGCGCGAAGCCGGCGTCCCGGTCGCGGTCACCGAGGCCGCCCCCGCGCCCCGGTCAGACGGCGCGCGCGAGACGTGGCGTGCGGTCCGTGACGAGGACGGCTACCTGACGGCATACGGGCTGCCCGCCGATCAGCGGCTGCCCGGTTGTCTGGCCGAGCTGGCCTCGACGACCGAACTCTGGACCGTGCTCGAGTTCGCGCCCGGCGCAACCATTTCCGCAGCCTGCGCGGTACGCACGGCCAACGCTCCCGCCGCGGCGGCTGTCGCGGGCCTGGCGCGCGAGTCGGGCCGGCAGGGGCCGCTGCTCGCGGCGATGGCCCCGGCGTCGGCCGGCGGCCTCGGCACGCGGCCGGGTGCGCTGACGAGCGAGTTACTCGCGGAGCTGTCGGGGCGCGGCGCTGACACTGCCGTTGCGCCTGCGGCGCGGGCGTAACGCCGAGTCGGACTCCAGGGTCAACGGGCCGAACGGGCCCGGTCGGCTTGACGGTCGCTGCCGTCGAACATGAACGGGCTCATGAACTTGGTCATGCGGCGCAGGTAGTCGGGCTGGCTGACATGCAGGATGTGGTTGCCGGGGAACCAGTGGAACGCGCAGCGATCCCAGTGTTCCCACAGCAGTTCGGCCTGCTGCGGCGGCGCCAGGCGGTCACCCAGACCCGCGATGATCAGCCGGCGGTCGCGCGGCACCAGCGGCCGGTAGTTCAGCGGTGAGTGGTACTGCCCGGCGGTGGCGATCAGGTCGTCGTCGGTGTGCGCCAACCGGTTGCTCAGCTTGACCAGCAGATTGGCCGGGAACCATTCGTCGACCGTGCGGTCCGGTGTCACCACCGGGACGTTAGGGATGACGGCCTGGATGCGGTCGTCGACCGAGGCGATCAGCGACGAGGTGTAGCCGCCCAGCGACATTCCGGTCAGGGCAACGCGGTCGACCCCGGTGTGCTCCAGATAGTCGAGCACGGAACGGAAGTCGTGCACCGCTTGCGCCATGGCCTCGGCGAAGCCGGGGACGCCGTCCATGAAGAAGCCGTAGCCGCTGTACGGAGAGCCCTTCTCGGCCCGCGGCCCGTGGAACGGCAGGGTGTACAGCAGGACGTCGTACCCGGAGCGGAAGAACCACGGCAGCGAGAAGAACAAGCCGTTGAACAGGTAGGGCGAGCCCATGAACCCGTGGATCACGCACAGTGTGGGACGCGGACCGTCGTCGTGCCGCCAATGCTGGGCATGCACCACGTTGTTGCGCGCATAGCCGCGTCGCCGGTCCCGCATGCCGGGATACACGGCGTCGTAACTGCTCTGGAACCAGATGTTCTGCACCTGGCCGCGCGCGACCCACTGCGCGATGGCGCCGGCGGGGCGCGTGGACACCTGCGGCGGACCGCTGGGCGCCGGGAAACACTGCCCGGGGTCCTTGGTGGCGGCGAGTTCGGCATAGAACCGCAGGGCGTCGGGGTCGTCGCCGGCCCGGTTGCGCACCGCCGACGCTGCCATCCGCGGAAACATGCCGGCGCCGATCACCGAGGCCAGCGCCGTACGAAGGCCCAGGTCAGCCACGGCCGAGGAGTCGACGATCAGCTTCTGTTGCCACGTCAGGTCGGACCGGCGCGGCAGTCCGCGGGCGGTGGCGTCCGCGCCCGGTACGTCTGGGACCGGGACGGGTGGGTTGAACGCATCGCCGTGCGGATTGTTCACGTTCGGATGCTAACCCCGGTTCTCGGCGCCCGTCAGCCGATCTTCGAGATCGAACAGCCTGGCGGCGTTGTGGTACAGCACTTTTCGCAGCCAGTCGTCGTCCGGGGCCACCTTGCTGAGCACCTCGAGGGACTCGCCGTACCGGTACGGGATGTTGGGGAAATCGCTGCCGAACAGGACGCGGTCACCGAGCGCAGCCAGGCGCGGCAATTCGGCAGGCGGGAACGGCATGGACTCCTCGATGAACGGGGTGAACGCCATGGTGGTGTCCAGGTGTACGCCGTCGAATCGTTCGCAGAGGTCCAGGAAGTCGGTGTATTCGGGCATGCCCAGGTGCGCGATGATCAGCTTCAGACCCGGATGCCGGTCCAGCACGGTGCGGATCTGGCCTGGGCCGGTGTGCGCGCCGGGCGTCGGGCCGGAACCACAGTGGATGATCACCGGGACGCCGGCCTCGTCGATGGCGGCCCACACGTCGTCGAGCAGCGGGTCGGCGGGGTGATAGGCGCCGACCTGGACGTGCGCCTTGAAAACCTCGGCGCCGCCGGCGATGGCCTCGGCCACGTAGTCGGCTGCGCCGGGCTCCGGGAAGAACGTCGCCGTCGACAGACAGTCGGGGGTCTGCGCGGCGAACTGCGCGGCCCACTGGTTCAGCCAGGCGGCCATGTCGGGCTTGTGCGGATAGACCAGCGACGTGAACGCCAGCACCCCGAAACCACGCAGCGTCTCCAGCCGGTGCTGCTCCTCGGTGCGGTAGGTGATGGGCCAGGTGCGGCCCGTGAGCGGCCCGGCGCTGTCGAAGTACTTCCACACTTTGTCCATCACGTTCTTGGGCATGAAATGGGTGTGCACGTCGATCAGGCCGGGAAGGCCCAGCGACTGCCAGAAGTCGCGTACTGAATCGTCCATCACTCAACAGAATGGCAGGCGCGCGCCAGGACCCGGCGGCAGGATGGGGATGTGTGGAATCCGGACACCTACCTCGCCTTCGCCGACCACCGCGGCCGGCCCTTCTACGACCTGCTCGCGCGCGTCGGTGCCCAGGCACCCCGGCGCGTGGCGGACGTGGGCTGCGGCCCCGGGAATCTGACTGCGACGCTGTCGGAGCGCTGGCCCGGCGCGGTGATCGAAGCGGTGGACAACTCACCGGAGATGGTCGAGGCGGCCCAGGCACGCGGCGTCGACGCCCGGGTGGTGGCGGCCGCCGACTGGGCGCCTGCGGCGGACACCGATGTGATGGTGAGTAACGCTGTGCTGCAATGGGTTCCGGAGCACCGCGACCTGTTGCGACGGTGGGCCGCCGAACTGCCGAAGGGTGCCTGGCTGGCCTTTCAGGTGCCCGGCAACTTCGACTCGCCGTCACATCAGGCGGTGCGGGAGGTGGCCCGGTATCCGGAGTTCGCCGAAGCGCTGGCCGACATCCGGTTCCGCGAGACGAACGTGGTCGACGACCCGGCGGGCTACGCCGCGCTGCTGACCGGCGCGGGGTGCACCGTCGACGCCTGGGAGACGACGTATCTGCATCAATTGACCGGTGCCACACCGGTGCTGGACTGGATCACCGGAACCGCGCTGACCGACGTCCGCTCCCGGCTGACCGACGACGCCTGGGAGCGGTACCGACAGGCGATCATCCCGCTGCTGGCACAGGCGTATCCACCCCAGCCCGACGGCACGACGTTCTTCCCGTTCCGCCGGATCTTCGTGGTCGGCCAGACGAATCAGTGAATCTGCTGGTACTGGTGCTGAATCGGGGTCCCCGGCTGGGGCGCGTTGTTCTGGTGCGCGAACACCTGGTGCACTGAGCTCGAGGTGGTGGACGGCGCGGCGTGAGCGGACGTGGCCAGGCCGATCGCGATGAGGCCGGGCGCGACGGTCAGACCGATGACGATGATGAAGTAGCTGACCCAGCGGGTGACGATGCTCATCTGAATTCTCCTGCTGCTGTGGGCTTTTGATGTCGTATCCGGGGTGATCCGGTGTTGACTCAAGAGTCGCGCAGCGGGGCCCGGCCGTCTGTCCACCAGCCGGGCCCTCAACAGGATGAATTCACTGTCCCCCGATCGGGGGACACCGCCACGGGGATTTGTGCACGTTTTTCCGCGCCGACCGCGGAAAAACGTGCACAAATCCCTGGTCAGCGGAGGGGGTTGAGAGCGCCCAGCACCTGGGCGACCAGGGTGTCGATGTCGGCGCCGGTGGTATCGACGACGAGATCCGGGTTCTCCGGCGGCTCGTAGGGGGCGTCGACGCCGGTCAGGCCGCGCAGCTCACCGGCCTTGGCGCGGGCGTACAGGCCCTTGGGGTCGCGGCGCTCGCACTCGCTGCGCGGGGTGGACACGTAGACCTCGATGAACGGCAACTTGGCGACGGTGCTCAGCTCGCGTGCGGTGTCGCGGTCCGACTTCAGCGGCGACACCAGCGAGGCCAGCGCCACCACACCCGAGTCGGCCAGCAGCCGGGCCAGGTGACCCACCCGGCGGATGTTCTCGGCCCGGTCACCGGCCGAGAATCCCAGGTCGTCGGACAGCCCGTGCCGGATGTTGTCGCCGTCGAGCAGATAGGCCACCTGCCCGCTTTCGACCAGCGCCCGCTCGACCGCGACGGCCAGCGTCGACTTCCCCGATGCCGGCAGCCCGGTGAACCAGATGGTCGCGCCCCGCTGCCCGGTCCGCGCCCACCGGTAGGACCGGTCCAATGACGAATGGTGCCAACGGATGTCGCTGCGCGAGTGGGTGCCGAGCTTCACCTCGCGCGGCTCGGTGATGGTGCCGGCGCCGACGGTGTCGTTGGACGTCTCGTCGATCAGGATGAACGCGCCGCTCTCCCGGTTGTCGCGGTACGGGTCGGCGATGACGGTCGAACTGGTCCGCAGCGTGACGGCGCCGATGTCGTTGAGTACCAACTCGACCGGCTGATCGATGTCGTCCAGCGTCTCGGGGTCGAGCCGCGTGTGCAGCGCCTGCACCGTGGCGCGGACGGTGCGGGTGCCCTGCTTGAGCGCCAGTCGGTCACCGGCCCGCAGCGGGGTCTCGGCGAACCAGCACACCGTCGCGTCGAGTTCGCGGGCCAGCACTGGGACCGACGCGTTCTCGGCACTGCTGACGAGCACGTCGCCGCGGCCGACGTCGATGTCGTCGGCCAGCTCGATCGAAACCGACAGTGGGGCAACGGCTGTGGTGCGGTCGTCATCGAGCGTGTCCACAGCCGTGACGGTCGAGCTGGTGCCGGCCGGCAGGCTGAGCACGGTGTCGCCGACCTTCAGGGTGCCGGCGGTCAGCCGGCCGGTGTAGCGACGGCGCAGCTCGGCGGTGGGGCGGGACACCCACTGGATGGGCAGCCGCAGCTTCGCCGGTTCGGGTTGTGGCGCACTGAGTTCGATGCCCTCGAGGTACTCCAGCAGCGTCGGTCCCTCGTACCACGGGGCGTTCTCCGAACGGTGCACGACGTTGTCGCCGAGCTTGGCCGCGAGCGGAATCACGGTCAGGTCCACCGCGCCCAGCCGGGCCGCGACCTTGCCGAGCTCGTCGTGTACCGCGTCGAACCGGGCCTGGTCGAAGTCGACGAGGTCGATCTTGTTGACCGCCGCCGCGAAATGCTTGATGCCCAACAGCTTTGCGATCCGGGCGTGGCGCAGGGTCTGGCGCAGCACGCCGGCGCGGGCGTCGACCAGCAGGATCGCCACGTGCGCGTTGGAGGCGCCGGTGAACATGTTGCGGGTGTAGCGCTCATGGCCCGGGGTGTCGGCCAGGATGTAGCTGCGGGACTCGGTGGAGAAGAAGCGGTAGGCCACGTCGATGGTGATGCCCTGTTCGCGTTCGGCGCGCAGGCCGTCGGAAAGGGCTGCCAGGTCGGCCACACCGTCGTCGTCGGTGACGGCGTCGAGGTGGTCGAGCGGCAGGCTGTCGGTGTCGTGCAGCAGCCGGCCGATCAGGGTGCTCTTGCCGTCGTCGACCGAGCCCGCGGTGGCAATGCGCAGAAGTTGCCTGGTGCTCATCAGAAGTAGCCCTCTCGCTTACGGTCTTCCATCGCCGCCACCGACGTGCGGTCGTCGGCCCGGGTCTCGCCGCGTTCCGACACGGTCGCAGCGGAGATCTCGGTGATCACGCTCGCGATGTCGACGGCTTTCGACCGCACCGCGCCGGTGATGGTGAGGTCGCCGACGGTGCGGTAGCGCACCCACTCGACTGCCGCCGATTCGCCGGGACCGGGTTGGGTGTACTCCGACACGGCGAGCAGGATGCCGTCGCGCTCGAACACCTCGCGTTCATGTGCGAAGTAGATCGACGGCAGCTCAAGGTTTTCCAGCTCGATGTAGCGCCAGATGTCGAGCTCGGTCCAGTTGGACAGCGGGAACACGCGGACCTGCTCGCCCTTGCGGATGCGGCCGTTGTACAGCGACCAGGGCTCGGGCCGCTGGGCCCGCGGGTCCCACTGGCCGAACTCGTCGCGGAAGCTCAGGATGCGTTCCTTGGCGCGGGCGCGTTCCTCGTCGCGGCGGGCGCCGCCGAATGCGGCGTCGAAGCCGCCGGCCTCCAGCGCATCCAGCAGCGTGCGGGTCTGCTGCCGGTTGCGCGAGGCACCCGGTCCCGGATCGGCCACCCGGCCGGTGTCGATGCTCTCCTGCACCGACCCGACGATCAGCTTGTGCCCCTGGCCCGTCGTACGGCGATCCCGGAAGTCGATGACCTCCGGGAAGTTGTGGCCGGTGTCGACGTGCAGCACCGGGAACGGCAGCGGACCGGGCCGAAATGCCTTCTCCGCCAGGCGAAGCAGGACGATCGAGTCCTTGCCCGCGGAGAACAGCAGCACCGGGCGTTCCAGCTCGGCCACGACCTCGCGGATGATGTGCACGGCCTCGGCTTCGAGCAGCCGGAGTTCGTCGACCTGGGTATCTGTGGTGCTCATACCGGCAGCCCCTCCTTTTCGGCTTCGGCGCGGTAGCGCTCCACCCATTCGTCTGAACGCTGATCGGCCTGACGTTCCAGCACCGGTTTCGGTGCGAGCCTGCGGTCCTGGCCGAGCGCCTCCAGCACATCGCCGACGACCTCGGTCAGGTTGCGCCACAACACCGGATACGGCACTTCGATCCGGTTCACGTTCTCCTCGGCGAACCAGTTCTGCCAGCCCTCTTCCTGGGCCCGCAGCATCTTCACGACGTGGGCGATGGCACCGGCGTGGTACTCGGCGCGGGCGTCGCGCACCGGGTCCGGGCGGCCCCGCCACACCCGCGTCTGCACCGCGCGCCAGAACGAAACCGCCTGGGACACAACGTCGGGCCGGTGGATGTGGATGAGCACCGGATCGGAGCCGATGACGTCGCGGATGGCGGCCAGCAGCCCGTCACCGGAACGGTCCGGCAGGTCCTTGGCTCGTCGTTGCAGCTGCGCGGTCTGGTTCCACATGAGCTTGCCGCCCCAGATCCCGTTGGGTGTGCGGCCGGCGGTCTGGATGTAGTCCCGCCAGATGGTCGCAGGCGCCAGTTCGGGCCTGCCGTCGATCAGCGGGTCGAGGAGCCGCAGGATCGACTCGTCCTCGGTGTCGGCGAACCACTCGCGCGGCTGCGGCGACATGCTGCTGTGTGGCAGGTACTGGAAGAACTCCTGCGGTTCGCCGGCCACACCGGTGGCGCGCAGCGACTCGACCAGAAGCGTGCTGCCGCTGCGCTGTGATGCGAGGACCAGATAGGCCGTCGGTGCTGTCATGGCGCAAGAGCCTAGCCTGCACCGAAATCCCTTGCAGAAGGGGATTTTTCGCACAATGAGTATTAGTCTTGCGACGTCGAATCCGCGTTGATTCCGCGGTCGGAGGCCGCCGCCGAGCGGCTCCGTGCGGGGCGTCCGTGGATGCTCAGATACGTCCCGGTGTAGCGGTCCGAGATCTGAGTCCCGGTGAAATCCGAGGGTATGACATCGCCCGTCTGCTGTCGCCACGTGTTGAGCTTGAGGGCCAATTGCGCTGCCACCGCGTGATATTCGGGCTGCACGTCGAGGAGCAGATTGTGCCGCTCAGTGGGGTCGGCGTGCAGGTCGTACAGTTCGCGGGCGGGGCGCGGGTCGCCGATGGCCGACTGCACCGCGCGGCCCGGTGGACTGTCGGCGATGTCCCACGGCAGGTCCAGCAACGGGCGCGAGGCATAGTTCTCGATGTAACTGAAGTCTTTTGTTCGCACTGCGCGAATGGGGTCGAACGAGTCGTGATAGGTCTTGGCGGTGTAGACCTCCTCGCGTACCACGGGCTGGGCCCCGGCCCCGGTCAGCGCCTCCGCATGCGACAGCCCCTCGACGGCGGCCGGAACGGGTACCCCGAGCAAGTCCAGCAGCGTCGGCAGCAGATCCACCCCGCTGAACAGTTCGTCGTAAACCCGTGGCTCGATGCCGGTATCGCGCGGTGGCCGCACGATCACGGCGATGCCGGTCCCGGCGTCGTACAGCGTCGACTTGGCCCGCGGCAGCGCCGGACCGTGATCGGTGAGGAACACCACCCACGTGTTGCGATCCAGTCCGCCGGCCTCGAGTGCGTCGAGCAGCTGCCCCACCGCCGCGTCGGCGACGGCGATGGACCCGTAGAACTCCGCCAGGTCGTCCCGCACACTGTCGGTGTCGGGCAGGTAGTCCGGGACGCTGACGGTGTCGCTGGCCGCGGGTTCGTAGCGTTCCCGCGGGTACGGCCGGTGCGTCTCGAAGAACCCGGTGGTGAGCAGGAACGGCTTCTGTGGTGGTTCCTCGAGCCATTGCACCGCCCGTTCGACGACGTACTCGCAGAAGGAGTTCGACACGTCGAACTCGTCGAACCCCAGCCGGGACGGGAACGACGTCTCGTGTTGCATTCCGAACAGTGCTGTGTGCCAACCGTATTCGGACAGCAGTTGGGGTAGCGTCTGGACGCCCGCGTAGTACTCCCACCCGTGGTGCGCGAGCCCGACGAGCCCGTTGCTCTGCGGGTAGCGCCCGGTGAAGATCGAACCGCGCGACGGTGAACACAGCGGGGCGGTGGCGTGGGCCCGGGTGAAGCGGATGCCTTCGGCGGCCAGTTGGTCCAGCCGCGGGCTGCTGACGTCGTGGTGACCGTACGCCCCGAGGTAGCGCCCGAGGTCGTGCCAGTGCACGAACAGCACGTTCTGGCCCGGCGTGTGGGGCATGGGTCGGCTACCTCCTGGCGATCATGGTCACGAAATCAGCCATGAAACCGCGAATTGCTTTACTGTTCAACGGTTTCGTGCGGCATGATTCGTGCCCGCCTCAGCGCCACGCGAACACCGGCTGCTCCAGCTCGTCGACCGGGTCCGGCCGGCCTTCCAGCCCGAGCCAGCGCATCTGCAGCAGGACCGCGCCCGTGGGCGCGTGGATGAGGTCGTTGCCCAGCGGAATCTGGACCACCGGACGGTCGCTCTCGGGAATGGAGATGAACCGCGGCGAGTCCGGCCGCTGCAACTGGTGCAGCCCGACGCGGTACACGGCCAGCACCTCGTCGGGTGACGGCTGCGGGTCCAGCCGGCCGCCGCCCCACACCACCACGGGCGTGATGACGTATCCGGAGCGCGTCGCGTAGTCGTCGAGCAGCCCCAGCACGGATTCCTCCGCCAGCTTGATGCCGACCTCTTCGTGCAGCTCGCGCAGTGCGGCGTCCACGACCGTCTCGCCGGGATCGAGGCGCCCGCCGGGCAGCGCCCACTGCGCGGAATGCGAGTTCAGCCGGGACGTCCTGCGGCACAACAGGAACGCCGCGCCGCCGGCGACGTCGACCATGCGGCCGTCCAGATTCTGGTCGGGCAGCGGCCGGCCACCGATCCATTCGTCGACCGGGGCGGGGTCGATCCGGTCCTCACCGCGCTCGGAGTCCACCAGCACGATGGCCACCGCGGCGTGGCGCTTGGTGGGGTCGTCGACCACCCGCCGGCGGTGGCCGGCCAGGTGCGTCCCGATCTGCTCGCGCAGTGCGTCGTCGTACCGGATCGTCATCGGCCCGACGCTACGCGCCGGCTGATTCAGGTGGTGGGCGGCATCCCACAGGCCAGGTACACGTATTTGTTGGGCACGTCGAATGTGAATGCCCGGGCCGGCAGCGCGGCCAGCAGGTCGGCGGGTAGCGGCGTCTTGTAGCGCAGCGACATCGAACCCTCGAAACTCGGGTCGACCGCGGAGAGATCGGGGGCGTCCAGCAGCAGACCGGACTCGTCCAGCTCGGCACGGACCATGGTGCCGGCGGGCGCGTCCCACAGGTGGTTGACGGTCTTGGCGCCCTTCTTCGGCACCGACGACAGCGTGCCGAGCAGCCGCTTCTCGGTGATCACCAATGCGCCCACCAGGCTGCGGAGGGTGCTCTTGGCGACCTTGCCGGGGACGTGGCCGGAGAACCGGAACGTCACCGGGACGAACTCGGCCACGTGCAGCAGCCCCTCGGCCTGGAGCTGCTCACGGATGTCATCGGGCAGATTGCCGATGCCGAGCAGCTTGCGCAGCAGTACAGCCATGCCTTCAGCGTAGGCCCCGGGGGTGAATGCACCACGAGAAACGGCGCCGAGCGTGGACGTGTTGTCTCACACTCGGCGCCGCGTCGGTGGTGACGGCCGTCAGTTCTGCGCGGGCAGGACGTGCTCTCCGGTCTTGTCCGTGGCCAGGCACAGCGAGCAGATGTAGCCGCCCTCGGCCGAGGCCAGCATGTCGGGCCGCTCGTACTCGTGGTGGCACTTCTGGCACAGCAGGTGCGCGTCGGACGGGTTGCCGTGCTCGTCGTACATCGGCAGGTCGATGCCGTCGTCGGTGCGGCGCAGGTAGTACTTGCCCTTGGTGGCGATGGCGATGATCGGCGGCAGCACCACACCGAGCCCGATCGCCACCAGCGGCGAGTAGGGCGTCAGCGCGGAGCCGAGTCCACCGAAGAACGCCACCACCGACAGGCCCGCCGCGATCAGCATCGAGCCGAAGCCCACCGGATTGAAGGCGCACAGCATGCCGCGACGGAACTCGGGCTCCTTGGGCGACAGCTTCAGCAGGTACTTGTTGAAGACGATGTCGCTGGCCACCACCACAACCCAGGCCATGCCGCAGTTGGCGTAGAAGCCGAGGATGGTGCTGAGGAAGTCGAACATGTTGGCTTCCATCAGGATCAGCGCGATCAGCAGATTCACGCCGAGGAACACCAGGCGGCCGGGGTAGTGGTTGGTGATGCGGGTGTAGGAGTTGGTCCAGGCCAGCGAGCCCGAGTAGGCGTTGGTGACGTTGATCTTGATCTGGCTGATCACCACGAGCACCACGGCCAGGGTCATGGCGAGCCAGCCCGGCAGGAAGTTTTCGTAGATCGACAGGAACTGGTGCACCGGCTGGTTGGCGATGCCCGCGCTGTCGGCGACATTGGCGATCAGGTAGACGGCGAGGAACAGGCCGACGACCTGCTTGATGGCGCCGAAGAACACCCAGCCCGGGCCGGCCAGGAACATCCAGGTCCACCAGGAGCGCTTGTTCTCCGGGGTCTTCGGCGGCATGAACCGCAGGTAGTCGTTCTGCTCGGCGATCTGCGCGATCAGCGACAGACACACACCGGCGGCCAGCAGCGTCGAGCCCATGTCGAAGCCCTGGATGTGGTCCTTGCCCTGGTAGGCGAAGAACTGCCCGACCGATTCGGGGTGGCTGATCAGCAGGTAGACGAACGGCGCGACCATCAGGATCAGCCACAGCGGGGTGGTCCAGACCTGCAGCGTCGAGAGCACCTTCATGCCGTAGATGACCAGCGGGAAGATGATCAGCGTCGACACCGCGTAGCCGAGCCACAACGGCAGGCCCAGACCCAATTTGAGGCCCTGGGCCATGATCGACCCCTCCAGCGCGAAGAAGATGAAGGTGAACGTCGCGAAGATGACGTTCGTGACCACCGAGCCGTAGTAGCCGAAGCCACTGCCGCGCGTCACCAGATCGAGGTCGATGTTGTAGCGGGCCGAGTAGTAGGCCACCGGGAACCCGGTCAGCAGGATGACGACCGCGAAGATCGCGATGCCCGCCAGTGCATTGGTGGTGCCGTACGAGATGCCGATGTTGGCGCCGATCGCGAAGTCGGCCAGGTAGGCGATACCGCCCAGTGCCGAGATGCCGACCACGCGCGTCGACCATTTCCGGTAACTGCGCGGCGCAAAGCGGAGGGTGTAGTCCTCCAAGGTTTCGCGTGTCGCGGTCAACCGGTCCTGATCGACGTCCGGTACAGCGGCAGGCGACAGCGGCTCCTGGCTGAGGTCTTGGGTCATGGTTAGCGAAGCTATGGTCAGTTTGTTTCGTGCCCGTGACAGTTATGTTCCGGGCGGTAGCGAATTTCCGGCGCGCGAGCGCATCCGAAAGGAGACCGGGTGACGAACCGCAACCGCTGGCTGATCGGGACCGCGGCCGTGATCGGTTACGCCCTGCTGTGGGTGGGCTGGGCAGCGTCATGGCCCTGGGTGACGGCTTTCGACACGTCGCTGCTCGCGCCCTTGCACCGGTACGGTGCGGCGCATCCCGGCTGGGTGGTCGGCTGGCAGTGGTTCTCCTTCATCTTCGGACCCTGGACCTTCCGGATCATCGGGGTGGTGGTCGCGTTCGTCGCGCTCGCACGACGACAGCGCCGCACCGCGCTCTTCCTCTTGATCGGCGTCGCCGCGACCGGTCTGGTCACCGAGCTCGCCAAGGACATCGCCCAACGGGCGCGGCCGCTGACGGCGCTGGCGCACGAACCCTCGTGGTCGTTCCCCTCGGGGCACGCGCTGGGCACCATGGCCGGTGCGCTGGGGCTGTGTGCGGTGTTCCGGCTGTGGGGGGTCGCGCGGCAGCGGCTGATCGAGGTGCTCTGTGCCGTCATCGTCGTGACCGTCGGGGCGAGCCGGGTGGTACTCAACGTGCACAACCCGACCGACGTCCTGGCGGGGTGGTTGCTGGGTGCGTTGTGGTTCCTGATCTGCGTGCCCTTGCTCGCGCCAGTGCCTGCGTCGGCCGGGTCTCAAAGCCGAAGCCCTATCGTGCCCAAACCTTGACCCGCCCTGGCTTGACCTTCCAGAGGGCGGTTCTTGACCATGGACGGGTGCGCCGACTGTTCGCTTTGCTGTGTGCTGCCGCGCTGGCGGTGGCACTGGCGCCCGTCGGCAACGCGGTGGTCACTCCGTGGTTCGCCAACTCGGTGGGATCGGCCACGCAGGTGATTTCGATTGTGGGCGTTGGTGGTTCGTCGGCCAAGATGGACGTGTATCAGCGAGGGCCCGCAGGGTGGGACGCCGTCGCGGTCGGGATTCCGGCGCACGTCGGTTCCCGGGGCATGGTCCCGCAGAGCCACGACGGCAACCTGCAGACCCCGATGGGCATCTTCACGCTGCCGTTCGCGTTCGGCACCGCCGCCAATCCCGGTACGGGTCTGCAATACGTCCAGACCACACCCGATCACTGGTGGGACGGCGACATGAAGAGCCCCACCTACAACACCATGCAGGTGTGCAAGAAGGCGCAGTGCCGCTTCGACACCGATCCCGCGAGTGGCACCGAGAACCTCGACATCGCACCCTACAAGTACGCCGTGGTCATGGGCGTCAACCCGCAACGGACGCCCGGCAACGGCGGCGCCTTCTTCGTCCACATCGGTGACGGCCCGACGGCCGGATGTGTGGCGATCGACGAGGGCACCCTGGTGAAGATCATGCGATGGCTGCAACCGGGAGCGCTGATCGCCGTTGCCAAGTAATCAGATATGAAGGGCAGCACCGAGTTTCGGCTTGAGCGGCATCGTCGCGTCGTGAGTGCGGTCGTGGCTGTGGATTTCGTCGATGCCGCCCCTGTCGGGCGTTGCAGCACACCGGGCGCACAGGCTCGGCAGGTTTCGTCCACAGGGCGGACACAGCGGACGAAAAGCAATCTGCGAGAACGCCGTTCGCACGTGTCCCGAGCTGCGGCAATGCGTTCGCACGTTAGGGTGGTGGGGTTATGAGCCACCAGCTGGGGTTGTCGATCGGGACGACCAACCTGGTCGCAGCGCGCGTCGGTGAACCGCCCATGGTGCGGCGCGCGGTGCTGCGCCTGTACCGTGACCGCGCGCCCCAGATCGGGTTGGCCGCGGATGCCGTCGACGACGGCGTGACACTCACCGGCTTCGTCGAACGCGTCGGTGACCCGGTGCCGATGGTGGCGCCCGACGGCACGGCGTATCACGCCGACCAGTTGGTGGCCGAGGCGTTGGACGCCCTGATCGAGGCCGCGGGCGGCGAGCCGCCGACAGGACAGCTGGCGATATCCGTTCCGGCGCATTGGGATACCGCGACGCTGCGGGCGATGCGGACCGTCATGCGATCCAATCCCAGCCTGGCGCCCAACGGGGTTCCGGCGCGGCTGGTGTCCGACGCGGTCGCGGCACTGACCGCACTGCACGCCAATCCGGGTCTGCCCGCCACCGGCACCGCGGCGCTGCTCGATTTCGGCGGTGGTGGCACCAGCATCACGCTGGCTGCCGCGGACACGTCGTTCGAGCCCATCGAGACCGTGCGGTACACCGAATTCTCCGGGGAGGCCGTCGACCAGGCGCTGCTGGCGCACGTGCTCGACCGCGTCGGTGGTGCCGGGGGAGTGGACACCGCAGGCACCGCGGCTGTGAGTTCACTGGAGAAACTCCGTGAATCCTGCTGTGCGGCAAAGGAAGCACTGTCGGAGGCCGAGACGGCGACGGTGCCGGTGGACATTCCGGGCCACCAGGGCGATGTCGAGGTCACCCGCGCCGAGTTGGCCGAACTGCTCGACGAACCGCTGACCGGGGTGCTGGCGGAGCTCGATGAGCTGTTGCAGCGCAACAACATTGCGTGGCGATCCGTCAGCTCGCTGGTTGCGGTCGGTGGTGGCGCGCGGATCCCCGTGATCAGTACGCGGCTCGCCGCACATCTCGAGGCACGTGGCGCCGCGGGCATTCTCGTCACGACCCCGCAGCCGGCGCTCGATGCCGCGGTGGGTGCGGCACTGTTCGCGGTGTACGGCGCCGACGCCGACGCCAAGACCGGCATGGCGCCGGCCGCATTGCTGGGCACCGCACCGACCGCGGCGGTCGACGGCGGCCCTGCCACCGCGCCCGCGGCCATCCCCGAACTCGACGTGCTCACCGACACCGCGGCCGCCCGGGTGGTCAAAACCACCGGACCGTCCCTGGCCTGGTCCGAGGACTCCGACGGCGGCGGTGACCTGCTGCCCTACACCGGCGACGACGTCTTCGGTGACACCACGACCACTCGCGCCATCGCGCAGTACGTGCCGCCGGCCGCGGCGGTGGCCACCGAGCCGTCCAAGGCCTGGCAGCGGCTCCCGCTGGTGGTGTTCGGCGTCGCGATCTTCGCCGCGATCGCGGCCGTCGGTGGCGTGACGATCGCGCTCACCGGTGACCGCAAACCCGTCGCGCCGCCGACCACCCCGCCGCCGTCGCTGAGCGAATCTCCGACGCCACCCCCGGCGCCGCCGGCCGAACCGGCGCCGCCCAGCACTGTCACCGTCACCAACGAGGTCCCCGCACCGCCACCCCCGCAGCCCAGCCCGACGTACCAACCGCCGGTCACCCACGCACCGGCGCCGACGCACACCACCACGACGCACGCGCAGACGACGACTCCACCGCCGGCGACCACCACCGCCACCACCACGAGCGAGCCGCCGCCTCCGCCGCCACCCCCGCCGACATCGGAGACGCCGACCTCGACGACGCCGACCATGACGACGAGCTACATCCGGCTGCCGTTCGTGCCGGTGCCGATCCCGATTCAGGTCCCCAAAGGCCCGGACCAACCGGTCGAATCCCAGCCGCCGGCCAATCCGTACTACCCGGGACAGCAGCAGTACCCGTACGGGCAGTACCCACAGCAGTATCCGCAGCAATACCCCTATTGATGGGCGGAATTGCATCGGGTCTCGCTGATTTGAATCCCGTATTGACTATTGACGCAGGCGTCGGAACGTCAGTGTGAACAGGAAATTTACTTGCCCGCATACCACAGATGCGGCAATCTTGTTCTATGAATTCGACAAGAACACGCGTCGGGTTGGCGGCCGCTGCGGCCATGGTTGCGCTGGGCACTCTGGGTGCGATCTCCGCTGGAGTGACCGATGGAGGCGCCGTCGCCGGCTCCGACCACGCCCCGACCAACAGCGTTTTCAACAGCCCGGAAGTCCCGGAATTCAACAACGGGGCCACCCAAACCTGGTCTCCGGCGGCATCAACTGCTTCAACGATGAGCGCAGCGCCGGGAGTTAAGGCAGGATAGGGCCCCATGAAGACTGCATGGGGTGTTGCTGCGGCAACTTCGCTGGGTGCTGTGGCCTTGATGTGTAGTGGTGTGGCGTCCGCCGGTTCTGCGCCCAATGTGGTCGGCCAGAAGTTCAGCGACGCGCGGTCGGCGCTGTCCAGTGCTGGATTCAAGCCGCTGGTCTCGACGACGGTGGGCGACCAGCTGCAGTGGCCGAACTGCGTTGTGACCAACCAGGTTGCCCGCACGGTGGCAGCGCCGGCGAACAGCGGTGGTTCGAGCAGCAGTCAGGTTTTGCTGTCGCTGAACTGTGAGGCGGCGTTCGCCACCGCGGGTAGCCCCGGTAACTCGCTGGGTAGCCCGGCGGGTTCGCAGGCTTACGCCTCGGCGTCGGCATCGGCCGCAGCGGCTGCCTCGTCGGCGTCCGCCGCAGCCGCGGCTGAGGCGGCAGCGGCCGGCGAAGCGGGCCAGGTCTGGGAGGGCCAGAACTCCGACCGCTGAACCTGAACCGGTATTGCTGGACGGTTTCGGTTTCTCGGTGGTGCCGAATGCGCGGCTGTCTGCACACCTGCGCGTGCGGTATTGCTGTTCTCAATGCTCGGGTAGGGATTCGCTGGCTGGCATAGAGATTTGGACAAGCGTACGTTTTGCTGACTGCTGGTTAGCGCTCCTGCGCCCGTGATGAGAATGCCGCTCTGACAGGTGATTTCAAGCGTGTCGTAAGTTGCGCCAAGTCTGTCTGAGCGGCTTGTATATCCCCTTGTGCCGGAAATGGATCGTCGAAACATGATGCGCGCGTCGGGGCTTGGCCTGCTGGCCGCCGCCGCGATGCCGTCCCCCGCCGCTCTGGCGGATCCCCAACCGGGCAGTTCGCCCACTGCGCCGCTGGCCCCGCAGCCCGCCGCGCAAACGCCCACCTACATCTTCCACGATGAGTTCGACGGCCCCGCCGGGTCGCGGCCCGACCCGGCCAAGTGGAACATCTCGCCGCGGCGCGAGACCATCAAGAACCCGGTGTTCTGGGACCGCCCGGAGAACATGGGTCAGTACCGCGACGACCGGGAGCACGTCTTCCTCGACGGCAAGGGCAACCTCGTCATCCGCGCCACGCGCGATGCCAACGGGAAATACACCAGCGGCAAGGTCTTCGGCACTTTCTGGGGTGGCATCAACACCACCTGGGAAGCCCGGATCAAGTTCAACTGCCTGACCAACGGCTGCTGGCCGGCCTGGTGGCTGTCCAACGACCACCCCGTCGTCGGCGGCGAGATCGACCTGGCCGAGTGGTACGGCAATGGTGAGTGGCCGTCGGGCACCACGGTGCACGCCCGGTCGGACGGCACGTCGTTCGACACGCACCCGCACCCGATCGACGGTGGCTGGCACACCTGGCGCGTCACCTGGAACGACGCCGGTATGTCGTTCTGGCAGGACTACACCGAAGGCATGCAGCCGTACTTCTACGTGCCGGCGAACTCTCTGGACGACTGGCCGTTCAACCTGCCCGGCTACTCGGTGTTCCCGGTTCTGAACCTGGCGGTGTCCGGTTCCGGTGGCGGCGACCCCAAGGGTGGCAGCTACCCGGCCGAGATGCTCGTCGACTACGTGCGCGTCTGGTAAACCTCCGACAACTGTCGATGGGCCCCGCTTCGGCGGGGCCCATTCTCATTGGGGGCCGCGACCGCGGAACGTGGTGCCGGCCCGCTCCAGCAGTCCGCGTACGCGGGTGATTCCGTAGCCGGTCTCCTCGGCGAGCTGGCGGATGCTCTCGCCGTTCTCGTAGCGGATGCGCAGTTCCTTGCCGATGCGTTCGGCCGTCGTCGGGTCCAGCCGGACGTGCTTGGTCACCGGCGGCACGTCGATGGCGCCCCCGGCGTAACCCTTGTGGACCTGGCCGCGCGGCGTGACATCGGCGGCGGACTCGTCGCCCCACGCCGTCCAACCCGGCTGCGGATGCCGGGCAAACAGCTCCAGATACGGGCCGGGCGAGCAGGCCTCGATGAATCCGTACTGCTCGTCGGGCTTGCGGGAATGCTCCCGCTTGCGGGTCTCGATCATGTTGACCTGGCTGCGGGCGTGCGGCAGCGTGCGCATGCTGCCGCGCACGCCGAACAGGATGATCTCGGTGACGTTGCGGAAATAGAAGCCGACACCGCGGCCGTCGGGCCCGCCGTCCTTGCGCCGCTTGGCCCAGATGACGTTGGAGACGTAGCGGTAGCCCCACGCCTCCATGACGCGCAGCCCCTCGGGCAGCAGCGCGTTGGGCACCCACAGGTACAGGTGCGAGTCACGCGCGGCGACGGTGGACACCGGGATGTCGCAGATGGCCTCGAGATCGAGCGTGGAGTACCGGTCAAGGCGCCGGTGCTCCGGTGCCACCTTGCCGGTTCGATTGGTGAAACGCCAAGGCGGATCGGCCAATACGGTCTTCCAGCCGCCATCGATGGTGGGCAGCGGCGGCGGCGCGGCGATATCGCGCAGGGGGGCGGCCTTCGACTCGGCGCCGGCCTGATCGCTGCGTTTCGCCACGTTGTCACTCCTACCTTCGAATTAGATCTTTTCGAACGGAGAAGATCTTCACGAAATCGTAGGCGATGGCACCGACAGGTCAGGCTTCCCAGAGGCCGATGTCGTCTGCGGGTTGCCGGTCGTCTCGAACCGGGGCGTGGTCGGCCCAGGTGCGGGCGCAGATCGCGACGGCCAGCAGCGGGCAGCCGCCGCTGTCGCCGCGCTGCATGCGGGGCCGCAGCTTCTCGGTGTTGGTGGTGGTCGTGGTGGCCAGGATGCGGCGGGCGCGCTCGTCGTCCATGCCGGCCTCGATGCCCAGGCGGTAGCCGAGCGTGCGCAGGTCGGTCTGCGTGCGGGTGATGATGACGGCGACGTCGATCAGCGCCGCGTCATACAGCGCGCGGTACGCGCTCAGGTCGCGATCGAGGTTGCCGTCCTTGGCATTCCACTCCACATCGAGGGCCAGCCGGTCGACGAAGTTGTCGACCTTGTAGCCCTCGTTGAAGACCTCGGTGTCTTCCAGCGTGGGGTGCATCTCGCCCGCCGGCTTGTGCGGCATCTTGCGCAGTTCCAAGCGGATTCGGGTGTCCACGCGTGCCTCACGCCAGCCCTTGTTGCGGAAGGCGGTGTTGAGGCGGGCGGCGAGTTCGGTCTCCTGGCCGCCGGGCTGGACGAGATCGTCGGTACGGAGCTGGAATTCGTGCAGGGCGGTGAGGAGCTCGTCGAACCGCTGCGGGTTGGTGGCGGCGAGGATCGCGGCGGCGTTGCGGGTTTCGATGAACTCGTACCGGTCGCGGATGTGCGGCGGCAGCACGCGGGTGTACGAGTCCGTCAGATCCACGGGGCGACGGTAGCAGTGCGCCGGGCGGTGGAATAACCCGCGGAAGTCCGCCGTTGCATCGTGCGTCCATCAAAACTAAACTGATCGTACAGTTCAGTTGAACCTCGGAGAGGTCACATCATGAGCGTTTGGTTCGTCACCGGAGCGTCCCGCGGATTCGGCCTGGAGATCGCCCGCGAAGCGCTGTCGCGCGGGCACGATGTCGTCGCCACGGCCCGTGATGCCGCGGCCGTCACCGCGGCGCTGCCCGACGCCGGCGATCATCTGCTGGCTGTCCCGCTGGATGTCACCGACGAGGCGCAGGCGCGTGCCGCCGCACAGGCCGCGGTCGAGCGGTTCGGCCGCATCGATGTGTTGATCAACAACGCCGGCCGCGGGCTGCTGGGTGCGGTCGAGGAAGCCGGCGACGCCGAGGTGCGCGCGGTGTACGAGACCAACGTTTTCGGGTTGCTCACCGTGACCCGTGCGGTGACGCCGGTGCTGCGGGCACAGCGCTCTGGCACGATCGTCAACATCTCGTCGGTCGGCGGCTTCGTCAGCTCGCCCGGCTGGGGCGTCTACGCCTCGACCAAGTTCGCCGTCGAGGCGCTGTCGGAAGCGCTGCATGCCGAACTGAAACCCCTTGGCGTGCATGCCATGGTCGTCGAGCCCGGCTACTTCCGCACCGATTTCCTGGACTCGTCGAGCCTGCACACGCAGCAGCACGTCATCGACGACTACGCCGACGGCCCCGCCGGCCAGATGCGCATCACCGCCGGGGAGCGCAACCACGACCAGCCCGGCGACCCGGTGAAGGCCGCGAACGCGATCATCGACGTCGTCGAGTCGGAGCAGCCGCCGGTGCGGCTGCAGCTGGGTCGCGACACCATTGCCGCCGTGGAGGCCAAAATCGCCCACGTGCAGGCTGAACTGGCGCAGTGGCGCGCCGTCGCCGAGTCCACCGACCACGACGATGTCGCCTGAAACCCGTTCCGGGGCGGACGAAGTCACCTTCGCCCGCCCCACCGGTGCGCGCAGCGACCGTATCCATCAGGCCATCCTCGACGCGACATCGGAGCTGCTCGACGAGGGCGGCTTCCCTGCCGCGACGGTCGACGCCATCGCCGCTCGGTCCGGTGCCAGCAAGGCCACCATCTACAAGCACTGGCCGTCGCGGACCGCGGTGGCCGCCGAGGCGTTCGGCACCATGATGGCGCAGGCCCTGCCGCTGCCTGATACCGGCGGCGCGGCAGGCGATCTCACCGAACAGGTCGTGCGCGTCTCGGCGTTCTATGCCAGCGCGCGCGGCGAGGTGTTCGCCCAACTGCTCGCGGCATGCGTCGACGATCCCGCCGGCGCGACGTATTTCCGGGAGTACTTCCTCAGCGGCCGGCGAGCGGCCATCACCACGCTGTGGCAGCGGGCCGCGGATCGTGGCGAGGTCGATGCGACAGTGGACATCAACGATGTCATCGACATCCTGTTCGGGCCCTTGATCTTTCGTCGCATGACCGGGCACTACACGCTGACCGAGGAACACGCCCGGCGGCTGGCTGCGACGGCGTTGCGGGGACTTCTGACCTAGCCGTCCCGGTCAGCGCTTACGCAGCACGACCTCCAACTGCTCGGCGGTGCGCGCCCAGCCGTTGTGGAAGTTGCCGTACTCGTGCGAGGGCAGCAGAGAGTGTTCGATCTTCATCAGCGTCTCGCCCTCGCCGTGGGGTTCGAAGGTGACGTTGACGACGCTGGCCATCGTCGGGTCGGGCCAGTTCGAATTGCTCCACGTGAAACGCAGCAGTCGCGGGCGGTCGATCTCCAGGAAGTGGCCGATGATCAGGACGATGGTGCCCGTGGCGTCGTGGTCGACGTCGAACCGCAGCTTGCCGCCGACATGGGGTTCGACGGTGATGGCGACGCACCGGGACGGGCGTGGGCACATCCAGTCCATCAGCGACTCGACATCGAGCCACTCGCCGAACACCACGTCGGGGACTGCCGGCATGACGCGCTGCACGCGCACGGTGACGGGTTCTGTCATTGACCGTTTCCTTTGCGTCGCAAGCGGTCTGCGAGGGCATCCGCCCGCACCGACCAGAAGTTGGATTGTTCGTTGATCCACTGCTGCGCCATGGTCAGCCCCTCGGGGCGCAGGGACACCCAGCGTTCGCGGCCGCGGACATCGCGTTGTACCAGGCCCGCCGATTCCAGCACGCCGATATGCCGGGAGACGCCGGCGAACGTCATCGGCAGCGGGGCGGCCAGGTCGGTGATGCGCGCATCGCCTTGCCGCAGCGTCTCCAATAGCCGGCGGCGCGTCGGATCTGCCAGGGCGGCGTAGGCCCGGTCTAGCAGCTGATCTTCAACCATCTTGTTGACTATAGCGGCGGATCGTGCTCTCCTGGAACGGTGACGTTCAACAAGTTTGTTTAATGATTCTGTGGAGGAGAGACGCCGTGCAGAAACCCGACATCGTGTCCGCGGCCGAATGGGACGCCGCGCTGGAGAAGATGCTCGTCGCCGAGAAGGAATGGACCCGCCAGCGGGACCAGTTGGCGGCGATGCGCCGCCGCATGCCGTGGACGCCGGTCACCAAGGACTACACCTTCGTCGGTCCGGACGGCGAGCTCAGCCTGGCCGACTTGTTCAGTGGGCGAAGGCAACTCGTGATCTACCGGGCGTTCTTCGAGGAGGGCGTACAGGGCTGGCCCGAGCACGCCTGCCGGGGTTGTTCGATGATCGCCGACAACGTCGGCCATGTGGCCCACCTGAACGCGCGCGACACGACGCTGGCGTTCGCCTCACGCGCGCCGCAGCCCGACATCGCGCGGATGACGGCCCGGATGGGCTGGAAGATGCCCTGGTACACAATCACCGACGACTTCGACGTCGACTTCGGCGTACACGAGTGGCACGGCACCAACGCCTTCATCCGCGACGGTGACGCCATCTACCGCACCTACTTCATCAACAACCGCGGCGACGAGGCGCTCGGCACCTCGTGGAGCTATCTCGACATGACGGCGCTCGGCCGGCAGGAGACCTGGGAGGACTCGCCGCCCGGATACCCGCAGGACCCACCCTACGAATGGTGGGACTGGCATGACACCTACGGCGAGCATCAACCCTCGCGATGGTTCGGCGACCCCGATCCCAGCAAGCCCGACGATCCCCGCCCGCCCCGCACGGAAGGGTGCGCCTCCTGTGAGCGATGAAGCCCATCTCGCGGATCTCTACCAGCAGGCCATGGACCGCATCGTCGAGTTGGTCAGTGCGCCAGATGTTTCCGTCGATACTGCGGTCGCTGCCTGTCCCGGCTGGTCGGTGCGGGATGTGCTGGCACACATGGCCGGCGTCGCGCAGGACTGGGCCGCGGGGCGCCGGGTCGCCCCACCCAACGATGCCCAGACGGCAGCGCAAGTGGCTCGGTTCGATGGCTGCGGCCGCGACGACATCCTGCGGGCCTGGGGCGATGCGGCCGCCGAGCTGCCGCGGCTCGCACGGGAGGGCATCGCGCCGCCGCTCGGCGACATCGTCGTCCACGAACATGACATCCGGGATGCGATCGGCCGACCGGGCGCGCGTGATTCCGCTGCCCTGCAGCAGGTTTCGGATCAGCTCCTGCGTATGCTGGTCACGCCGGTGCCGATGCGTGTGTTCGTCGAGGATGGTGAGTACCGGTGCGGTCCGGACGCGGAACCTGCGGTCGATCTGAAGACGACGCGATTCGAAGCGGTGCGCTGGCGCACCGGGCGGCGCAGCCGTCGTCAGATGGCGGCCATGGCGTGGTCCGGGGACGCGGCGCCGGTGCTCGATCACCTGTACCTGTTCGGACCCGCGACCGCCGATCTCGTTGAGTGACTACGGCCGCGGCGGGGTCAGCAACGCGACGACGGCATCGGTCAGCGCCGCGCGGGCGACATCGAGATCCGACGTGAACCCGATCTGCCGTTCGTTGCTGAGACCGCGGATCGCCGCGGGAAGCAGGCACCGCACCCGGTGCAACTGATGCGGGTCGACGTCGAGCCCTTCCATCAGATAATCGAAACCCTGAATCCAGTCGAGTTCGCGGGCCGCGAAAGCCGCTGCGGTGCGCGGGTATTCGGCGGCGATGTCAGAGCGTCGCGCGGGCAGTGACGTGCGCAGCGCGGTGAGGGCGCGGCCCTCGGTGGTGTCCAGGTAGCGCCACACGGATTCGATGGCGCCCTCCACCCGTTCGCGCAGGGTGCCGCTGCGCGGCGTCTCCGGGCCCGAGGCCCAACTGCGGGAGTGGATTTCGGTGATGACCGCGACCCAGAGCCCGTCCAGGTCGGCGAACTGGTGTTGCACCGTGCCCCAGGTGACGCCCGCATCCTTGGCGATGCGGTTCGCCGACACCGGCTCGCCACCGCTGTCGGCCAGACAGCGGATGGCGACGTCGAGCAGGCGGGCCCGGGTTTCCAGCCCGCGCTTGTTCAGCTTGGTGCCGGCGCCCGACTCCGTGACGACAGCCTGCCACTGCTCGCGGGCGAGGGCCGCCTGCGGGGAGTCGCGGGCCGGACGGTCAGGCAAATCGGCCCGGATTCGCCGCGACGGCCCGGTGCAGCGTCGGCCGGTTGGCCCGGTAGGCCTCGACGACGGGCGCCAGTTCGTGCGGACTGGCCCCGTGCATGATCACCGAATGCACGCCCAGATCATACTGGCGAGCAATGGTTTTCGCGCAGTCCTGCGGCGAGCCCTTGGCGACGGCGTCCAGCCACTCGGTAGGGATCAGCTCGGCGATCCGCTGCAGCGTCTCGAACGACGCGCTGGCATCGATCGGTCCGGCGGTCGCCGCATCCGTGAACAGGTCGGACTGCCGGATGCGATCCCACGTCGCCCGGTCCCAGCCGTTGGCCGAGACCAGGACATCTGGGTACGCCTGCAGGTACGTCGCGAGCCGTCCGACGCCACGCCGGATCTGGTCGTCCTCGGACAACGCATCGGGGACCGTCGCCAAGCAGGCCCAGATGCGGACACTGTCCGGATCCCGGCCGGCCTTCTCCGCGCCGCGGCGTACCGCGGCGACAGACTTCTCCGTCGCCTCGTCGGAGAAGAACGTATGCAGCACAACGAAATCCGCAATCTCGCCGGCCAGTTCCATGGTCTTCGGGCCAACCGCCACCAGGCCGATCGGCGGCCCGTCTTCCAGGCCGTTCACGTGGCGCAGCATGGGCCACTTCCCGGCTGGGCCGTCGTGATCGAGGATCATCTCGCCGGCCCAGAGGCGGCGCAGGATGCCGAAGAAATCGCGCAGCCGCGCCTCGGTCACGACCGGCAGGCCGATCGCCTGCCAGTAGGGCCCCATCCCGCGGCCGAAGGCCATGGCGAACCGGCCCTCGGTCAGGGCATGCATCGTCGACCCGATGGTCGCGGTGACCGTGGGGTGCCGGGTGTGGTGATTGGTCGACGGCGCGATGCCCAGCGTCGTGCTGGCGCCTGCCACCGCGCCGCTGAGGACGCCCGCGTCCTTCACGGTGAAGCGCTCACCGATGTGGCAGGAGCCCAACCCGAGCGCCTCGGCATCCCGAGCTTCGGGTAGCACCACGCGGGTGTCCGCGGGATGCCGGGTGACGGCGTAGTAGCCGAGCTCGTTGAGCTGGTCCTGCGTGCTCATGGTGCGCCTTTCATCGGAGACGCTTAGCACTGTTAACCATCTAGTGGGTAATTGTCAATGAGGGTTCTCAATAACTTGGAGCGTCTGCCGATGTACCCGCCGCGTCGATGCTCGGGAACCGGGCATGCAATCGGTCGATCAGGAACCTGGCCTCGTCGAGGTCGCGCCGCAGCTCTCGGGCGCGCCGGCGCATCGATCGCGCCCGCTCTGACCAGGCCGTCGCATCGGGCAGGGACTCGACCCGGGCCAGCCTGGATGCGAGGTCCCAGGCATGCCTACGCAGCTCGGCGCGCAATGCCCGAGCTTGTGCCACATCGGCATCTTCAGTCACGCCGCCATATTTACATGACGGTCAATTGGCCGCATGGTCAAATGATTAGATTGACTTTGAATCGTGGTCTACAGCGGGCGCACCACCCGGGCCGGCGACCCGACGGCCAGCACACGCGGCGGCAGGTCGCGGGTGACGACCGAACCGGCACCCACGACGGTGCCGGCACCGATCGTGACGCCGGGGCACACGATGACGCCGCCGCCGAGCCACACGTTGTCACCGATCGTGATGGGCTCGGCTGCTTCCCACTTGTCTCTCCGGGGCCCCGGCTCGAGCGGGTGAGTGGCCGTCAACAGCTGCACGTTGGGTCCGATCTGGACGTCGTCGCCGATGCTGATCCGCGCGACATCGAGCAGGATGAGCCCCCAGTTCGCGAAAGTGCGTGCACCGATGGTCGTTTGGTAGCCGTAGTCGCACTGCAGCGGCGGCCGGATCTCACTGCCGTCCCCGAAAGCGCCGAGGAGTTCTCGGAGTAGACGGTTGCGTTCCTCGAGGTCGGTGGGATCGAGCGCGTTGATCCGGTGGGTGAGCCGCTGTGCGTGTTTGGACTCGCGGATCAATTCGGGATCATCGGCGAGGTACAGGTCACCAGCGAGCATGCGGTCGCGCATCGAACGAGCCATGACTCCACGTTAGGTGCGCCCAGCCGGGTGAACCTTTTTGACGGCTGATTCGTTCAATTGATATGAGCATCATCGACTTCCGCCGTCGGCGCCCCGCCGCGCCGACCTTCGTGGTGGTCGACCGTCTGCACGGCCGGCGTGCCGAAGAGGTGCCCGGAGAACAGATCGCCGCCACCGTGTCGTCGTGGCTGGCCGAACTGGGGGTGGACAGCCCTCTCATCGATGCACTGGAATCGGCCGCGCAGAACCAGGACTGGCCGACCGTCTACGCCCTCGGGGAGCGGCTGTCGGTCGACGTCATGGTCGCGTAGCCGAAACCCGCACGCGGTCGTCGGACATCGCGCACAGTGGGTGCATGACAAAGTTGCGCGTTGGGAATGCCTGTGCCGCACTCGGCTTGGTCATGTTGTCGGCGCCCGTCGCAGCGGCGACGCCGCCCGAGGGTGACGTCGTGCGGACCGACCTGGCGCGCGGCGACACCACGGCTCCGGTGGACATCGACACCGGGGGCGCGCCGTCGACCCTCATCATTCAGGGACTGAAGTTGGCGCCGGGCGCCAGCAGCGGCTGGCACACGCACCCCGGCACCGAATATTCGGTGATCAACACCGGTGGGGTCGTGCTGCAGACCGCGGGCGATTGCGCGGGAACTGAGTTTGGCAGTGGCCAAGCGGTTTTCATTCCCGCTGGGGTACCGCACCGGGTTGCCAACGAGAACACCGGTGCCGCCGACGTCGTCGTCACCTATACGGTGCCCGTCGATGTCCCGCTGCGGGTCGATGCCCCCGACGCCTGCGCCGGCTGAGCTCAGCCCAGCGCCAGCTTGGTCGGCGCGCCGTCCATGCTCGACAGGTTCTTCTGCTGCCAGTAGTCGGCGACACCCTCCGGCCCCTTCTTCTCGGCCCAGGTGTCGAGCAGCACGCGCTCGGACTCGACCGACATGAGCGGCACGCCGAAACCACATGAGGTCTGGACGATGTCCACGCTCAGGTCATAGATCTGACGGGCACTGATGTGCGGCGGGAACTGGCTGTAGAGCTCATCCCAGTCCGCGTCGCCGGGCGCGACCTCACGGGCGGTGCCATACAGCCGCAGGATCATCGGCTCACGCTCGAACGAGCAGAACATCAACGTCATTCGCGGGTTGTCGAGCAGGTGCGCCGAGGTCTCGTTGCCGCTGCCGGTCAGATTGAGCCAGGCCACCCGATGTGGCCCGAGGACGCGAAGCGAGTCCAAGCCCTTCGGCGACAGGTTGACCCGGCCGTCGCGCGCTGCGGTCGCCACGAAGTAGATGCTCTGCGCGGCGATGAACGTGCGGAACCGGTCGTTGATCTCCGGGAACTGCTTGGCCATGTGGGCATGCTTGCACGCGGGACAGGCCGGGGGCGAGCGAGTTTCAGATGCCGGGATGGGTCGCCCGTCCGCGCGGCTACGGAGCTGCGTGGGTGGCTGTGTCGTGATGCAGCTGGACGGCGGGCGCGACCCAACGACGGAGGAACGCGCGTAACTCCTTGCCGTGGCGGTCAGGGCCGCCGGGATCCAGGATGAACGACTGCAGTGTGCGCAGCATGAACTCGACGAGCTCATCGAGTTGCCGGCCACTGAATCCGGCTGCAGGCCAATCGACTTGGAAACGTTCGAGGATGGAGCGGCCGAAGGAAATCGCCGTCTCGGAGGTGACGCCCGCGGCGAACGCACTCGCCCTGCCGGGATGCATGACCAGGCTCAGGTACCGGTCGTTGGGGAGCTGTTCCAAGGTGTAGGCGATGCCTTCGATCACGGCGTCGGTGGGGTCGGTGATCGACTGCAGGTCGTCGGCCAAGCGGTCCAGAAAGCCTTCGACGGCCGACAGCGCGGTGCCCGCCATCAGCGCGTCGAGCGTCGGGAAATAGCGGTACACGGTCTGCCGGGTGATCCCGAGTTCGGTGGCCACATCGGACACGCTCACCGAACCACGCGCGTCGATCGACGAGCGGGCCGCGCTGACAATGCGGCGAACCGCCTCCGCGTCGTCGACGGGAATGTCACCAGACCAGCCGTGTCTGCGCATCACCGCATACTTCCATCCCGCCGCTCATCGCTGAACGTCACCGACTCTTGACCATACATAGTGCCACTGATGTATGGTCCGAATATTGCCGAACGTGAAATGAGGTCAGCAATGACGGCGATCACCGAAGGACCGGTCAGCAATCAGGACGAGGCACTGACCAGGCGCGCCTTGCGTCATGCGGTCGACAAGACGACGGACATGGCTGACCGTGAACTCCGGGTGCCGTTGCACTACTACCGAGATCCGAAGATCACGGAAATCGAGGAGTCGCAGGTGCTGCGCCGGGTGCCGCTGGCGATCGTGCCGTCGGCCCAGATTCCCAACGTCAACGACTACGTCGTGCGCTCGGTGTTGGGCGACTCGCTCCTGGTGACCCGCGACCGTGACGGTGTCAGTCACGTCTTGCTGAACTACTGCCGGCATCGCGGCGCGAAGCCGGCCTGCGGCGCCGGTAACGCCGCCCGGTTCACGTGCCCGTACCACGCGTGGAGCTACAAGAACACCGGCGAGCTGTTCACGGTTCCCGGCAGGGCGGGGTTCGATTCGATGGACAAGGCCGATTACGGACTTGTTGAGCTGCCGAGCCAGGAGCGACATGGCTTCATCTGGGCCGTGCTGACTGCCGGCGCCGACATCGACGTCGATGGCCATCTCGGGTCCATCGGGCCGGAACTCGAACTAATGAACTATGCCGCATACGGCTACCACACGGAGAAGGAGTTCCAGTCCCAAGTGTCGTGGAAGGGCGCCCTGGAAGCGTTCGCCGAGGGGTATCACTTCCCATTTGTCCACGGCGAGAGCGTGATTGGGCAGAACACCCTGCCCAACACCGGGGTTTACGACGAGTACGGCAAGCACCATCGCATCGGCTTTCCCTTCACCTGGGTTGCCACCCTGGCCGAGGACCCGTCGGGGTCGTGGGACCCGCATCAGAACATGGGCGTCATCTACTGGATCTATCCCAATCTGATCCTGGCGAACAGCCCGGTCGGCGTCGAGATCATCGACATCCTGCCGGCCGGCGAACCGACCCGGTGCACGGTCCGGCACAGCTGGATGGGACGCGTGCCGGCCACCACTGATGAGATGCGCGCGGTCTACGACCAGGTGTACGACAACGTCCACGCCGCGGTCGTCGACGAGGACTTCGCCATGCTGCCCCAGTGCGGGGAAGGCGTCAGGCACGGCCAGCACGACCACATGATCATCGGCCGCAACGAGATTGGCGTGCAGCACATGATCAGGGTGTTCGCCGAGGAGCTCGGCGTGGCCCTCGGGTAAGTACGCGCAATCCGCGGTCCCACGAGCGTCCGGGCGCTAGATTCGTGCCAAACCCGGACCGAAGAAGGTACCCATGCCGAACTCTCGCGGCCTGTTGCTCAACCCGAACGATTTCGACCCTCAGCAATTCGATCCCGAGACGCGGCGTCAGTTGCGAGCGCTGATCGATTGGTTCGAGGATCGCGGCAAGGCGCGGTTGCTGCAGGACGATCTGGACGCGACCTGGGTCGCCGACTTTCTCGAATTCATCAAGCGGGAGCGCGTTTTCGCGACGTTCCTGACGCCGTCGGAGTTCGCCGACGGTGATCCGAACAAGCGCTGGGACACCTCGCGCAATGCCGTGCTCAGCGAGATCCTCGGGTTCTACGGGCTCGCGTACTGGTACGCGGAACAGGTCACCATCCTCGGCCTCGGCCCGATCTGGCAGAGCGACAACATCAAGGCCAAGGAGCGGGCCGCCGCCCAGCTCGAGGCGGGCGGGGTCATGGCGTTCGCGCTGTCCGAACGCGAGCACGGCGCCGACATCTACAACACCGACATGCTGCTGACGCCGACGTCCGACGAGGGCGTCGTGTTCCGGGCGTCGGGGGAGAAGTACTACATCGGCAACGGCAACGTCGCGGGCATGGTGTCGGTGTTCTCGCGCCGCACCGACGTCGACGGGCCCGACGGCTACGTGTGGTTCGTCGCGGACAGCGGCCATCAGGACTATCAACTGATCGACAACGTCGTGCACGGCCAGATGTTCGTCAGTACGTTCCGGCTCAACGACTATCCGGTGCACGAGGAGGACATCCTGTGCACCGGGCCGGAGGCGTTCTCGGCGGCGCTCAACACCGTCAACGTCGGCAAGTTCAACCTGTGCAGCGGCTCGATCGGTATGTGCGAGCACGCCTTCTACGAGGCGATCACGCACGCCAACAACCGGATCCTCTATGGCAACCCGGTGACCGACTTCCCGCACGTGCGTGCGTCATTCGTCGACGTCTACGCCCGGTTGATCGCGATGAAGCTGTTCAGCGATCGCGCCATCGACTACTTCCGCAGCGCCGGTCTCGACGACCGTCGCTACCTGCTGTTCAACCCCGTCACCAAGTCCAAGGTCACCTCCGAGGGTGAGCGCGTCATCACCCTGCTTTGGGATGTGCTGGCCGCCAAGGGATTCGAGAAGAACACCTACTTCAACGAGGTCAACCGCCTCATCGGTGCGCTGCCCCGGCTCGAGGGCACGGTGCACGTCAACGTCGCGCAGATCCTGAAGTTCATGCCGAACTACATGTTCAACCCGGCGAGCTACCCGGAGATCGGCACCCGCGACGACGCGGCCGATGACGTGTTCTTCTGGGCGCAGGGGCCCGCGCGCGGTGCCTCCAAGGTGCAGTTCGCGGACTGGGCGCCGGTGTACGAGCGGAACCTCGCGGTGCCGAACGTGGCCCGCTTCTACGAGCAGGTGCAGGCCTTCAAGGACCTGCTGCTGACCGCGGCGCCCGACGCCGACCAGCAGCGCGACCTCGACTTCGTTCTGGTCGTCGGGCATCTGTTCACGCTCGTCGTCTACGGGCAGTTGATCCTGGAACAGGCCGAACTGACCGGTCTCGACCACGACCTGCTGGATCAGATCTTCGACTTCCAGATCCGTGACTTCTCGTCGTATGCCGTTGCGCTGCACGGCAAGCCGAGTTCAACGGTGGCGCAACAGGAGTGGGCCTTGGCGGCGATCCGCAAACCGATTGCCGATGTGGGTCGTTTCGACCGGGTCTGGGAACAGGTGGCGGCGTACGACGGTGCGTACGAGATGCGGCCCTAGGGGCCTCTCAGGGGCGGAACTGGTCGGCCAGCCGCCGGACGCAAATGCCTTGCGCGCGTTGGCTTGACAACGGAGTCGGTGTCCGTAATTGCTGGTCGACCCATTGTTGGACTGTGCATTCGGACTTGACTGGTGCTCGGGAGACCCACAAGCCCGATGGAGGCTGACTCCGCTAGAAGAGCGTTGGCGGCCCGCTACTCCTGTGGGGATTGCGATCACCAGGCTGCTGACGTCCGTCGCGGATCTTTCCGATTGCCGCGTCAATGTTGATGTAGCGGAGTGACGTGCGGGTCGCGCCCAGTATCATCGGCCCTTGTCGCTGATGGATCTCCTCAATCTTGCGCCAATGGGGCATGAGAATCTCCAACTGTTCCCATGGAGCGACCGCCTCCTTGCCTGACAACGTGACCAGCCTCAGTCCGTACTCCTTGACGAGCTGCAGCAAACTCAGATGCGTTTGAATATCGGCATCCCGTGTGATTGCGACCCAACCACGTTCGGCGACCGCAGGGATCCATTCGCGATCTTTAGCGCGCTGAGGAATTTCGCACGGCGGACGTGCGTGTCGTTTGATCGTCCGCCCTGGGTCGGCAGGATAAGTGCAGTCCGCGCGGAGTCGGCAGACGACGTGCGCCAGCCCGAGGATATCTGCGTCGAAATAGAAGCGGACTTCAGCATTCTTCACGGGCAAATGGCTCTTTGTTAGTCGCCTATGCCGACTTGACTTCAAGCTCGTACGCGACGGCAAGTTCCACATCGCGAATATCTAGATTGAACTCCTCAGCGATCTCGTCATAGCCGTAACCGTCGTCGGAGTACTCCTTGATGATCGATGTGCTGATGCCATTTACGGACGGACGACCAAACCGCGAATCGGGGTCAATGACCACAGGAGAATCCGTGCCCGCGGGCCGCCATAAGACGGCTTCATCGCTTTCGAAGGTCACTCGATCAAGAAAGCTCTGAGCGGCCGGAGTCCGTAGGAGGAGCTGACCATCGGTCGGCGCGTAGAGCCAGTACTCCGGGGGGAGCTCGCTTTCCTGTTGAGCCTCCACCAAAAGGCGCCCGTTCAGAGCCCACGGACGCTCGGACGCTAGAGGGTAGGGGTGACCCGTTTTCTCACGTAGGACGGCGATGAAACGACGGACCTCGTCGAGGTCAACGTTTCGCTGGCGGTACTGACTGAGTAGTCCAGCCTCAACAAACTCTGCCCATGTCACCGTCCGCCGCTTCGTTGGTTCGGGGCGGATCACGGGCTGATATATGTGACCGTCTCGGGTGGTCTTGCCTTCCAACCAGTAGTGCAATGTCCCCTGTGCGACCCGCAGTAGGCGAGCAGCTTCGGCCTCCGAATACATCTCTCGGTCTAATACCGATAGTGGGGGAGCCATGCCGAGATTGTGGCAGACATCGGTATCTGCCACCCCAAGACCGTTGAAGCTGTCTCTATTCTGCACTTCTATCGATACCTCACCCCGAACCTGCTGTTGGAGGCGCTGCGGCTACGTCTTCGATCATACATTCGAATGCGATGGGTGTGTGGAACCAGTTGGTTGGCTTTGCATGGCGCAACCGTCCATGAGTTGCCGTGCGCGCCAATGGTCAGTGCAGAGGACGAAACACCGGCAGCGCCCGGTACCGCACGGTGAAGCTGGCCTCGCTCAGCGCTTCTCCCACCTCGCCGTCGTAGGCGACGGTGGTGGGTCCGTCGACCGCGACGAACCGGAACTCCGGCACCTGCAGTTCGTGATACAGCGGACTGCGTTCCAGCCGGCCCAACAGAACCGCCGTCGCGATGCGCAGCCGGCTGAACCGGCGCCCGGTTTCCAGGATTCGGACGTCGATCAGGCCGTCATCGAGGCGCGGCCGCACCGACGGGGCGAAGCCGGACGGGAAGTACGTCGAGTTGCCCAGGAAGAACAGTTCGGTCTCAAGTGTCTTGTCGTCGTAGCTGATTCGTACCGGGGCTTCCTTGCGCAGCGTCAGGTACAACGCGTACATGCCGGCCAGGCGTTTGCCCATCCGCCGTTCGAGCTTCTCGCGCGTGCGCACGTAGTTCGGGTAGGCGCCGATGCTGGCGGTGTTGATCACCATGCGTTTCTCGTTGAGGCACACCAGATCCACGTAGGCCGCGGAGCCTTCGGCGATGGCCTCCACGGTGCGGGCCACCGAATCGCAACCGATGTCCTTGGCGAAGTGGTTGAACGTGCCGCCCGGGAACACCGCCAGCGGCACGCCGGCCTCGACGGCGATGCCCGCCGCGCATGCCACCGTCCCGTCGCCGCCACCGACCGCGAGCACCTCGGTGCGTGCGGCCGTCTCCCGCAACACTTTCTCGATGTCGTTGTCTTTTTGGAGCTCCACGATTTCCATGCGCGGTAAGGCTTTTCGGGCTTCATCGATGACCCGCTTGCCCGTCCCGTCGCCGGACGCCGGGTTGATCACCAGTGCCACGCCTTCGCCCTCCGGCCTGGGCTCGGTGCGGAACCGCAATGGCTCCGACGTCGGCAGGGTGGTGGCCGGAATGGTCGGGACGATGCGCGCGCCCAGGACCGCGATGGCGGCGCCGATGCCGAAGCCGGCGAACACGTCACCGGGATAGTGCGCGCCGGTGGCCACCCGCGACAGTCCGACCAGGCCGGCGAGCAGTGCCAGCGGCAGACCGGCCGGCGCGGATTCGAGGCCGACGCCCACCGCGAACGCCGCGGCGCTCGCGGAGTGCCCTGATGGCAGGGAATTGGAGGTGGGCACACGCTTGCTCCGCCGGACCAGCGGGATAAGGGTGCGGTCCGGGCGCGGCCGGACCCAGATTCGTTTGGCGAGCTGGTTGGTCACCAGGCTGGTCACCGCGAGGCTGACGACGCCGCGTGCGGCGCCACGTCGCACCGACTGGCTGCCGAACGCGCCCATACCGGCCGCGATGGCGAACCACAGCTTGGAATGGTCGGCGGCCCTGGTCAGGCGGGGCATAGTGGCGTCCAGGAGTGGGCTCGGCGACTCGGCTACTGCTTCGAAGACCTCACGGTCCAAGCTGCCCAGGCCCTTGCCGATCGCGCGCACATCCATGGGGCACAAAGTATCCGTTGTGACGGAGATTCAACCTTCGTGGAGCCGATGACGGGAATCGAACCCGCGTATTCAGCTTGGGAAGCTGATGTTCTGCCATTGAACTACATCGGCATGGTGCCGCTGCAGGATATCAACCCAGCCCGATAGGCTCCCCGCGTGCTCCTCTCAGATCGCGATCTTCGGGCTGAAATCGCTGCTGGACGTCTCGGCATCGACCCGTTCGATGACGCCATGGTGCAACCCTCCAGCGTCGACGTCCGGTTGGACAGCCTGTTCCGGGTCTTCAATAACACCCGCTACACGCACATCGACCCGGCGCAGCAGCAGGACGAGTTGACCACCCTGGTCGAGCCCGCCGAAGGCGAACCCTTCGTGCTGCACCCGGGCGAGTTCGTACTCGGCTCGACACTCGAAACCTGCACGCTGCCACACGATCTGGCGGGCCGTCTCGAAGGCAAGAGCTCACTGGGCCGACTCGGTCTGCTGACGCACTCCACCGCGGGCTTCATCGATCCGGGCTTCTCCGGGCACATCACGCTGGAGCTGTCGAACGTAGCCAATCTGCCGATCACCCTGTGGCCAGGTATGAAGATCGGTCAGCTCTGCCTGCTCCGCCTGACCAGCCCCGCCGAGCACCCCTACGGCAGCGACAAGGTCGGCTCCAAGTACCAGGGTCAGCGTGGCCCGACGCCTTCGCGGTCGTACCTGAACTTCGTCAAGCCCTAGCTTCGTTGACTGCGAACTGACGCAGAACTTTTGCGAGTAGCAGGCTGCCTCGATTCGCAGTCAACGCCACCTGAGTGCTGAGTCCGCGGTGAGGGTGCTCGCTCGTCGGCGTTTCACGCCGTAGGCACAGGCTCAACGCGCAGGGGCCGCCTAAGTGCCGTTGACCCTGTAACCAGGCCAGGGCCTACTCGTACTTCTGCGCCCTCACGTCAGGGTCAACGAAAACCCCAGAACTCAGCCACCCGGCATCGGGTTCACCGGCGCGACCGGGCTGGTGGGAATCGTCGTGGTCGTGGTCGGCACCGTCGAGGAAGTAGTGGTCGTGGTCGACGGAGTAGTAGACGTCGGGGAAGTGGACGTCGAAGTCGCGCTCGATGACGTCACCGGCGGCGCCACCGGCACGCCCGTCGTCTCGGTGACGGTCGCGGTCGACGTCGAAGTAGACGGCGACGAAGACGAAGTAGAACCAGCGGGGGCAAGCACCGCACACGCCACGCGTCCGCCGGCATCGCCCGTCGCCAACGTCTCAGCGTCCGGCCCAGGTGTGCCGCTGTGCGTGTAGCGCGGCGGGATGTTGGCGAAGTTGTCCGGCCCCTGGTGGATGATCAGCGCACTGCCTTCGGGCCCCTTCAGACCCGCTTCGGTGAAGGCGTCGGTCGTGGCGACGACCTTGCCGGTGCCGTCACCGCGGATGTTCAGCGGCGTCAGGTCACCGCTCGCCGGATGCCCGGTATGCCCGGCGACCTGCAGATGGCCGCCGGCTGAGGTGAAGTCGCCCTCGCACTTGCCGACGGAGTGAATGTGCATGCCGTGGCTACCGGGGGCGAGGATGCCGCCGCCGGTGGTCTCCACGGTCACGGTGGCGTAGCCGTCGGTGAAGTCGATCGAGGCATTGGCGACGGGTCTGCCGTCGGATGTCTTCAGCACGACGTTCAGCGCGGACGGATTGGCCTGGGTCCAGGTCGTGGGCGGCGCCGAGGTCGATGATTTCGACGTGTTCTGGTTGGAGGAGTTGCAGGCGGCCAGCACAAAAACGGGTGCAGTGAGCAGGGCGGCAGCTGCAGTTGTGCGCTTCAACATGAACACCCTGATACCCGGAACCACCAGCGTCTAACCGCCACTTGTTTCACGGGGAACCACGGCCCAAACACCCATGTGAGGCTGGTGTAACACGTCGGAAACGCAGTCGCCGCGCGCCGGAAACGCCGCCGATACATCCTCGTCAAGATTGTCGAAGGAGTCTCACGTGCAAGGCATCGATCCCGCCGCCACCGCTTGGCTGCTCGCCAGCACCGCTCTCGTCCTGCTGATGACGCCGGGCCTGGCCATCTTCTACGGCGGCATGGTCCGCACGACCGGCGTGCTCAACATGATCATGATGAGCTTCATCTCGATTCCGCTGGTCACGGTGGCGTGGCTGGTGCTCGGGTACACGCTGGCCTTCTCCGACGGCGACGGTTTCCTCGGCAACCTCGAACACTTCGGCATGCTCGGCATCAGCCCCAGCACCACGCACGGCGCCGTCCCGGAGCTGCTGTTCGCCACCTTCCAGCTGACATTCGCCGTCATCACCGCCGCCCTGATCAGCGGCGCCATTGCCGACCGCGCCAAGTTCTCGGCGTGGATGGTCTTCGTGCCGATCTGGGCGATCGTCGTCTACAGCGTCATCGCGCACTGGGTCTGGGGTCCGGACGGCTGGCTCGCCAAGATGGGCGCGCTGGACTACGCGGGCGGCCTGGTCGTCGAGATCGCGTCGGGCGCCTCGGCGCTGGCGCTCGCCATCGTCCTGGGCCCGCGCATCGGCTTCAAGCAGGACGCCATGCGCCCGCACAACCTGCCGTTCGTTCTGCTCGGTGTCGGTCTGCTGTGGTTCGGCTGGTTCGGATTCAATGCGGGCTCGGCGCTGGCCGCGAACGGCACCGCCGCCGCGATCTTCCTCAACACCCTGGTCGCCGGCTGTCTCGGCATGCTGGGCTGGCTCACCGTCGAGCAGGTGCGTGACGGTAAGCCGACGACGTTCGGCGCGGCGTCCGGCGTCGTCGCCGGCCTGGTCGCGATCACCCCGTCGTGCGGTACGGTCAACACGCTGGGCGCGCTCATCGTCGGCCTGCTGGCCGGTGTGGTCTGCTCGTTCGCGGTCGGCCTCAAGTTCAAGCTCAATTACGACGACTCGCTCGACGTCGTCGGCGTGCACTTCGTCGGCGGTGTCGTCGGCGTCGTGCTGATCGGCCTGCTGGCGACGGATGTCATGACCGGCGGCGTCCGCGGCCTCTTCTACGGCGGCGGATTCGCCCAGCTCGGTAAGCAGTTGCTCGCGATGGCCGTCGTCGCGGCGTATGCCTTCACGGCGACGTTCGTCCTCGGCAAGATCATCGACAGGGTCATGGGTTTCCGGCTCAGCGCCGAGGACGAGACCGCCGGCGTCGACTTCACCCAGCACGCCGAAACGGCCTACGCGGAGGGCGTGCACGGCCACCTGGGCACCCGCCGGCCGACGGGTTCCAGCTCGCTGACCGATCTGTTGAAGCAGCCTCGCCCGGACGCCGAGGACGCCTGAAACTGCTTAGGTCATCTACGCCGAACGCGGGTAGGGTTGAACCACCGGCATTGGCGGGACCATGTGAGCCAGCGCCGCGGCAAGAACTGCATCGTGGCTCCATGAGCTGGGGGAATCGGTAACGACTCCGCCGTTCGCTGCGATGAAGTATCTGGTTGTGGCCTGCGCGGCAGGGGATTCTCGGTGTCGGCCTAGATAGCGTAGCGAACACTATTGGAGGGTCAGTGGACATCGTTCTGGGTGTGTCTATGACGCCAACCACGGTGCGTATGGCGCTGGTTGAGGGTGAAAAGGCCGACGGCGAGATCGTCGACCACGATATTTTCGAAACGCAGACGGCCGACGGTTCAGCAACGCCGGTTGAGCAGGTTGTCAGCGCGATCCTGGGGACCCGGGAGAGCGCCGAGGAAGGCGGCCACCACCTGAAATCGGTGGGCGTCGCCTGGAGTGACCACGACGCCGCCGCGCAGTTGCGCGACGCATTGGACGCCGCCGGCGTCAAGGACGTCATGATGGTCTCGGAGCTGCACGCCGCGGGGTCGCTGGCACAGGCTGCGGGCCGGGCGGTCGGCTACTCGAGCACCGGTCTGCTGTTCGTGGACCGTGACACCGCCACCATGTCCGTCGTCGATGCCGACGGTGCCATCTCGAAGGTGCTGAGCCGCAGCCTGCACAGCACCGACGCCATGGCCGTCCTCGGCGACATGGCAGCCGCCGTCGCCACTGCCGACACCCCGCCGCAGGGCATGTTCGTCGTCGGATCCGGCGTCGACGTCACCGCGGTGCAGGCGCACCTGGCCGAGCTGCTCGACATCCCGGTGAACGCCCCGGGTGACGCCGACCTGGCGCTGGCTCGCGGTGCCGCCCTCGCCTCGGCCAGCGCGCCGATGTTCGACGCGGCCACCGCCGGCCTGGCCTACTCGGCCGCACCGGGTGGTGTCGCTGCCGCGGCTCCGCTGGCGGCGCCGCTGTTGACGGCCGACGAGTTCGGTTTCGACGAGCTGGGCGACGCCCCCGTGGTCGCCGATCAGGGCCGCAAGCCCTTCCTGCTGGTCGGTAGCGCGCTCACCTCGATCTTCGTTGTCGGCGTTGTGGCCCTTGCCATTTCGCTTGCGGTGAGCATCCGGCCGACGGTCGATCAACGGCCCGCGCCCGCACAGGCCGCCATCGTGCCCAGCGCTCCGGTCGTCGCTCCCGCGCCGCCGCCGGCCGCCGTCCCGCCGCCCGCCCCGGCACCGGCAGCTGCCCCCGAGCCGGCGCCCGAGGCGCAGGTTCAGGCTCCGCGCCACGTCGACGCGCCGCAGGTCGTCAAGGAATCCGCGCCGCAGGTGCACGTCTCCGCGCCCGCACCGGAAGCCCCCGCTCCGGCTCCGGCACCCGTCCCGGTGTCGATGCCCGACGTGCCGGCCGCTCCCGTCGAGCCCCCGCCCGCGGCGGTTCCGGCCCCGGCTCCGGCAGTGCTGCCGCCGCCGGTCTACGTGATGCCCGGTCAGCAGCCGCCGGCCTGGAATCCGTGGGTGCCGCGTCCGCAGCAGCCGCAGTGGATCCCGGGCAACAATTACCCGGACTACCCGAGTCGCGGCGGCCGCGGTCACGACGAGGACTACCCCGGCAACTACCCGGGCAATGGCTACCCGGGAAACCAGTACCCCGGCAACGGGTACCCGGGCAACCAGTACCCGGGCGGCTCGAACGGGTACCCGGGCGACTACCCCGGTGACTCCGGCAAGAAGCCGAAGCAGCCCAAGCAGACCTGCTTCCTGATCTTCTGCCAGAAGAACAACTGACGTCCGTCAGGCCGGCGGCTGTTTGTCATCTGCCGTTGGCCTGACGCTCAGTGTCACTTCGCGCCGCGCTCATCACGGCTGCCTATCAAGGCACTATGAGATGCACCGTGTTCGGTACCGGCTACCTCGGGGCGACGCACGCCGCCGGCATGGCGGAGCTCGGCCATGAGGTCCTCGGCGTCGATGTAGACCCCGGCAAGATCGCGAAGCTGGCGGCCGGTGACATCCCGTTCTACGAGCCCGGGCTGCGGAAGATGCTGCGCGACAACATCGAAGCCGGGCGGCTGCACTTCACCACCGACTATGACGAGGCTGCCGAGTTCGGTGACGTGCACTTCCTCGGCGTGGGCACCCCACAGAAGAAGGGGGAGTACGCCGCCGACCTGCGGTACGTGCAGTCCGTCATCGACACGCTGGTGCCGCGGCTGCGCCGGTCCGCGGTGATCGTCGGCAAGTCCACCGTGCCGGTGGGTACCGCCGCCGAACTCGGGGCCCGGGCCCGCGAGCTGGCGCCGGCGGGCATCGACGTCGAGGTGGCGTGGAACCCGGAGTTCCTGCGCGAAGGATTCGCCGTCAAGGACACCCTGCACCCGGACCGCATCGTGCTTGGCGTGCAAGCGGATTCGCAGCGCGCCGAAGCGGCGATCCGGGAGCTGTACGCCCGGATCCTGGAGCGCGGCGTGCCGTTCCTGCTGACCGACCTGCAGACCGCCGAACTGGTCAAGGTCTCCGCGAACGCCTTTCTGGCCACCAAGATTTCCTTCATCAACGCCATCGCCGAGGTGTGTGAAGCGACCAACGCCGACGTCACCGTGCTGGCCGACGCACTGGGCTACGACCCCCGGATCGGGCGGCGATTCCTCAACGCGGGCTTGGGTTTCGGTGGTGGTTGCCTGCCCAAGGACATCCGCGCCTTCATGGCCCGCGCCGGTGAACTCGGCGCCGACCCCGCGCTGACGTTCCTGCGCGAAGTGGACAGCATCAACATGCGCCGGCGTACCCGCATGGTGGAGCTGACCACCAAGGCGTGCGGTGGCACGCTGCTGGGCGCCAACATCGCGGTGCTGGGTGCGGCGTTCAAGCCCGAGTCCGACGACGTGCGTGACTCGCCCGCCCTCAACGTGGCCGGCATGCTGCAGCTCAACGGCGCGGCCGTCAACGTCTACGACCCCAAGGCCATGGACAACTCCCGCCGGGTCTTCCCGACGCTGAACTACTCCACTTCCGTCCTCGAGGCCTGCGACCGCGCCGACGCCGTGCTGGTCCTGACCGAATGGCAGGAGTTCCTGGACCTGGACCCCGAACAGCTGGCGGCCACCGTCCGGGTGAAAGTGGTTGTCGACGGCCGCAATTGCCTCGACGTCGGAAAATGGCAGGCTGCGGGCTGGCGGGTGCACGCCCTGGGCCGCAATCTGACGCCCTGATTTCCGACTGCAGTATGTAGCCCGACGGCGACGGGCGTGCCTAAGCTCGGCTCCATGACGCTGAGGCAACGGCTCAACTGGTTCGCGCTGCACGCCGTCATCCGCAAGCTCGCCGCATACGGCGCGCGGCACGGCGACCTCCAGGGCCGGCTCATCGCCGACCCGGCGGTGCGGACCGACCCCGGCGCGTTCGCCGACGAACTGCGCAGCCGCGGCCGGATGTACCGCGGCCGGGCGGCCTGGATCACCGCGGATCATGCTCTCGTGCACCAGATTCTGCGTTCGGATGACTTCACCGTCACGCAGATCGGCGGGACGCTGCCCGGCGTCCTCGGCTGGCTGGAGAACAAGACCACCGTCAAGGGCCGGCTGCATCCGCTGCTGCCGCCGTCGCTGCTGTCGGTCGACGGCGAGCAGCACACGCGCTACCGCAAGACCGTCTCGGCGGTGTTCACCACGCGGGCCGTCGCGGCATTGCGGGAACGGGTGCAGGAGGCCGCGACCGGACTGATCGACGAGCTCGCGGCGGGGGCCACCGTGGACATCGTGGACAGCTACTGCTCGCAGCTGCCCGTCACGGTGATCGCGGACATCCTCGGGGTGCCCGAGCATGACCGGTCGCGCATCCTCGAATTCGGTGAACTGGCCGCGCCCAGCCTGGACATCGGGCTGACCTGGCAGCAGTACCTCAGCGTCGAGGACGGGTTGGACGGCTTCAACACCTGGCTGGCCACGCACCTCCGCGAGCTCCGGGCCAATCCCGGCGACAACCTCATGAGCCAGCTCATCGCCGCCAGCGACGGGGGCGCCCGGCTCAACGACGAAGAACTCCGGGCCACCGCGGGCCTCGTGCTGGCCGCCGGGTTCGAGACCACGGTGAATCTGCTGGGCAACGGCATCCGAATGTTGTTGCAGCATCCCGATCAACTGGCCCTGCTGCAGGCGCAGCCCGACCTCTGGCCCACCGCCGTCGAAGAGATCCTGCGGCTCGACTCGCCGGTCCAGCTGTCGGCCCGCATCGCCAGGGTGGACGTCGACATCGCCGGGTACCACGTGGGCGCCGGTGAGCCCGTCGTCGTCTACCTGGCCGGCGCCAACCGGGACCCGGCCGTTTTCCCTGACCCGCACCGCTTCGACGTCACCCGCGCCAACGCGGGCAAGCACCATTCGTTCTCGGGCGGACGGCACTTCTGCCTCGGTGCGGCGCTGGCCCGTTCCGAAGGAGAAGTGGGACTGCGGACGTTCTTCGAGCGGTTCCCCGACGCGCAACTCGCGGGCCCCGGTACCCGGCGCGACACCCGCGTGCTCCGTGGCTGGGCGGCATTGCCGATCGCACTCGGGCAGGCGCGTGCAGCGGTACCGTCGTGAAATGGCCTTCCGCACAGCCCTGATCGAGGAAACCGCCGCATTCGGCGACATCATCCGCAAAGCCGACCTGGATACGCCGGTACCCAACTGCCCGGGCTGGTCCCTCAAGCAGCTGTTCAAACACGTCGGCCGTGGCAACCGCTGGTGCGCGCAGATCGTCGCCGAGCACCGCAAGGAGGCACTCGATCCCCGCGAGGTTCGGGACGGGAAACCGCCGGAGGACCTCGACGCTGCCATCGACTGGCTGAATGCCAGTGCGCAGGCCCTGGTCGACGCCGTCGAACACGTCGGGTCGGATGCGAAGGTGTGGACGTTCCTCGGGCCGAAGCCCGCCGGATGGTGGATCCGGCGTCGCGTGCACGAGCAGACCGTGCACCGCGCCGATGCCGCTCTGGCGCTGGGCCTCCCGTTCGTGCTCGATCCCGAGCTGGCCGCCGACGGGGTGACCGAGACGCTGGAGCGCGTGGCGCTGATGGCGCCCGCCGGGGATCCGCCGCTGGAGCGTGGGCGGTCGCTGCACCTGCATGCCGCGGAATCCGAACTCGGCCCCACCGGCGAGTGGCTGGTGGTCAACGACGAGGACGGGTTCGGCTGGTCGCATCAGCACGCCAAAGGTGATGCGGCAGTGCGGGGTCCGGTGACCGGGCTGCTGCTGGCCGTCAACCGCCGGCAGACGGTCGAGGAGGCCGGCCTGGAGGTGATCGGCGACGCCGCCGTGTGGCAGCGCTGGGTCGACCACTCGGCGTTCTGAGGTCAGGTAGGTTCGCAGACATGACGACTTCCGAGATCGCGACGGTTCTCGCCTGGATCGACGCCCTCAACGACCGCGACCTGGACACCCTGGACAAGCTGTCGAGCGGTGACATCGAGATCGGTGACGCGAACGGCGCCACCCAGGGGCGGAATGCGTTGCGGGCCTGGGCAACCGACCTCGACGAGAAGTCGACGGTCGGCCGGATGTTCGTGCACGACGGCGTCGTGGTCGTCGAGCAGACCATCACCGGCGGCGGTGCCGACCGAGAGGCCGCGACCGCGTTCCGTGTCGTGCACGACCACGTCACCTCGGCGTTCCGGCACGACGACCTGGCCTCGGCGCTCGCGGCGACCGAGCTCATCGAGTCGGACGCGGTGTAGCGAGCACCGCCGCGATGGCGGTGGTCAGCGGTACCGACAACGCCAGCGCGATGCCGCCGACTGCCGACCGGGCGATCTCGATCGCCACGCTCTCGCTGGTCAGCACGTCGCCCAACGACCGGTTGGCGACGCTGAACAGCAGCAGCAGCGGCAGTGCGCTGCCGGCGTACGCGAGCACCAGCGTGTAGACGGTGCTGGCGATGTGGTCGCGACCCACCCGCATGGCGCCGGTGAAGATGGCCCGCCGGGACGCGCCGTGTTCGGCCAGTTCGAAGGCTGTCGACGCCTGCGTGACGGTGACGTCGTTGAGCACACCCAGCGAGCCGATGATGAAGCCGGCGAGCAACAGCCCGGTGATCGACACGGACCCCATGTAGGCCGCGATCTCGTTGTTCTGGTCTTCCGACAACCCGGTCAGGTGCGCCAATTCGATTGCACCCCAGGACAACACCGCCGACAACAGCAGCGAGCTCAGAGTGCCGAGCAGGGCGGCGCTGGTGCGCAGGCTGACGCCGTGCGCCAGGTAGATCACGGCGTACAGGATCACCGACGACGCGACGAGCGCGACCGGGATGGCCGAGCCGCCGTCCCGCAGCGCCGGGAGCAGGAAGACCGTCAGCACCACGAACGCGACGGCGATACCGACCAGCGCCCGCAATCCGCGCCAGCGGGCCACCGCGACCACCACCACGGCGAAGACGGCAGCCAGCGCGACGAGCGGCCAGGTGCGCTCGAAGTCGAAGAAGGCGTAGGTGGTGGTGCCGGAGTCGTCGACCTGGCGGGTCACCCGGATGTGGTCGCCGGCGGCGAGGTGCGGCTGGCCGGGGCCGGTGCTGAACTCGAGCAGGGTGTTGGCGCCGGAGTTCGGCCCGGAGTCGATGCCGATCAATGACTGCACGCAACTCCCGGCGCCCGGCGGGGCGGTGACCGGGGCGGAGGTCAGCACCGCGCCGACCGACGGGCTGCCGCAGTTGTTCATGCCCGTCGACACGACGTGCCCGGCCTCGGTGCTCACGGCGCCGCCGTGGGCGTTCTGGAACGGCAGCGGGATGTCGACGGCCTTGCCGTGCGGCCACAGCACGACGGCGCCGATCACGGTCGCCAGCCCGATCACCGCCAGAAGGCCGACGACGATCTTCGCGGCCAGCGGGCTGAGCGGCGCCGGGCCGGAACTGTGCGAGTGGGTATGCGAGTGCGCCACCCGAGTCAGCCTAGGGGGTCGGCCTGAGAGCTTCCCGACGCTCCGCCTCGATCACCAGCTTGGCGGACAGCGTCGTCAGCACGTACTTGACCACGGCCCGGTAACCCAGACCGACGATGCGCCAAGGACTTTCGAAGGTCCCGTGCCAGTCGATGCGGGTACCGTCGGGCTCGGGCGTGAAGGTCACCTGCGCCTGGTAGTTCCGCACCGGGGTCTTCGAGATGATGGTGTAGCCGTGCCGCCTCCCGGGCTCATGGATCGTCGTCTGCTCCCGCGCGGGAAACCGTGGCGTACCGACGGCGCGGATGGCCCCGACGCCGCCGTCGTCGGCGGGCCCGCGGGTCTCCCAGGCCGAGTAGTTGATCAGGGGCCGTGCCCACTCGGACCAGCGCGACCCGTCTGCCACCACGTCGAACAGCGTGCTCGGCGTGGCCCGCGCATGGCGGGTGACCAGTACTTCGTAGTGGTGTGTCATGTTGACCAAATTAACGGAACAGTGTTCCATTAAGCAATGGATCTGCCGGATTCCCCAGCGGCGCTGTCGTTCGCACGCGCTCGCAGCCCGCAGCAGCGGGAGGACCGGTTACGCCGTCTGACCGCGGTCACCCGGGCGCTGTTGGACGACGCCCGAGCCAGTGAGCTGACACTGGGGGAGATCGCCGCCGCGGCGGGCCTGGCCAAATCGGGCGTGCTCCGTTACGCCGGTTCGCGGGAGGCATTGCTGCTCTCGGTGATGTACCACGAGCACCTGGGTTGGCTGGCGGACCTGCGGACGCAGCTGCAAGACGAACGACGCACGCCGGCAAAGGCTTTGGCGCACACCCTGGCGCACCGCCCGGTGCTCTGTGACCTGATCAGCGCCGCGCCGGTGCTGATGAATCGGCTGACGCCCGAAGCGGCCGAGACCGTGCGTACTCAGGCACGCGATGTCGAGGACCGGCTACGCGAGACCCTCAAGCCCCGGCTGGCGCTGGACCGGCAGCACCTGGTGCTGCTGACCGCCGCGCTCCACGCCTTCGCCGGCGCGGTATGGGGCTGGGCGGCAATCGATTCCGTCAAGCAGCCCGAACCCGGCACCGAGCTCGAGAACACCCTCGCCGCGCTGCTGCGGACCTTCATCGCCGGCCTGGACCAGTGATTTGTGCACGATTTTCCGCGACTGCCGCGGAAAATCGTGCACAAATCCCGAGAGATTACTGGCGGTAACTCGCCAGGAAGTTGCCGAGGCGCTCGATCGCGGCGGCCAGGTCCCGCGCCCACGGCAGCGTCACGATGCGCAGGTGATCCGGTGTGGGCCAATTGAATCCGGTGCCCTGCGTCAGCAGGATCTTCTCCTGCAGCAGCAGGTCGAGGACCAGCTGCTCGTCGTCCCGGATCTCGTGCACCTCGGGGTCCAGCCGCGGGAACGCGTACAGCGCACCCTCGGGCTTGACGCAGGAGACGCCGGGAATCTCGTTGAGCTTCTGCCACGCGACGTCACGCTGCTCGAGCAGCCGACCGCCGGGCAGGATCAGGTCCTCGATGCTCTGGTGCCCGCCGAGTGCGACCTGAATGGCATGCTGCGCAGGCACATTCGGGCACAGTCGCATGTTGGACAGCAGGCTGATGCCCTCGATGAAGCTGGTCGCATGTTCCTTGGGGCCGGTGATGACCAGCCAGCCGGAGCGGTAGCCGGCCACGCGGTAGGCCTTGGACAGCCCGTTGAACGTCAGGCACAGCATGTCCGGGGCCACTGAGGCCATCGGGATGTGCTTGGCGTCGTCGTAGAGGATCTTGTCGTAGATCTCGTCGGCCAGCAGCAGCAGCTGATGCTTGCGCGCCAGGTTCGCGATCGACTCCAGGGTCTCGCGGCTGTAGACCGCGCCGGTGGGGTTGTTCGGGTTGATCACGACGATCGCCTTGGTGCGGTCGGTGATCTTCGACTCCAGGTCGGCGATGTCGGGGTTCCAGCCCTGCGTCTCGTCGCACAGATAGTGCACCGGGGTGCCGCCGGCCAGCGCCGTCGACGCCGTCCACAGCGGGTAGTCCGGCGCCGGGATCAGCACCTGGTCGCCGTTGTCGAGCAGCGCCTGCAGCGTCATGGTGATGAGCTCGGAGACGCCGTTGCCCAGGAACACGTCATCGATGTCGAACTTCGGGAACCCGTCGACCAGCTCGTAGCGGGTGAACACCGCACGGCGCGCGGACACGATGCCCTTGGAATCGGAGTAGCCCTGGGCGTGGGGGAGGGCGGCGATCATGTCGCGCATGATCACGTCCGGCGCCTCGAAGCCGAACGGCGCCGGGTTACCGATGTTGAGCTTGAGGATGCGGTGACCCTCGGCCTCGAGCCGGGAGGCCTGCTCGTGTACCGGGCCACGGATCTCGTAGAGGACGTCCTGCAGCTTGGTCGACTGCGCAAACGTCCGCTGGCTACGAGGGTGGCCGCTATGCCATGTGCGGTCAGCGGGTACCTGGTGGGTGGTCACGGTTTCCATGCTCTCATCGGTGTCGAATTCTTTTGCCCATCTGCGATCAGGGCCACATATGCCAATGGCCAGCTACGACGCTCCTGGTGGCGGGTCGTAGCTGGCCATTGCGGTGTACTTCGCGTTACCGCTTACCGGGGCGCTTTGCGCCCGGGCGCATGCCCAGTCCGACGACCGGCGGTTCCGGCTTGGCCTCTGCCGCCGGAGCAGCAGGTGCCTCGGCTGCCGGTGCCTCGGCTGCCGGCTCAGCAGCCGGAGCCTCAGCAGCCGGAGCGGCGGGCGCCGCCGGTGCCGCTGGAGCCGCAGCCTTCTTGGCGCCGGGGCGACGCGCGCCCGCAGCCAGGCCCAGACCCTTCACCGGAGCCTCGGGAGCGGCCGGTGCGGCGGGAGCCTCGGCTTCAGCAGCGGGAGCAGCCTCGGCGGCCGGAGCCGCGGCGGCAGCCGGAGCCGCAGCCTTCTTGGCACCCGGACGCTTGGCGCCCGCAGCCAGACCCAGGCCCTTGGCCGGGGCGGCAGCAGCAGGAGCCTCAGCAGCGGGAGCAGCCTCGGCGGCCGGAGCCGCTGCAGCCGGGGCGGCAGCCTTCTTGGCACCCGGACGCTTGGCAGCCATGCCCAGACCGGTGACCGGCTTGGCGGCGGCCGGAGCAGCAGCAGGTGCCTCAGCGGCCGGAGCGGCCTCAGCAGCAGGCGCAGGAGCCGGAGCAGGCTTCGGCGCCTCCTTGGCCTTCTTCTCCGCGAGTGCCGCGGAAGCCTTTGCCGCCGTGCCCTTTTCGGGCAGCGTCACCTTGCTGGTGTCCAGCGAGTTCAGCAGCAGCTGCGCGACGTCGAGCACCTCGGTCTTGTCGATGCTGCGGGTCGCGGCGACGTCGTCGACGCCGTCGCTCATCATCACGCGGCAGAACGGGCAGCCCGTCGCGATCGCCGAGGCGCCGGTGTCGACGGCCTCCTCGGCACGCTCGGTGTTGATGCGCTTACCGATGTGCTCTTCCATCCACATGCGGGCACCACCGGCACCACAGCACAGGCCGCGATCGGCGTGGCGGGGCATCTCGGTGAGCTTCGCGCCGGCAGCACCGACCAGCTCACGCGGGGCCTCGTACTCCTTGTTGTGGCGACCGAGGAAGCAGGGGTCGTGGTAGGTGACCTCTTGGCTCGCCGACGACACCGGGATCAGCTTCTTGTCCCGCACCAGGCGGTTCAGCAGCTGCGTGTGGTGCACGACGGTGTAGTTGGCGCCGAGCTGTGGGTACTCGCGGCCGATGGTGTTGAAGCAGTGCGGGCAGGTGACGACGATCTTGCGCTTGTCGGGGTCGACGCCCTCGAACAGCTCGTTGATGGTCTCGACGTTCTGCGCGGCGAGCTGCTGGAACAGGAACTCGTTGCCGGCGCGGCGTGCCGAGTCACCGGTACAGGTCTCGCCGGTGCCCAGCACCAGGAACTTCACGCCCGCGGTGGCGAGCAGTTCGGCGACGGCCTTGGTGGTCTTCTTGGCGCGGTCCTCGTAGGCGCCGGCGCAGCCGACCCAGAACAGGTACTCGAAGCCGTCGAAGCTCTCGACGTCCTGGCCGTAGACCGGGATGTCGAAGTCCAGCTCGTCGATCCAGGTGGTGCGTTCCTTGGCGTTCTGGCCCCAGGGGTTGCCCTTGAGTTCCAGGTTCTTGAACAGCACGCCGAGTTCGCCGGGGAACTCGGACTCGACCATGACCTGGTAGCGGCGCATGTCGACGATGTGGTCGATGTGCTCGATGTCCACCGGGCACTGCTCGACGCAGGCGCCACAGTTGGTGCAGGACCACAGCACGTCAGGGTCGATGACGCCGCCCTGCTCAGCGGTGCCCACCAGCGGCCGCAGCGCCTGCTCGGGGCCGGAGCCCTCGATGCGGGCGAAGCCGTCCTCGGGGACGCCGTGTCCGTGCAGGCTGTTGCCCAGCGCGGCGAAGTCGACCGCACCCTCTTCGGGCATCGGCTTGCCCTCGATGATGTACGGCGCCTTGGCGAACAGGTGGTCGCGCAGGTTCATCATGACGAGCTTGGGGGACAACGGCTTTCCGGTGTTCCACGCCGGGCACTGCGACTGGCAACGACCGCACTCGGTGCAGGTCGCCATGTCGAGGTTGGCCTTCCACGTGAAGTCCTCGATCTTGCCGCGGCCGAACACCGCGTCCTCGGCCGGATCGTCGAAGTCGATCGGCTCGCCCTTGTACTCCATCGGCAGCAGCGGGCCGAGGCCGTCGGGCAGTCGCTTGAAGGTGACGTTGATGGGGGCCAGACCGATGTGCAGGTGCTTGGAGTGCAGCACGATCAGCAGGAAGACCAGCATGATGCCGATGTGCGCCAGCAGTGCGATGGTCTCGATCCACACATTGGCGGTGTGGCCCAGCGGGGCCAGCAGGGCGGCCATGCCGTCGGAGAAGAACGCGCCGTTCTGGTACGGGAAGTGCTCGCCGAGAACGTTGACGGCGGCACCGCGGAACACCGCGTAGGACGCGATGACCAGGAAGATCATGATGAGGATCTCCCACGCGCCGCCGTTGTGCGATCCGTAGAACCGGGACTCACGGCCGATGTTGTCGGGGTTCTTGGTCAGACGGATGATCGCGAAGACGATGATGCCGGCCAGCACGGCCAGGGCGAAGAAGTCCTGCAGGAAGCCCAGGACGGCCCAGTGTCCGACGAAGGGGATGGCGAACTTCGGATCGAACAGGACGCCATAGGCTTCCAGGTAGACCGATGCCAGGACGAAGAAGCCCCACATGGTGAAGAAGTGCGCAATGCCGGGGATCGACCACTTGAGGAGCTTCGACTGGGCGAAGACTTCCTTGTTCTGGTTCAGGAAGCGGCGGACCAGATCGTCCTTGCGCCCACGTTCGTCGCCGAGCTTCTGCCCGGAGCTGATCAGCTTGGTCAGCCACAGGATGCGCTTGGCGGCGAACCCCAGGACGATGACCGTTGCCAACAGCCCGATGACCAATCTGGCCACGTCGAGCGTGTGTTCGAGATTCTCCACCGCGCCTCTCCCAGTTATGTAGCTACCGGCTGGTAACTTATTGAGGTTACCAACGGGTAACTTAAGCTAGATGCCTGCTCATAGTCGCATCCTGGGCAGAACGCACGCTAGCAAGGCTGTCCTAACTTGAGCTGCGACTACGCGCTCGCTTCATTACCCAGAATCGGCCTCGTTCAAGCGCTGGCCACGCGCTTCCTTATATATGGACGGCGTCAGGCTTTCTCGACGAGCAGCGCCCGCAGCATCGACAACATCTCTGACCGTGATTCGGCCCCCAACCTGCGGCGAATGCGGGCGACGTGGTGTTCGACGGTCTTCGCTGAGATGAGCAGCCGGGCCCCGATATCGCGGTACGGCATGCCCTGCAGCACCAGTTCGGCGACCTCGCGCTCGCGGTCGGACAGCCGTGTCCAGGCGGGCGTTGCGGCAGCTGTGGCCCGAGCGTCACCCGAGGCAGGAGGTGGTGTGGTGTTGCGCACATCTGCGCCCGCAACGGGCTCACGCGGAATAGCCGGGGCCGCGGGCTCGATGGGATCGGCCGCGGCCTCGAGGGCCGCGTCCTGCTTGAGGTCGCGCGCCAGCTGCAGCATCGCACCGGAGATGCGGCCGTCCGCCGAATGCAACGCGGCCTGACTGGCCAGGCGCGTGGCATCCCACGTCAGCCCGAATCGCGCCAGCCCGCGGGCGGCCGCCGTCACCTCCGCGGCGTCGACGCCGTCGGCCAGGACCCGCAGCCACGCGCGGCCGGCGGCGGCGAGCGCGGTGGCGTAGGCGCCGTGTGCGCCCTCGGCCCGGCTGGCGGCGGCCAGCGCCTGCCCGTGCGGGGCGACGGCCTCGGGCGCGTTGGCCAGGATGCCGGCGTGCACGCCCGCCCAGTGCAGCGGCACCGCCCAGAGCGCCGGATTGCCGGCGGCCCGTAGCAGTCCGAACGCCTCGGCCAGCGGTTGGCGCAGCTGGTCGAGCTGCTGCAACCGCGCTGCAGCGACCCACAACTCGCCGAGCGGCAGCAGTGCGAACAGGTCCAGGGAGTATTCGGCCAGCACTTCCATGGCCGCGTACCAGTGCTTCTGCAGGGCGCCGGTGTCGCCGCTGCGCCGTGCGACCGCGGTCTGCAGCGCGGTGAACCACAGCGCGTCGCGCCGGTGCAGGTCGGCGATCTCCGGGGCGCCCAAAGCCGGCACCGCCGAATCGAGTTGGCCGTCGAGCATGCGGATCCAGCCGAGCAGCAGCCGGTGGCGCAGACCGGTGAAACCCGCATCGCCGCCACCGGTTCGGATGGCCCGGCCGATGACGCTGCGCGCGCGGACAGCGTCGCCGCCGTGCAGGGCGACGAGGCTCAGCAGTGCCGCGGGGCTGTCCGGTGCGACCGAGTGGACGCCGTTGGCGGACCCGAGGGCCTGCGTGAGGCGTGCCATCGCGACGGCGAACGGCTGGTCGAGCGTCAGCAGCATGCCCTCTGCCATACCGCGCGCCGCACGCGCGGAAGACGTTGGCGGATTTGAGTTCTCGGCCTGCAGACAGGCCCGGGCCAGGTCCGCGTCGGCCGTGGCGACACCGACCACGGCGCCCGCGGCGGCCACGAACGGATCGGCATCGGGGCCGAGCCACCGGAACAGATCCGCGGCGTGCGCGGCAGCGCCGTCGTGCATGGCGACACTGGCCGCGATACGCACGGCCTGCGCGCGGACGGCGACGTCGTCGGCGGTGAGCAGTTCGTCGGCCAGGGCGCCGGCCGTCGTGCAGTCGCCGGTGACGGCGAGAGCGTCGGCGAGGTGGACGTCGGCCGGAGCGGTGCCGGCGCGGGCCGCGGCGCGGTACAGGCGCGCTGCCTGACGCGGCGCGGCGGATCCGGCGCGGTGGATCAGGTCGGCCGCCAGCAGGTCATCGACGGTGCCGTGCTCGGCCAGCTTCAGCGCCAATTCGGTTGACAGGGTGACAGATTCGATCTGCGAACGCAGTAACCGGCATTCGGTCTCGCGGTGCCGCGCGGCACCGACCAGTCGGGTGAGGCACCGGTGCAAGGTGTCGATGAACCGGGGGTGCAACGAGGCGGACAGCAGGCCACTGGCGCGGGCCCGGTCCATCAGGACGGCCGCGTCGTTGCCGGGCAGTTGCAGGGCGGCGGCGATGTCGTCGGGTCCCAGTTCGGGGCTGAGCGAACACAACAACAACGTGTCCAGCAGGTGCTCGTCCAGCCTGCGCAGCCGCTCGCTCAACGCGACGGACGCGGCCCGGATCGGATCGGCGCCCGAGGCCAGGGCCGACAGCGCCGAGTACACCAGCAGCGGGATGCCACCGGTGCCGGCGATCAGGGCGGGCACCTGGGTGCCGGGGACGCCGGCGCGGCCCAGCGCCTCATTGATCTCACGGGGCGTCATCGGCGCCAGCTGGATCGGCGGGTGCTGCCGGCTCAGCGTGGTGGTGAGGGCGTTGAGCGCGGGCTCGTGTGCCAACGGCTCGGCGCTGACCACCACGGTGCGGGCCGGGTCGCCGGCCAGCTCGGTCAGCGCGTCCAGCTCTGCCGGGGACAGCAGCTGGGCGTCGTCGATGACGATTGCCGCCTCCGGTGCCTCACCGGGCTTAGGGACCCGCGCGAGCATCGTCGTGCCGTTGGCCCGCAACGTCTTTCGCACCGCTTCCAGCGCGGTGGTCTTGCCGCTGCCGATACCGCCGAGCACCAGCGACGTGCCGGCCGCTGCGGTCATCAGCTGGTCGATGCCGAGGGGACAGAGGTGACAGGCGCCGACGCCGCGGGTGCCGACGCGGCGGGTGCTGACGCCGATGCCAACGACGCCGTCTTGGGCTGCTCGGCCGTGTGCTCTGAGCTGGGCGCCTGGGTCGACGGCGCCGCCGTCGGCGTCTGCGTGCTGGGCGGCTGCGTCGTCGGCGGCTTCGTCGTGGTCGGCGGCGGCTGCGTGGTGGTGGGCGGCTGCGTCGTCGTCGGCGGTTGCGTCGTCGTGGGCGGCTGGGTGGTGGTCGTGGTGGGCGGCGTCGTCGTGGTCGTGGTCGTCGTCGACGGGGTTGTTGTCGTCGTGGTGGTGGTCGTGGTCGTCGTCGAGCTGGTGGTCGAGCTCGTGGTCGACGGATCGGTGGTGGTCGTGGTGGTGGTCGGCGCGTCCGTGGTGGTGGTGACCGGGTTGGTCACCGTCGAGGTCTCCACCTGGCCGTTCGGATTCGTCTGTGTCACAACGGACTTGGTGGCCTTATAGGTGCTCGTGGTGATGGAGCCGTCGGGGCCGGTGATGGTGGTGGTGACGTCGACGGTCACCGGGCCGGACGGGGTGTCGTTGCTGGTGAGCCCGACCGCGGCCCAGCTGCCGCCGGCGACCAGGAACGCCGCGGCGGCCGCGCCGAAGATCAGCGGTGGGCGCCGGTACCAGGGCACCGGCGCCACGTCGGGCAGGTTGTCCTCTTCTTCGTGGGCGAAGTCCATCGCCGGCCGGGCGGTGGTCTCGCCGAAGGGCGCCGCCTCGGCATAGCCGGTCGCAAAATCAGCGGGGCCGACGGCCGCGCCGGGTTCCTCGTCGTCAGACCAGGCCAGCGACGGCCCGACGGTCGAAGAGGGGTTCGCGTCCACGGGCGGTACCGGGGCAGCCATGGTCTCGGGGCCGCCTGCCCAGCCTGCCGGGCCCGCGGCCCAGCCCATGGTGGGGGCCATGCCCGTCGGGGCGTCGGCGCTCATGGTGCGCTGATCGACCAGCGGGGCGCCGCCGGCGGCGGTGAGCGCCGGCTGCGGCGAGGTCACGACCGGAACCCGGAAGTGCTCGGAAAGTCGTTGCGTGACAATCGGAATCGATGCACCGCCACCGGCAGTGGCCACGGCGGTCAGGACGCCGGCCGGAATCTGGTTGCGCTGCAGGGTTTCCTGCAGGACGGCGAGCAGCCCCGCCAGCGCAGGTTCGAGCAGCCGCTCCAGCTCAGGGCGGGTGATGCGCAGCGCCGACGCGAAGCCTGGCAGATTGGCGTTGACCGACGTTGCCGTCTCCGACGAGAGGCGCTCCTTGGCCTGCCGGCACTGGTCGCGCAGCTGGGACAGCGAGCCGACGGCCGCGGTGCCGGCCGGATCCGCGTCGGACGAGTCGCTGATGCCGGCGATGACGTGGTTCAGCAGGGCCTGGTCCACCAGGTCTCCGGAGAACTCCGGATAACGCACGGTCTCGCCGATCTGGCTCAGCGTCGCGGCGTCGGCGATGGTCACGCTGGTGCCGCTGCCACCGAAATCGCAGAGTGCCACCACGCCGTGGTCGGGCAGTCCGGACCCGGCCTTGAGGCCGGCCAGGGCCGCGGCCGCATCGGAGACCACGGGTGCGGCGGCCAGGCCCGGCTTGCCGCGCAGCGCCGCGGAGAGTGCGCCGATGGTGGACATGCCCCAGTGCGCGGGGGCGGCGATGACGATCGGGGCGCCGCCACCCGCGGTGCGGGCCATGGAGTCGAGGGCCTCGGCCAGGACGGCTTCGCCGCGATGCGCCGAACCGTCCGGGGCGATCAGGGGGATCGGGTCGCCGACGCGCTCCACGAACCCGGTCAGCACGAGGCCGCCCGGCTGGGTGGGGATGCCGACTTCGGCGGGCCGGTCCGGGTACAGGGCCAGGATCGCGCGACGGCTCAGCGGCGGTCGCCCGGCCGGCACGGCCACCAGATTGGTCTGGCCGATCGACAAACCGAGGCTCATAAACGTCCACTCCTTTGACGCGCTATCGAACTTGCATGTAGTCGGACTGGGGCCACCCTATGCGCTGGCGGCCTGGGGGTGGGACACAATCCCCTAACGATTGGTGAATCCCTAACGGGAGTGCCCCTAACGGGTGACGTCGGGTGCTGGGGTCAGCACCGATCTCCAGGAGCTTTATCGGCGATAGCATCGAAATAGTTATCAACGGGTCCCCAGAAAGGAGCAGGTGCCATGGCAAATCCGCTACTGGATTTCGTCATGTCGGTCGTCCGTGACCCCGACGTGGCTGCCCACTACGCCGCCGACCCTGCCGGTGCCATCGCCGACGCCAACCTCAGTGGCGTCACCACGGCGGATGTCGCGCACCTGATCCCGGTCGTGTCCGAATCCCTGGGCACGGTGTCCTCCGTGGCGGGTGGCGTGCCGACCGCCGGATTCGACGATCCCGGCGTCAACGTCTGGACCAGCGGTGCCGCCACCGCGGCGTTCGATGCGTTCGACGCCTTCGACACACATGTGCCGACGGTGGTGTCGCCGCAGGTGATTTCTGACCCTGACCTCGGCGGATTCGACAGCGGCCCGGTCCTGCCGGCCCACGAGGCCGTGCCGGACCTGGCGGTGTCCGACGATCTGGGCCTGCACGGCGACGTCCCGGTCGTCGATGCCGGGCAGCTCTCCGATCCGGGTGTGCTCGACTGGCACCCCGTCGACACCGCAGACCCGTCGGCCGGTGTCGAGCATCATCAGGACTTCGACTTCTTCAGCTGACCAGCTCATCCCCGAAACGCCGGTGGCCGCCATGGCCACCGGCGTTTTGTGTTCTCCCACCGCACATTCAGCAAACACCCTAGCCATCCCCTAATCCCCTAATAGGGGGAGCGTGGATACCCCACTAAGTTTCGTTGGGGGTAGGGGTGGTTGCCCCGTTTGCACGGCCCTTGACGGCCCCTAACGTTGTTCTCAGTTCGCCGGACAGCGGCGAGAGAACTTCCACAGAGCAACACCCAACGAAAGGGACTCCAATGACCAGCCTGATCGAATTCATCATCGACCTGTTCCGCTTCCCGACCGTCGCGAGCTCGTTCGTCGCGAACCCCGAGCAGACCATGCGCGACGCCGGCCTCGCCGGTGTCACCTCCGCGCAGCTCGCCTCGGTCGCCGCGAGCGCCGTTCCCGCCGGCGTCGTGCTCGGTGGCGGCGACCCGGTCGTCGGCCTGCAGAACGCGGTCTCGGACTACTACAGCATGTCCTCGCCGTTCTCCCCGCAGACCGGCTTCGTCTCGCAGCCGACCTTCGCTCCCAACACCGACTTCGCGAGCAACAACAACGTGCCGGTGGCCAGCGGCAACAACATCCCGGTGCTGAGCCCCGACCAGCACGCCGGCGCCAACGCCCAGCAGGGTGCGTTCAACCTGGGCTTCGGTGACATCACCCTCGGTGGCAGCCACGTCCAGCAGGGCGACGGCGGCGTCAACATCGCGGGCAACAACCACGGTGACATCGCCAGCGGCAAGGGCGCCGTGCAGGGCGACGGCAACACCGTCACCAACGGCGACATCCTGACCGGCAGCCACTCCCCGGTGATCGTCGGGACCGGCAACCACGCGACCGACAACTCGCAGACCGCGGGCGGCCACATCATCCAGGGCAACTCGGGTCCGGTGGTCAACGACGTCAACACCGGTGGCGGCAACGGCGGCGGCGCCAGCGCCGGCGGCGGCCTGATCGGTGGCGGCCACGCCAGCGGTGGCAGCGGGGGCAGCGGCGGCAACATCGTCATCAACGACGGCAACACCTCGTCGACGCACGTCGGTGGCAACCAGACCACCGTCGGTGGCGACCTGGGCAGCGGCAACAAGAGCGTCATCGACGACTCGTCGCACTCCTCGACGGTGAACACCAGCCTGAACAGCGGGAACACGGCCAACACCAGCATCGGTAGCGGCAACAGCACCCACACCAACATCGGCAGCGGGAACACCACCCACACCGACCTGAGCGCCGACAACTCGGTGCACAGCACGGTTGCCGACAGCTCGGTGCACGAGGCCAGCATGAACACCTACGCACCGACCGAAACCCACACCACGACCGATTTCAGCCACACCACCCACGTCGATCCGCACATGCACTGATCGATCGCGACAAACCGTCCGGCGGGGCCACCTACAGGCCCCGCCGGATGTTTGCGCATACCGTTAGACAGTGAGAATGCAGTCGAGGAGAGCCCAGTGACGCAGCCGAACGAGGCGAACCCGCGCCCGGTCGCGGTGATCGTCGAGTTGATCGACCACACCAGCCGGATCGCAGGCCTCAACGACCGCGAAGACCTGGCGCAGCGGTTGCTGGCGGCCAAGACCCGGATCAGCGATCCGCAGATCCGGGTGGTCATCGCCGGACAGCTCAAGCAGGGCAAGAGCCAGTTGCTGAACTCGTTGCTGAACATGCCGGTCGCCCGCGTCGGCGATGACGAGAGCACGGTGCTCACCACCGTCGTCCACTACGGGGACGCGGCGGCCGCCGAACTGGTGCTGGCCCCCGCTCAGGAAGGCGCCGATCCGTCCGTCGTCGCCATTCCGCCCAACCAACTGTCGACCGATCTGCGTCACGCCCCGCAGGCCCAAGGTCGTCAGGTGCTGCGCGTCGAGGTGGCGGCGCCGAGCCCGATGCTCAAAGGCGGCCTCACCTTTGTCGACACCCCCGGTGTAGGCGGGCTGGGGCAGCCGCACCTGTCGGCCACTCTCGGGCTGCTGCCCGACGCCGACGCCCTCCTGATGGTCAGTGACACCAGCCAGGAGTTCACCGAGCCGGAGCTCACGTTCATCCGGCAGGCCGTCGAAATCTGCCCGGTGGCAACGATTGTCGCCACCAAGACCGACCTGTACCCGCACTGGCGCGAGATCGTCGCGGCCAACGCCGCGCATCTGCAGCGCGCGCGGCTCAACGTCCCCGTGGCTCCGGTTTCTTCCGCGCTGCGCACCCACGCGCTGGCGCTGAACGACAAAGAGCTCAACGACGAGTCCAACTTCCCGGCGATCATCAAGTTCCTCACCGAGAAGGTGCTCAGTCGCGAGAACGACCGCATCAAGGATCAGGTGGTCACCGAAATCCACGCGGCCGCCGAACATCTCACCCTGGCCGTGTCCACCGAACTCGCGGCGATCAACGACCCCGAGAAGATCGAGCGCATCAAGGCCGAGTTGGAGCAGAAGAAGGAAGACGCCCAGAATGCGTTGCAGCAGACCGCACTCTGGCAGCAGGTGCTCAACGACGGCATCGCCGACCTGACCGCCGACGTCGACCACGACCTGCGCAACCGGTTCCGCAACATCACCGCGCACACCGAGCGCGTCATCGACGGCTGCGATCCCACCCAGCACTGGGCCGAGATCGGCGCCGAGTTGGAGAACGTCGTCGCGACCGCCGTCGGCGACAACTTCGTCTGGGCGCACCAGCGCGCCGAGGCATTGGCCGCGGAGGTGGCCCGCACGTTCGTCGAGGCCGGGCTGGATTCGGTCGAACTGGCCGAGGTCAGGGCCCGCGACATGGGCGCCGGCCTGGGCGAGTTCAACCCGGTGGCGCGACTGGAGTCCGAGCCGATCCGGGCCGGGCACAAGGTGATCACCGGGATGCGCGGGTCCTACGGTGGTGTGCTGATGTTCGGCATGCTGACCTCGTTCGCCGGGCTCGGCATGTTCAACCCGCTGTCGCTGGGCGCCGGACTTGTGCTGGGCCGCAAGGCCTACAAGGAAGACATGGAGAACCGCATGCTGCGGGTGCGCGGCGAGGCGAAGATGAACGTCCGCCGGTTCGTCGACGACGTGTCGTTCGCCGTCGGCAAGGAGTCGCGGGACCGGCTGCGAAACATCCAGCGCCACTTGCGCGATCACTACCGGGGCATCGCCAATCAGACCACCCGCTCGCTCAACGAGTCGCTGCAGGCGACCCTCGCCGCGGCGCAGATCGAAGCCGGCGAGCGCGACAACCGCGTGCGGGAACTGGAGCGGCAGTTGAACATTCTGCGCCAGGTCATCGACAACGCGGTGAAACTGACTCCGGCCCTGGCGCAGTGAGCACGAGCGCACGCGTCCGCGCCATCCTGGGCGGCGTCATCTCGGCCTACCGGTCCGATCCCGTCTACCAGCACCGGCCGCAGGCCCTGGCCGAACTGGACTGGATCGGCCGCCGGCTCGATCAGCCGATCCGCATCGCCCTGGCCGGCACCCTCAAGGCCGGCAAGTCGACGCTCGTGAATGCGCTTGTGGGCGAGGAGATTGCGCCCACTGACGCCACCGAGGCCACCCGCCTGGTCACCTGGTTCCGCCATGGCATGACGCCCCGCGTCACCGCCAACCATCGGGACGGCCGCCGTACCGACGTGCCGATCACCCGCGGTGACGGCCTGACCTTCGACCTGGCGCGCTATTCCGGCGCGCAGGGCGCGGCCAATGTGGGGGACATCGTCGACCTCGATGTGCAGTGGCCCGCAGCCGAATTGGAACAGACGACCATCATCGACACACCGGGGACGTCGTCGCTGTCGCGTGATGTCTCCGACCGCACACTCCAACTCCTGGTGCCACGAGACGGCGTGCCGCGGGTGGACGCCGTGGTCTTCCTGCTGCGCACCCTCAACGCGCCGGACATCGCGCTGCTCAAGCAGATCGGGGAACTCGTCGGCAGTGGCTCGGGTGCCCTCGGCGTCATCGGGGTCGCATCTCGCGCCGACGAGATCGGGGCCGGACGCATCGACGCGATGATGTCGGCCCGTGAGGTGGCCACCCGGTTCACCGCGGAGCTGGACCGGACCGGCGTCTGCCAGGCCGTCGTCCCGGTATCGGGGCTGCTGGCGCTGACCGCGCGCACCTTGCAGCAGAGTGAGTTCACGGCCCTGCAGAAGCTCGCGGCCCTGGACGGTGACGGCGCCACCGCCTTGACCAAGGCCATGTTGTCGGCGGATCGCTTTGCCCGGCAGGATGATTCGCTGCCGGTGGACGCCATCACCCGGGCCGCGCTGCTGGACCGGTTCGGCATGTTCGGCATCCGGATCGCGATCGCGGTGCTGCGCGCCGGCGTGACCGACTCTCAGGGGCTGGCCGACGAACTGCTGGACCGCAGCGGGTTGGTGGCCCTGCGCGACGTCATCGATCAGCAATTCGCGCAGCGCGCCGACATGCTCAAGGCGCACACCGCGTTGCGCTCGCTGCGGCGCTTCGTGGAGGCCAATCCCATCTACGCGACGCCGTTCATCCTGGCGGACATCGATCCGCTGCTGGCCGACACGCACGCGTTCGAAGAACTGCGACTGCTCGGTCAATTGCGGTCCCGGCCAACCACATTGAACGACGACGAGATGGCCTCCCTGCGCCGCATCATCGGCGGCTCCGGAACTGATGCGGCGAGCCGGCTGGGGCTGAGCAACGACGCGCCGTACGACGGCCCGCGGGCGGCCTTCGCGGCGGTACAGCGGTGGCGCCGGCGGGCCGATCACCCGCTCAACGACCCCTTCACCGCGCGCGCCTGCCGGGCCGCCGTGCGCAGCGCCGAGGCCCTGGTGGCCGACTACGCGGCGCAGGGAAGGTGAGATATTCGAGATCGTTGGCAATTTGGTGCCCCGCGCGGCTACCGTTTGCGGGTGGCTCAATCGTTTGATCCCTTCGGCCTGGTAGGACGCGCGGTGGACGCCGCTCGACTCGGCCTGGACGTCTACAGCTGGACCGAGCAGCAGATCGTCGGCGCCCTGCGCAAAGGCCTCAACGAACTGGAACCCGAGGACGGTGCCGACGACGTCGTCGCGGCCGCCGACGCGCCGAAACCGGCCCCCGGCGACGAGTCGCTCAACTCCAAGATGAGCCAGCTGCTCAACCGGGCGCTCGACCAGAACACCGCGGGCAGTCAGACCGAGCTGTACCACCATCTGCTCGATCAGCTGGTGGCCGATGAGGCCCGCATCGTCGGCGCCCTGTCCGACGGCTCCGTCTCACCCTTGGTCAACGTGTACGACCGGACTCGCAAGGCGGTGCTGGAGAACGCGGCGCTGGTCGGCCGGACGGCGAACGTCGCCCTGCCGTCGATGACGCCGCAGTACGTCGGGCATTTGCTGGCGCTGCGCCTCGTGGAGATCGGCCCGGAGGATTCCGCGCTGAAAACCGAGTACGAGGTGTTGATGGCTGAGACCATCGTCCTCAACGCGATCAAGGCCGCGTCGAAGGGTCCGCTACCCGCCAAGGTGGAGAAGCTGACGTTGACGCTGTCGCCGCTCGGCCGATCGCTGTGGGCCGCCGCCACCGCGGAGGACGACCAAGACGGGTGGCGCTGATGTCATTGACCGAGATCCTCGTCGACTTTCGCGCGCACTGGATCATCTACTTCTCCATGCCGCTCGTGGCGGCGTTCGTGGGCTGGAGCACCAAGATCGTCGCGATGGAGATGATCTACCGGCCGCTGGAGTTCAAGGGCATCGGCCCGATCGGCTGGCAGGGCATCATCCCGCGCCGGGCCGGCAAGGTCGGCTCCACCACGATCGAGCTGCTCACCGCGAATCTGCTCAAACCCGAGGAACTGTTGTCCCGGATCGACGCCAAAGAGGCTGTCGAGGTGCTGCGCGAACCGTTGTCGGCGTCGATCAACGACATCGCCCGCGACGTCGCGGAGGAGATTCGGCCGGGCCTGTGGGATTCCCTGCCGGAGGCCGGGCGCCAGGCCATCCTCAATCGCATCCACTCGCAGGCGCCGCGCATCACCGAGAAGATGCTGAACGAGATGCAGTCGGACCTGAGCCGATTCGTCGACCTCCAGTTCCTCGCGGTCACCACGCTGGTGCGCAACAAGGAGAAGCTCAACAAGCTGATGCGCGGCCTGTCCGACGACGCCATGGCGTTCGTGCGGCGCAGCGGCATCTACTTCGGTCTGATCATCGGTACGGCCCAGATGTTCGTCTGGGCCATCTTCAAACTGCCGTGGATCATGCCGGCGTTCGGTTTCGGCATCGGTCTGGTCAGCGACTACATCGCGCTCAACATGCTGTTCCGGCCCGTCAAGCCGACAAAGTACCTGGGCTTCATCAAGTTCCAGGGGCTGCTGCACGCCCAGCGCGAGAAGATCACCGCGGACTACGCCCGCATCCTTTCCGAGGACCTGTTCGCGCCGGACATCCTGTATGACGGCATTCTCAAGGGTCCGGGTGCCGACAAGCTGTTCGCGATGATCGCGCGCGAAGTCGAGGCCGCCATCGACAGCGAGATCGGTGGCTTCACGGGCACGGTCGTCAAGTTCGCGGTCGGTACGTCGAAGTACAACGCGCTGAAGGACAGGATCGTCGACCTGGTGGTGGAGCGGTTGCCGGCCACGCTGCTGGACGCCCAGGACTACGCCATGAGCAAGATCGACCTCGAGCGCACGATCATCGACAAGATGAATCAGCTCACCAACGAGGAATACGAGTCGATTCTGCGGCCCGTGTTCAAGGACGACGAGCCGTTGATGATCGCCATCGGCGCCATCCTCGGTGGCTGCGTCGGTGAGCTGCAGGTGCTGATGATCGAGTTCTTCACGCACTAGTGCGGGCGCGGTCCCGGCGGGTGCGTGCGCCGGGACTGGGTGATGGACGTCGACGTCGTGGTGCGGCTGGTGGTCGTGCTGTCGCCCCGCGGGGTGGACGTCTCGGACGTGGTGTCCGTCGTCTCCGTCGTGGGCGGCATGTCGATGTCCGTCGTGGACGGGGTGACCGACGAGTAGCTGGTGGACGTCGTGGTGGTGACGACTGTTGTCGACGACGAGTGGACCGGGTCGGTCACGATGACAGGCACCGGCGGTGGCTGCGGCTGGTTGTAGTGCCGCGTCAACCACGTCCCGGCGAAGTACAGCAACGCGATGGCCGCGAGCGCGGCGATGCTGGCACCCACGAGGTGAGGGGTGCGCTCATGCCACGGCCGCTCGGTCATGGCCGGTCAGCGTAGCTGGGGAATGATCTCCCTGCTGAAGAAGTCGATGTGGTCGAGATCGGCCATGTCCAGCACCTGCAGGTAGATGCGCTCGACCCCGGCCGCGATGAACGGCGCGAGCTTGTCGACGATCTCGGCCGGTGTGCCGACAGTGGGGGAGTTGCCGCGCATCTCGTCGACCTCGCGGCCGATGGCGGCGGCCCGGCGGGCGATCTCCGCCTCGTCCTTACCCGCGCACAGTACGAAAGCCGCCGAGTACGTGATGCTTTCGGGCGCCCGGCCCGCTGCGTCGACGGCTGCCCGCACCCGGCCGAACTGAGTGGTCAGGGTGTCGATGTCGACGAACGGAATGTTGAACTCGGCGGCGAACTTGGCGGCCAGCGCCGGGGTCCGCTTGGCGCCGCCGCCGCCGATGATCACCGGCGGGTGGGCCTGCGCCGGCTTGGGCAGGGCCGGGGAGTTCTTGACGGTGTAGTGCTTGCCCGCGAAGTCGAAGTGCTCGCCGACCGGCGTGTCCCAGAAGCCCGTGATGATCTGCAGTTGTTCTTCGAGCCGGTCGAAGCGCTCGCCCAGGGCCGGGAACGGGATGGCGTAGGCCTCGTGCTCCTCGGCGAACCACCCGGCGCCGAGCCCCAATTCCACACGGCCACCGCTCATTTCGTCGACCTGCGCGACGGCGATGGCAAGTGGTCCGGGGTACCGGAACGTCGCCGAGGTGACCATGGTGCCGAGCCGGATGGTGCTGGTCTCGCGGGCGATACCGCCGAGCGTCACCCACGAGTCGGTGGGCCCGGGCAGCCCGTCGCCGGCCATGGCCAGGTAATGGTCGGATCGGAAAAACGCTGAGTAACCGAGCCTTTCGGCGGCCTGAGCGACGGCGAGCTGGTCGGCGTAGGTGGCACCCTGCTGCGGTTCGACGAATACCCGGAAGTCCATGACGCCCAGCCTAATGAATCAGAACGCCTTCACGCCCGCCGTCGAGACGAACATCCCGTGGCCGGTGCCGGCATTGGTGAAGCGCGTGCCCTCGGCACCGGCGAGGATCGTCCAACCCACCGCCGAGTACGTCTGGTAGTCGATCGTCACGGTCGGGATGGCACCGAGATTGCCCAGCCCCCAAGACAATTTGCCGTCGGCGGTGACCCGGACTCCGCGCGCGGTCTCCCCGTTGACCTGCGGCGCGTTGGCGAAGTTCGACTCGCAGTCGACAGCGGTCGCGTTGAGCTGGCACCGCGTCTGGCCGGACTTCGTCGCGATGAAGACGTAGCCGTTCTGCGGGGCGAGGGCCTGCGCGGTCGGCGGCACGGCGCTCGGTACCGGGATGGGGCTGACCGGAACCGGGCGGACCGCCTTCTCACTCGGCGTCGGTGTGCTCGCCGCAGACGTTTCTCCACTGGGCAGCCCCGACTTCGGGCTTCCGGGGGTGGTGCTGTCGCAGCCGGCGAGCAGCACGGCCGCGAGCGCGGCGGTGGCAGACATGGTGAGCCGTGTGTGGTTCATCGGCCATCAGGCTACGGGAGATCCGATCGCGCTGATCCAGACCGCTGCCCCGGCGTGCCGCGCTGCCTAACGTCGATCCTCCGTAGCGAACAGAGGTGACGATGAGCAGAAAACACATATCCCCGCTCGGTGTGGTCGGCGTCGTCGCCATCGCGGCCGCCGGAGTTCTGATCGGGTTCAAGAACATTCACGGTCCGTCGCCGGATGCACTGCTCAACGTGTCGTACGACCCGACACGCGAGCTGTATGCCGCGCTGGACCCGCAATTCGTCGCGCAGTACCGCAAGCAGAACGGAGTCACCGTAGACATCAGTCAGTCGCACGGCGGGTCCGGCCGACAGGCGCGCAACGTCATCGACGGGACGTCGAAAGCCGGTGTGGTCTCACTGGCCTTGGTCAGCGACGTCGACAAGCTGGCCAAGCGCGGGCTGATCGCCAAGGACTGGCAGCACCGGCTGCCCAACAACTCGGTCCCCTACACGTCGACCATCGTGTTCGTGGTCCGCAAGGACAACCCGAAGAACATCCATGACTGGCCGGACCTGGTCAAGGACGATGTCTCGGTGGTGACCCCGGACCCGCGGACGTCGGGCAACGGCAAGCTCAGCGTGCTGGCCGGATGGGGATCGGTGACGACCCGCGGGGGCTCCGAGGCAGCGGCCCACGACTATCTGACGGCGTTGTTCGAGCACGTCGCCGTCGCCGACGAGGGCGCGCGCGGCGCGGCCACCAGCTTCGCCGTGCAGAAGATCGGCGATGTGCACCTGACGTGGGAGAACGAAGCCATCCGGGAGGTGGCCGCGGCACCGGGCGAGCTGCAGATCGTGTATCCGCCGGTGAGCATCAAGGCTGAGCCCGCAGTGGCCTGGGTCGATGCGAACGTGGCCGGGAAGAAGACCGAGGCCTACGCGAAGGCCTACCTGAACTACCTGTTCACCGACCCGGCTCAGGACGTGATCGCGAAGTACGGGTACCGCTCGATCAACCCACAGATCCAGGCCAGGTACCAGGCTCAGTTGCCGGACATCGCGCTGTTCCCGGTGTCCGCGATCGCCAAGGACTGGGACGACGCCGCCGAAAAGTTCTTCGGCGACAACGGAATCGTCGACACCATTCATCTTCCTGCGCAGCGAACGGTGGTGGGATCGTGAGCCTGCTTTCGAACCTGAACCTCAACTACGACCGCACCCTCGCTCGGCGTGATCTCATCGCCGGTCTCACGGTGGCCGCCATCGCGCTGCCGCAAGGCATGGCCTACGCGCTCATTGCCGGCGTCGACCCCAAATACGGTGTCTTCTCTGCCATCGTGGTGACGCTCATCGCTTCGATATTCGGTTCGTCATCACACCTGATCAACGGACCCACCAGTGCCATCTCGCTGTTGGTTTTCAGCTCCTTGGCGTTCATCGATCCGGAGAACCGCACCGAACTGTTCGAGGCGCTGTTCGTGCTCGGCGTGCTGGTGGGCACCATTCAGATCCTGATCTCGGTGTTCAAACTGGGCGATCTGACCCGCTACATCTCGGAGTCGGTGATCGTCGGGTTCATGGCGGCAGCCGCGTTCCTCCTTGCTTTGGGCCAGTTGGGAAATGCGGTCGGGGTCAAGGACCGCGGCAACGGCAACATGCAGGTGCTGTACCGCACCTACCTCACGCTGTTCCACGGCGACGCGATCAACTACCGAGCCGTCGTCCTGAGCGTCACCGCTGTCGTCGCGGCAGTGGTGCTCCGAAAGTTGGTGCAGCGCTACGGCTGGCCGCAGCTCGACATGCTTGCCGTGTTGGTGCTTGCCGCTCTGATCGCCTACTTCTCGGGTTGGTCGACGCCCGGCCACGGGGGCAAGACCGCGGTGTCGATCACCGGGAAGATTCCCGCCAGCCTGCCCGACTTCCACATTCCGGTGGTGCATTGGGACTGGCTGCCGCACCTGTCGGAGGGCGCGTTGGCGGTCGCATTCATCGGCTTGATCGAGGCGCTGTCGATTGCGAAAGCCATTGCGCACCAGACGCAGCAGAAGATCGATTACAACCGGCAGATCGTGGCGGAAGGGCTGGCCAACCTCACCGGCGGCTTCTTCCAGAGCCTGCCCGGTTCGGGTTCGCTGTCGCGGTCTGCGATCAACTTCCAGGCGGGCGCGGCCACCCGGTTCTCCGGCGTCATCGCGTCGGTGGCAGTGGCCGGCGCACTGCTGCTGTTCGCGCCGCTGCTGAGTTACATCCCGAAGGCGGCACTGGCGGGCTTGCTGCTCGTCACCGCAGTGCGTCTGGTCGACTTCCATCGACTTGTGCGCACGGTCAAAGCGTCTCGCTACGACGCCGGTCTGGTGATCGTCACGGCGATCACCGGTGTGGTCATCGACCTGGACAAGGCAGTGCTGCTCGGCGTCGCGTTGTCGATCCTGCTGTTCGTGCCGCGGGCCTCGAAGCTAAAGATCGCCGAGTTGGTGGTCACGCCCGAACGCGTGGTCCGGGAACGGGTCGGCGATGAGCCCGACAACCCGTCGGTGCTCATCTACGACCTCGAAGGAGAGTTGTTCTTCGGTGCAGCACCGGAAATCGAGCGTGCACTGGACGCGCTCACCGAGCGGGTCAAGGCCGAAGGCACCCAGTTCGTCGTGCTCCGTCTCAAACGGGCCCGCAACCCCGACGCGGTCGGCATCGAGCGGGTCGAGCGGTTCCTGCATGACCTCGCCGAGTTGGGTGTCACCGTCCTGCTGGCCGGGGTTCGGCCCGACACCCTGGACCTCCTCAGCAACGTCGGGCTGCGCACGTGGTTCCCGGACGAGCGCATCTTCCCGGAAGAGGACAAGGAGTTCTCGGCAACGCTCAAGGCGGTCCGCTACGCGGAGTCACGGCTGGTTCCCGGTGGCGCCAGCAGCAGCGACGAGCTGTACTACCTCGTCTGAGGCGACTACTGCGGCAGCAGCGGCGGCCGGCAGATGTTGTTGATCGGGTCCCACCACGCGCCGTCGCGGCAGTCGAGCGGCGTCGTCGACACCGGCGGACGGCAGCTGTTGATGTTCGGGTCCCACCAGCCGCCGGGGCAGTTCTGCACCAGTGGGGCCTGGCAGCGGTTCTGCACCGGGTCCCACCAGGTGCCGTTGTCGCAGTCGGCGTTGCTCACGGCCGGAGCGATCGCGGCAGTGATGGCCATGGGCGCCAAGGCGGCCGCGGCGATGACGGCGGCACGCTGCAGTGACTTGTGCATGCCGCCAGCCTAAAGGGGCTCAGTTACAAGGCAAGTCACCCGGCGTGTAGTAGGGCACCCCGGCCGGGGTGTAGCACGGCGGCCGGCCGGCGGCGGCCTGGGCGGCCGCGTCCTCGGGAGCCGCCGCGGCCACCGCCGCGTCGCCCGCGACGTTCGTGCACCCACCGGCACTGACGTGGCGACCGCCGACGCTGCCGCACACATCGGCGTGCGCGGCCGGGGCGCCGACGGCCGGGACGGCCGCGGACGCCAGCAGGAACAGCACTGCAGCAACGGATTTCTTCATGGGAAGAGTATTGACGACTCTGTCAGTCCGGCGTCAGCTTTCCTTGTAACTGCCGTCGTCTGTCCGGGTGAAGTAACGGCCGGGCGGGGGCAGCGGATCGCGGCGCAGCGGACCGGCGACGGGGCGGTGCCACGGCGTCATCGGCACCTCGTCGACGACGCGGACGAACGCGGGCCGTTGCTCGGCAGGCAGGCTCGCGAGCGCCTCGTCCAGGTCGGCGGCGGAGACGTCCTGCCCGTCCACCAGTGAAAGTGCCGCGACCGCCACTTCGGCGTCGTCGGTGGCGACGCCGAAGGTGTGTACCAGGTCGACGGCCGGCAGCTTGCCGATGGCCGCGGTGATGGGCAGGGACGCCACCACGTCGTCGGCGGTGCGGATCTGGGTGTCGACGGAGTCGATCAGCCAGTAGTCACCGTCGGCGTCCCGGTTGACCAGGCTGCCGCTGGAGAACCAGGCGTCGCCGGCCTCGAACAGATTGCGTAACGGCGGCGCCGACGCGGTGGTGGCGGAACTGATCTTCACCAGCAGCAGACCGGTCTCGTCGGGGGCGCACCGGATGGCGTACCCGTCGGCGCCCGAAATGACTTGCTGCGCTTCGGGATCCCATCGCACGACCTCGACGGTCGCGCTGCCCGGGAGCGGCCGGCCCAGCGACCCGGGCTTGGCCGGGTTGACGTTGGCCAGGATGGCCTCGCCCTCACTGGTGGACCAGAAGTCGAGGACACCGGCCGGGGCGAACCGGTCCAGCACCCGGCGCCACAGGCCGCGCGGCATACCGGAGCCGACGAACAGCCGCACCGAGTGATTGCGTTCGGCGGGCTGCGGGGCGGCGTTGACCAGCGGCCGCAACTGCGCCCACGTGTAGCAGACGATGGTCACGCCGTACCGGCGGACTTCGGTCCAGAATGTGGTCGGGTCCAGATCGGTGGCCATCGCCAGTCGGCTACCACCCGCGACCGCACCGCCGATCCCGGTCAGGAGGCCGGAGGTGTGGTAGATCGGGTTGATGCAGTAGACGGTGTCGGAGTTGTTGAGCGTCGCCGACGTCGCGGTGCCGTAGGCCGACAAACCGAAGCGGCCGTTGGTGACTCGGATGGGACGCGGGTCGTCATCGGGACCGCCGAAGAAGATGAACGCGAGCTCACCGGCGCGGCCCGGGTTGGGGCGGTACCAATCGGGGATGCGCACGGCATTGGTCTCGCCGATCTCGAGAGCCGTCAGGGTGCGGTCCCGATTGAGGTACGGGGTGTCCAACAGGAATGTGTGCAGCGGACGGCCGGCGAAGTCTGCCTCGGAATGTTCGGGGTCGGCGATGACGCGGTTGACCCTGCCGAGCTCGACCTCACGCGCGGTATCGGCGCCGGGACGCAGCATCACGGCCACCGCACCGATGCGGTTGAGTGCCGTCACCACCGCCAGCGCCGACGGGCGCGTGCCCATCAACACGCCGACGTGCTCACCGGCGCGCACGCCCGCGGCGAGCAGGCCGCGCACCACCGCGTCGATGCGGACCTTGTTCTCGCCGTAGGTGTAGCTGCGGTCCTCGTACATGAAGCTGACGTCGTTGGGCGCCTGCTGCGCCTGCTCATCGAACAAGAGCGCCAACGAGATTCGGGTGTTCGCATCCAATTTCCGGATGCGCGCCAGACGCGGCATCTGGCGCGACACCGTGCCGAACATGCCCCGCACGTCGCCGACCGAACGTGCGACGGAACCGGCGACCATGCGACCGGCGTCGATCAGGGTCTGGACTCCCTCGCCCTGTCCCGCCGGCGCCGCTTCGGCGGCCGCGGACGTGGTGTCGACTTTCGTGACGTGCTCCGGCTGCGGACCCTTGCCCTCGGCATACCGCATCCAGTCAGCGACGAGAGGCCAGGTGTGCGACGTCGCGGTACTTCCCACGACCAACCCGAAATGCCCTGCGTGCAAAGTACTTTCGTAGATGTCCGCGCGCGGTGCCGCGCCCAGGATCCCGCGCACCGAGGCCGGCGGGGCGATCTCGTCGACATCGCCGACGAACGCCAGAATCGGCGACGTGATGTCGGCGAGCGTGACCGGCCGTCCGGCGATGCTGAATCCGCCCCGCAGCATCCGGTTGTGAACCAGGAACTGCTGCAGGAACTCGGCGAGCGCCGGGCCGGGCCACGCCACCCAGCCGTCGTTCATCAGGTAGCGGCGTTGCCCTTCCCGGGGCAGCAGGGCATCGCGGTCGTGTAGTGCGGCCAGGAACTGCAATTGGCCCGTCACCGCTTTCACGGGGTCGAGCAACTGGAACCCGAGCCGCGTCGCCCAGCCCGGCACGGACCGGCCCCGCAGCACGTTCTCCATGACGAACCCCATGCCGGGGATGGCGATTTCTGCCGGGACGCCCATCGGTGCGGTTTTGCTGAGATCGACCGGGCTGCCGAAGGTGATGACGCTGGCGATGCCGACGCTGCGCCGGTACGCCGACGTCTGGTAGCAGAACATGCCGCCCTGCGAGTAGCCGGCAAGGTGGACGTCGCCGCCCGTCAAGGTGCGCATCTCATCGATGGCCGCATCGACCGCCAGCACGTGATCACCCAGGTTGCGCTCCAGGCCGCCGGCTTCCTTCTCCGGTGAGCCGAAGTCGATGACCCACGGGTCGATGCCGTTCTCGATCAGGGTGCGGACGCCGCTGGCCTGCGGCGATACGTCGAACACATCGGCGGTGAGCATCAGCGGCGGCACCAGCAGCACCTGGGGGCGGCCCGCCTCACCGGTGGTGCGGTAGCGCCGCAGCTTGTGGATGCGGCCCTGGGCGACGACGTCGTACGGTGACGGCTCCTCGCCCGTCTCCAACCCGCCGTAGCGGGCGACTTCCAGCCAGTTACGCGTCGTCGCCACAACCCTGTCGAAGATCACGGTCCGCCCTTTCGCTCAACACTCGGTGAGGATCATGCCAAGCGGATGCGTTCACCACGGCAGTTTGACCGCCAGTCGCGGCGCCGGCGGGTTGGTCGACCGCAAATGCACGTCGGTCGAGCGGATCGGATCGAGGACGCGGGTCAGGAACGTCAGCTCGTCGGCGAGGGCCGCCTCATGGCAGGGGCCGTCGTAGAAATCGAAATGGTCGGCGGGGTACTCGACCAGATGGGCCAGGTACCCGGCCTTTTTCGCGGCGCGGCGAGCGGCATCCGGCGGTGCGATGCGGTCATTGGTGCCGACCTGCACCAGCAGCGGGCATTCCAGCTGGCTGGCGTGGACGGTCGGCCGGTTGAACGCCATCTCGAGCACCGTGCGGGCCGCGAACTCGTTGCGCCAGGTGGGTCCGGCCATGGCCAGGTAGGCCTCTTCCGCGCCCGGCGTGGTGAGTGCCGCGGTGTCGCCGTGCTGCCCGGTGACGGGCACGTAGTGCGGCCGGCGCCCGAGGCGTGCCCCCGCGGCGTCGAACAGGCCGTGCGCGACCAAGCGGGCCAGCGGCCCGGGCCCAGCCTGTTTGTACCCCTGCATCAGCGCGGCCAGGCCATCGGTCGCGGGACACAGGGATACGACTGCGGCGACCCGCTGGTCCGCGGCAGCGACGGCGATGACGTGCCCGCCCGAATACGACGTGCCCCACAGCGCGATGCGGTCGCGGTCGACACCCGGCAGGTTCCGCGCCGCGTCGATGGCGGCGTGGTAGTCCTGACGCTGCTTCTTGACCGAAACATCCTGGCGCGGTTCACCTTCGGAATCGCCGAAGCCCCGGTAGTCGAACAGCACCACGTCCATCCCGGCGGCCGCGAACGGCTCGGCGAACGCCATCAGGCCGGAGTCGCGGGTGCCGCCGAAGCCGTGGGCCATGACCACACACGGCCGACCGCTCTGTCCGGTCAGCGCGTCATTGTCTGCGGTCAGATGCCAGGCGGCGCAACGCTCGCCGTGGCTGATGAAATAGAACTCGGTTGTCATGATCGCTCCTTCGGTCAGACCACGGACAGCGGTGCGGCGGCGGGCGTGAAGACGAGCGCTGGATCCTCGATGGGCCCGTTGCGCAGCCGCTCCTGGTCCATTTCGTAGGCATGCTTGAACGCCCATGGGCCGTAGGTACCGCCGCGGGGGAACTTCGCGACGGCTCGCTGGACGTACCCGGAGGTCATGTCCAACAACGGAACTCGCTCCATGGTTCCGTCTTCCAGAACCGGGACCACCTTGCCGTAGCCGTGCTCGTCCATGTAGTCGAGCATGCGGCAGAAGTGCTCGCACACCAGGTCGACCTTGAGCGTCCAGGCGATGTTGGTGTAGCCGACGGCGAACGCGAAATTGGGCACGCCGGACAGCATCATGGCCTTGTAGACGGTGAGGTCGGGGAGATGCAGCAGATGCCCGTCGACGCTCAGCTCGATCTTGCCGAAGGGGATCATGTTCAATCCGGTCGCCGAGATGATGATGTCGGCGGCCAGCTCCTGCCCGGATTTCAGCAGGATGCCGTGCTTGGTGAACCGCTCGATATGGTCGGTGACGATCGAGGCCTTGCCCGACGAGACCATCTTGAACAGGTCGCCGTCGGGCACCATGGCCAGGCGCTGCTGCCACGGGTTGTACTTGGGGGTGAAATGCGTGTCGACGTCGAAATTCTTGGGTAACTGCCGAGCAACGTTGGCGATCAGCAGCTTTCGCATCACCTTCGGGTAGCGCATGCACATCTTGAACAGTCCGCGGTTCAGCGAGATGTTCTTGCGTCGCACGATCTTGTACGCCCGCTCATGGCCCAGCACCTTGTTGAGCACGTTGGCGATCGGGTCGGACGCCGGTATCGAGAACACGTAACTCGGCGACCGCTGCAGCATGGTGACGTGCGCGGCCTTGTCGGCCATGTTCGGGATCAGCGTGACGGCGGTGGCGCCGCTGCCGATGACGACGACGTTCTTACCCGTGTAGTCGAGATCCTTCGGCCACAGTTGAGGGTGGATCACCGGACCCTCGAAATCATCGCGGCCGGGGAAGTCGGGGATATACGGGTTCTCGTAGTCGTAGTACCCGGTGCCCAGGAACAGGAAGCGCGAGGTGAAGGTCTTGGGGTGCCCGTCGTGGGTGGTGTTGACGGTCCAAAGTCCTTGTTGCGAATCGAAATTCGCCGAGTCCACGTGGTAGCCGAACCGGATGTGGCCGGCCAGGTCGTTCTCCTCGACGGTCTGCTGCAGGTAGTCGAGGATGATGTGGCCGTCGGCGATGGACTTGCGGTGCGTCCATGGCTTGAAGCCGAAGCCGAAGGTCGGCATGTCCGAGTCGGACCGGATGCCCGGGTACTGATGCAGGCTCCACGTACCGCCGATCGCGTCTCGTCCCTCCAGCACCGCGAATGACGTGCCCGGGCGAAAAGTCTTGAGGTGATACGCCATTCCGATGCCGGAGATCCCGGCGCCGATGACCAGGACGTCGATGGGAGCGGTGGTTGTCATGGGCACTCCTTTGCCGGTCCGGCGGGTGTACCTGCGACGTTAGTAGTGCGATGCGGCGTCCACGCCAGGTTTTGCAGACTTGTCGCGCTTACCGCGTGCACTGTGAGTCCCGGGCCTGGCCGGTGTCACCGGGCGGGCCCGCTGTCCATGGATACAGATACGGATCGTCGACGGTTAGGTGGGCTCGGTAGTTCGTGCCGAGCCCATCCCGACTCGGGCTGTCGGGTCTCTGGTCCGCGCTGCGATCCTCGACGATTAGGTGGGCTCGGTAGTTCGTGCCAACCCGGCCCCCGACTCGGACCCCGATACCCGCCGTCCGCGCTGCGATCCTCGACGGTTAGGTCGCCTAAGCGGTGTGAGGCGCCAGCCGCGCGGCTCGCCGCCTTCTGCGCGCCGTTGTCTCGTCCTCATCACTCGGCGCGTTGGATGGCTAGTTGAGCTAACCGTAGACGATCCCCGGCCGTGCCGGTCGCGGGACCCCAATCGTGCTGCAGCGCTTGTGTTTAGGTGCCCTAACCGTCAACGATGCCCGACCGCCGCAACCAACCCTTCGTGTCGGTGGGCGGGTCTACATTCGAACGTATGAGCGAATCGAATGGTGATCCCCACGCCGCGGCCGCGGCGGTCGACGCGATCACCCTGGCCACCCGCGAAGAGAACGCCGCCGGCGCCCGCCGACTCTCGGCGATCGGCGACCTGTGGGCACTGCGGGCCCCCGACGACGACATCGAAAAACGGTACTGGGCGATCGACGGCTATGCCGGCCTAGTGGTCGAGGTCGCCGCCGCACTCGGGGTGTCCCGCAAACGAGCCCAGGCCCAGGTGGACCGGGCGGTGATGCTGCGCACCCGGCTACCCAAAGTCGCGGCCGTCTATGCGAAAGGGCTGATCGATGCGGTGCTGGTCGCGATGATCGTCGCCCGCACCGACCTGATCATCGACGACGACGTCGCCGGACAGGTCGACGCCGACCTCGCCGCCAAGATCGTGGCGTGGGGCCGGTTGTCGAAACCGAAAATGGAACAACGCATCGACGCCATCATCGCCGCCTCCGACCAAGCCGGCGTGCACCCGCCCACACCCCCCTCACAAGCCCGCTACCTCGACATCCGCACCTGCGGCCCCGGCGCGGCGAGCATCTGCGGAACGGTCGACGCCGCAACCGCCGCGGTACTCGACGCCGCAATCGACGACCTCGCCAAGAGTGTGTGCCGCAACGATCCGCGCAGCCATGATCAACGCCGTGCCGCGGCCATCGACGCCCTCGCCCGCGGCGGCCGGTTGCGGTGCGAGTGCGGACAGGACGACTGCCCCGCCGCCGCCGCGGCCGCGGCCGAACCGCTGGGCCCGACCGTCGGCCCCCGCCCGGTCATCCACGTCATCGCCACACCCGAGGCGCTCGACGGGCAGGCCCCGGGATTTCTGCCCGGCTACGGACAGATCCCCGCCGAGCAGGTCGCCCGCCTCGCCGACGGCGCGACCATCCGCCACGTGGACCTGCCGCCCGATGCGGCCGAACCCCGGTACCGGCCCTCGGCCAAACTGGCCGAGTTCGTGCGGTGCCGGGACCTGACCTGCCGCTTCCCCGGCTGTGACCGGCCCGCGCAGGCCTGCGACCTCGACCACACCGTCCCCTACCCGGCCGGCCCGACGCACCCCTCGGACCTCAAATGCCTCTGCCGGTTCCACCATTTGCTCAAAACGTTCCACGGCTGGACCGACCACCAATACCCCGACGGCACCGTCGTGTGGGTCGCCCCCACCGGGCACACCTACATCACCAAACCCGAAGGCGCCCACTGGTACCCACAACTGGCCACCCCCACCGGAACACCCACCATCACCGAACAACCGCCACGCACACCAGCCCGCGGCCGCTGCATGCCCAAACGCAAACACACCCGCGCCCAGCAACGCCAACAACTCATCAACCAAGCACGCACGGCCAACGAAGAACGCATCGCAGACGAACAATTGCGCCGCATCGAAGTCGAAAAGGTCCGGGCAGCAGAAGAAGGCTGGAATGAACCCGCGCCGTTCTAGGGAGCGCCTGCCATTGCGGCGTACCCATCGGCGAGGGCTCGGAGCTGCGCCGCACCGTCGCCGGTGTAGGACGAGCCGTGCATGAGCGCGAGTGTCGTGGGATTCAGCCCGGCGAGCTGCTCGAGCGTCGGTGCGAGGTTCGTCGTCAGTCCGGTGGCGTGGAAGATCGCTTCCGCCTCGAGCGCCGGTGCCACGCAATCGGATTCGGTCAGCGCCGGGCAGTGTCCGGTGTGGGTGAAGAGGTCACCGGCGAGCAGGGTGGAGGTCGTCTCGTCGAACCACAGTCCCGCCTCCCAATTGTGCGGAACGTGCGGTGTGGCAATGAATCTGAGCCGGTGCCCGCCGATGTCCAGTGCCGTGTCCGGGGCGGGGACGGGAGGTCGGTCGCACATATCGACCAACGACAGCATCAGAGCCAGACCGCCGTGGACGACCTCGGCATGTGGTGCGGCGGCCAGCATGAGGTTCATCGCGCCGCATTCGTCGGCTTCGAGGTGTCCGAACGAGATCCAGCGCAACGTGGGCAGTGGGATGACCCGGCTGATGGCGTCCGAGACGAGGGGGAACAGTTGTCGTTGGCCGCAATGGAAGAGGAAGGGCTCGTCGCCGGTCAGGAGGAACTGGTTAAACGTGAAGCCGTTCTCGGTGATGTCCGGAATCCACGTGGAGAGCCGGTAGATGTCGGGGGCAATCTCGTCGACTGCCGTATGGGGGTCGGCATTCATCTCACCATGGTGCGCCCTGCGCGAGAGCTGCAGCAGTGCATTCGGCGAAGCGCCTGGCGGTCGAGCGGTCGATCTGCGCGAAATTGACTGCGATGCCGTTTATTTCGGAGCCGGGGTGCTGAGGAAGAGTCGAAAGCGGCGAGACCAGCAGGCCCTCGACCGCAAGCTTGTCGGCAATGTCGCGGTCGCGGTGGTGGGCGGGCAGCAGGATGGCGACGTGCAGCCCCGCCTGGACGCCGAGAACTTCCAGGTCGGGGCAGCATGCCTCGAGTTCGGTGATGAGAATGTCTCGGCGGCAACGGTATTCGCGACTTGCTCGCGCCAGGTGCCGCTGCAACTCACCGCCGGTGATCAAGGCGGTGAGGGCCGTGCGCGTGACGGTGGAGACCGCGATGCGGTGCTCGCGAAGGTAAGTCTGGACCGCGTCGTGCAGGGGCAGTGGCGGTACCAGCCAGGCGGCGCCCAGGCTCGGCGCCAGCATCTTGGAGGCGGTACCGACGTAGGCGACGTGTTCTCCGGCGCCGGGAATCGACCGGATGGCGGGAAGTGGCGCAACGCCGTAGCGGAACTCGCCGTCGTAGTCGTCCTCGATGACGATCGACCCGGTCCGTTTGGCCCACGCGACCAACGCGGCGCGCCGATTCACCGAGAGCCGGTGTCCGAGCGGGTACTGGTGAGCCGGTGTGGTGTAGACGATGCCGGGGTCGTCACCGAGCCTGTCGACGCAGAGCCCATCGTGGTCGACGGGGACGAAAACCAGATCCAAGCCGGCGCGGCTGAATTCGTCGGCGGCGGCGGGGTAGCAGGGCGATTCGAGATAACAGCGGGTGAGGCCACTTACGGCCGCCAGTGTCTGAAATGCCGCGGTCGATCCGGGGACGTCGAAGACCGTGTCGGTATCGACACCCCGGTTGGTGCGCAGGTGGCGCGACATGGCGGCGGTGAAGGCATCGTCGGTGTCCTGCCACGGCGAGAGCGTCGTCGGTCGGGTCGACGCCGCGGCCCGCCACGCGCGGGTCCATGCCCGCATGTCGATGAGACCGGTGTCCGGGGAGCCTGGGCGCAGGTCGACGGCATCGGTTCGGTGCGCCGCGGCATGCGCGGCGGGCGCAGAGGGCGTCTTCTCCAGGCGCGGGGCGCGGCTGGACAGTCCGGCACGGGCGGCTGCCGTGGCGCCGACGGTTGTCCGGGTTCCGGCGCCGGGCACCCCCTCGAGAAATCCGGCGGCGACCAGTTCGTCGTAGGCGGACGCGACCATCGTCCGCGAGGTGCCGAGTTCGTGGGCGAGCGCGCGAGTCGACGGCAGCCAGTCGCCGTCGCCGACCTGCCCGGCGGCGATCAACCCCACCAGCTGGCTCGCGATGGCCCTGGCGCTGAGGTCGGTGAGATCGAGGGGCAGATGTACCGCCCGCGTGTGCCGCGCCACTCAGCCAGAATACTGGCCTGCCAAAAGCGGTATTTCTGGCTATTTCGATGAGGCCGCAATCATGGTGATCTGGACTCATGGAAAAGGTCACCCGTAAGTACGGTCGTCAGTCCACGGCGCGCGCCGCTCTCGAGGAGTTCCTCGATGGGCAGTGGTGGGGCGTGCTCAGTGTCGGCGATGTGGCCCGTCCGAACGGCAAGGTCCGGCCGCTCGCGGTGCCGACGCTGTACGTCCGGCACGGCGACCGGATTCTCATCCACGGCTCGACCGGTGCGGGCACGCTGGGTACCAAGGGCACAGGGAAGCAGGTTGCCTTCTGTGTGACGGCCATGGATGCACTTGTGGTGGCGCACAGCACTTTTGACTCTTCGGTGCACTACCGATCCGCGGTGCTGTACGGCGAGGTGGAACCCGCTCGCCGGGAGGATCGGGCGGCTCTGCTCGAGCGCTTCAGTGAGCTGCTGATCCCGGGCCGCACCGCCGAGGTGCGCGCGATGCTGCCGAAGGAAGTCGCGGCGACCAACGTCATCTCGTTGCCGATCGTCGACGGCGACTGGGTCTACAAGGTCAACGGCGGCCCGGTCGCGGAGCCCGACGAGGAAACCGATGCGTGGGCGGGCGTCGTGCCGTTCTCCGTCACGTACGGAGAGCCCCGGCGGGCGGAGTGGTCGACGGCCGAATTGCCGGACTCGGTGCGGGCAATGGTCGCTGCTGGAGGTGCCTGACCAGCGTTGATGGCCCCGGATGGACATTTTTGGGGAATCGGGAATAGATCGCGAACTGCCCAGGTTGGACTCACCGACAACAAGTTGAGTGCAACAGACTCAAGTTCGGCTTGACAGACGGCCTCGTCCGATAGCAAGCTTGAGCGCAGTTCGCTCAGATCACCCAACAATGTCTATCAGGAGGCATCACTATGGCTCGTGCGGTCGGTATCGACCTCGGGACCACCAACTCTTGCGTCTCGGTGCTGGAGGGCGGCGACCCCGTCGTCGTAGCCAACTCTGAGGGCTCCCGGACCACCCCGTCGGTCGTCGCGTTCGCGCGTAACGGCGAGGTGCTGGTCGGCCAGCCCGCGAAGAACCAGGCAGTGACCAACGTCGACCGGACCATCCGTTCGGTGAAGCGGCACATCGGTACTGACTGGACCATCGACATCGACGGCAAGAAGTACACCTCGCAGGAGATCAGCGCGCGCACGCTGCAGAAGCTGAAGCGCGACGCGGAGGCGTACCTCGGTGAGGACATCACCGACGCCGTCATCACCGTCCCGGCGTACTTCAACGACGCTCAGCGTCAGGCCACCAAGGAAGCCGGCCAGATCGCCGGCCTGAACGTGCTCCGCATCGTCAACGAGCCGACCGCGGCCGCCCTGGCCTACGGCCTGGACAAGGGCGAGAAGGAACAGACCATCCTGGTCTTCGACCTCGGTGGCGGCACCTTCGACGTCTCGCTGCTGGAAATCGGCGAGGGCGTCGTCGAGGTCAAGGCGACCTCCGGTGACAACCACCTCGGTGGTGACGACTGGGACCAGCGCATCGTCGACTGGCTCGTGGAGAAGTTCAAGGGCACCAGCGGCATCGACCTGACCAAGGACAAGATGGCCATGCAGCGTCTGCGTGAGGCTGCCGAGAAGGCCAAGATCGAACTGAGCTCGAGCCAGAGCACCTCGATCAACCTGCCGTACATCACGGTCGACGCCGACAAGAACCCGCTGTTCCTCGACGAGCAGCTGACACGCTCGGAGTTCCAGCGCATCACCCAGGATCTGCTGGACCGCACCCGTAAGCCGTTCCAGCAGGTCATCAAGGACGCCGGCATCTCGGTCTCCGACATCGACCACGTGGTCCTCGTCGGTGGCTCGACCCGTATGCCCGCCGTCACCGAGCTGGTCAAGGAACTGACCGGTGGCAAGGAGCCCAACAAGGGCGTCAACCCGGACGAGGTCGTCGCCGTCGGCGCCGCGCTGCAGGCCGGTGTGCTCAAGGGTGAGGTGAAAGACGTTCTGCTGCTTGACGTCACCCCGCTGTCCCTCGGTATCGAGACCAAGGGTGGCGTGATGACCAAGCTGATCGAGCGCAACACCACCATCCCGACCAAGCGGTCCGAGACCTTCACCACGGCCGACGACAACCAGCCGTCGGTGCAGATTCAGGTCTTCCAGGGCGAGCGTGAGATCGCCGCGCACAACAAGCTGCTCGGCAGCTTCGAGCTGACCGGCATCCCGCCGGCCCCGCGCGGTGTGCCGCAGATCGAGGTCACCTTCGACATCGACGTCAACGGCATCGTGCACGTGACCGCCAAGGACAAGGGCACGGGCAAGGAGAACACGATCAAGATCCAGGAAGGCTCCGGCCTGTCCCAGGAGGAGATCGACCGGATGATCAAGGACGCCGAGGCGCACGCCGAAGAGGACAAGAAGCGTCGCGAAGAGGCCGACGTCCGCAACCAGGCCGAGTCGCTCGTCTACCAGACGGAGAAGTTCGTCAAGGACCAGCGTGAAGCCGAGGGCGGCTCGAAGGTCCCCGAGGAGACGCTGACCAAGGTCGACGGTGCCATCGCCGAGGCCAAGACCGCGCTCGCCGGTACCGACATCGCCGCCATCAAGACGGCCATGGAGAAGCTGGGCGTCGAGAGCCAGGCCCTGGGCCAGGCGATCTACGAGGCCACTCAGGCCGAGCAGGCCGCCGGCGCCGGTGCGGGTGCTCCGGGTGGCGCCGCCGCAGATGACAACGTCGTGGACGCCGAGGTTGTCGAGGACGATCAGGAGAACAAGTGAGCCAGGACGATTCGCACGAGCCGGTGACCATCACCGACAAGCGGCGCATCGATCCGGAAACCGGCGAACCGCGTGAGGGCGCTCCGGCGTCGGCCCCTGAGGGGTCGGCGCCGGGCTCCCCGGCCACTGGTCAAGGTGGCGAGGCCGCGGAGGCTCCGGTGACCGACGAAGCCGCCGAGCTGAAAGCAGACCTGCAGCGGCTCAAGGCCGAGTACGACAACTACCGCAAGCGGTCGGTCCGTCAGGAGCAGGCCGCGGCCGAGCGGGCCAAAGCGGTTGTCGTGCACCAGTTCTTGCCGGTGCTCGACGACCTCGAGCGGGCCCGCGCCCACGGCGATCTGGAGTCCGGACCGCTGAAGTCGGTGGCGGACAAGCTTTCCGGTGCGCTGGAGGGCCTGGGGCTGACGTCGTTCGGCGCCGAGGGCGACGCGTTCGACCCGTCGCTGCACGAGGCTGTTCAGCACGAGGGCGACGGCTCCAACCCGGTGTTGGGCACTGTCATGCGTCGCGGCTACAAGCTCGGTGAGCAGGTGCTGCGGCACGCGTTGGTCGGTGTCGTCGACGCCGAACCCGCAGCTGACGCGCCCGACACGCCCGCCAATACCGACGCTGCGACCGAACAGAAATCAGAATCAAACGAGTAACCGAGCGACGCTGAGGAGGTGACGCGACATGGCTCAACGTGAATGGGTCGAGAAGGACTTCTACAAGGAACTCGGCGTCACCTCTGACGCCACCAAGGATGAGATCAAGCGCGCCGCGCGCAAGGTGCTGGCCGACAACCATCCGGACCGCAATCCGAACAATCCCGCGGCCGAGGAACGCTACAAAGCGGCGACCGAGGCCAAGGAGATCCTGACCGACGACACCAAGCGTGCCGAATACGACGAAACCCGGCGGCTTTTCGCCAACGGTGGATTCGGCCGCCGGTTCAGCGGCGGCGGAGGCGGCTTCGGAGGTTTCAGCGGCGACGCGTCGGAGTTCAACCTGGGCGACCTGTTCGACCAGGCTGGGCAAACCGGCGGCGCCAACATCGGTGACCTTTTCGGCGGCCTGTTCGGCCGGGGCGCGCAGCAGCCGCGCCCCAGCCGGCCGCGCCGCGGCAACGACCTGGAAACCGAAACCGAGCTGAGCTTCCTGGAAGCGACCAAGGGCGTGGCCATGCCGCTGCGCCTGACCAGCCCGGCACCCTGCACCAACTGCCACGGCAGTGGCGCGCGCCCGGGCACCAGCCCGAAGGTGTGCCCCAACTGCAACGGCGCCGGCGTCATCAACCGCAACCAAGGTGCGTTCGGCTTCTCGGAGCCGTGCACCGAATGCCGCGGCACGGGCTCGATCATCGAGCACCCGTGTGACGAGTGCAAAGGCACCGGCGTCTCCACCCGGACGCGCACCATCAACGTGCGCATCCCTCCGGGTGTCACCGACGGTCAGCGCATCCGGCTGGCCGGGCAGGGCGAAGCGGGTCTACGCGGGGCGCCCTCGGGCGACCTGTACGTCACCGTGCACGTCCGGCCCGACAAGGTGTTCGGCCGTGACGGCGACGATCTCACCGTCACCGTTCCGGTGAGCTTCCATGAATTGGCATTGGGGACAACGCTTTCCGTGCCGACGCTGGAAGGCAAGGTTGGCGTCAGGGTGCCCAAGGGCACGTCCGACGGCCGCATCCTGCGCGTGCGTGGGCGCGGTGTGCCCAAGCGCGGCAGCGACGGCGGTCATGGCGACCTGCTGGTCACCGTCAAGGTGGCTGTGCCGCCGAACCTCGAGGGTGAAGCGGCGGAGGCGCTTGAGGCGTACGCAAAAGCAGAGCGGGCCAGTGGATTTGATCCGCGGGCCGGTTGGGCGGGGTCGCTATGAGTGCCCGGCGTAAGACAGAGGAAGCGCGGACCTTCCTGATTTCGGTGGCCGCCGAGCTGGCCGGTATGCACGCACAGACGTTGCGGACATACGACCGGCTCGGCCTGGTCAGCCCCCAACGCACCTCGGGCGGCGGTCGGCGCTATTCGCAGCACGACGTCGACCTGCTGCGCGAGGTGCAGCGCCTGTCCCAGGACGAAGGCGTCAACCTGGCCGGCATCAAGCGCATCATCGAGCTGACGAATCAGGTCGAGGCGCTGCAGGCCAGGCTCGCCGAGGTGACCGCCGAACTCGAACGCGTCCGCAAGCCCAGCACGGCGCTGGTGCTGTGGGAACCGCGGCGGCGGGGGAATTCGCAGCGGAGCTGAACCCCAGCGGTTCAACGGGTTTGGCGGTCCACCTCGTCAGGGGTGCAGAAGAACTCGCGGTCGTCTTCGCGGTCGTCGAACATGCCGGTTTGTTCCAAAAGTTGGAAAAACTCTCGATAGAGCCGACGGTAAATCACGAGTTCTTGATCGATAAGTGCTGCCACCCACGGGTTGTGCTCGGGTGTGGCAGCTAGCCCGCCGACGCGATCGAGTTGCACCCGAAGCGGAACCTGGTCGCGGTGGGTTGTGAAAATTTCGCCAGCGGCAAGCAATACCCCATAGAACGGGTCGTTCGACAGCGGTGGGATAGGGCCAAAGTCGACGTCCAAGAACGCAAATGTGGCGCGTCTGATGCAGTCGGCAGACGCCAGGATGACGCGGTTCAGTTCACTATCGCCAGCCCTGGCGACGGCGTCGACGGTTACGTTGAACCAGGACCGCTGCCGCCGCCAATGATCGAGGATGCGCTGGACCCATTCTCCGATATCTGGCGCACCGCGCTCGAATAGCTTTACTGCGTGCCGGTCGATCGACGCGATTGTGGCGTCCGCGTCGATGTTCAGAACCCATGGTTCACGTAGATGCGCGATTCGCTCAACTACCTCACGACTGCCAGCACCAATCACGGCTGCGTGACTGGCGTCATCGCCGCTGGCGATCGCCGACTGCAGTTGCGTGTCCATGTGCCGATAGAGCTCGGGGAAGACTTCGAACGGCTGGACGGCAGTGCGCTCCCACCCGTCACCTTGGTCGCTCACGCTTGAACACTGCCAAGGACAGGATTCGTGGCGTCCTGGCAGATCGACGAAACATGTTGCCAGTAAATCCAGTCCGACATTGCTTCGCGCTGTGCGGCCACATGTGGGGCGGTGTAAGCCTTATATAGCTCGATGCTCTGCATGTGGTCGGCGTAAGCGATGAGCTTGGTCAGATGATCGACCGGACCGTTGGTACCGGTGGTGCGCAGTAGCGGCTTGATGGTCTCCACCCAGAGTTTCATCGTCTGCTTGGCGTCGGGTGGGGCATCCTGCACCGGTCGAGGCGGCAGCGCCTCGTACAGCGTGACGTCAGACCATTCCTCCAGTCGCGCAGCTGCTTCCGGCGCGATCACCTGCAGCCGTGACCGACCCTGCATGGTGCCATCGGCGGGAATGTCATCAGGTGCCAACTCTTCGGCATGCATGCTCGACTTGTAGGGCTTCACCTCGTCAGGCGTGCCGATGATCGCGCGAAGCGTCTTGCCGTGGAACTGCGCCCAGCCTTGTAATGCGAGGAACGGAACATTCACCCAGCGGCCTCGCTCAGCCGGCGAGATTGCCTCATCCGCACTGACCAGCGTCACCTGCCCCGGGAGCTTCACCCCGTCAGGGATGTAGCCGATCCCGTACGAGTTGGCCGCCAGTATCTGCCCCTCGGACGTGACACCGACTGCCCACACAAACTGATAGCTGGCCGCCGGAATAGACGGCGGCGCATGCAATGCCGCGGAAATGCGCCGCGCGATTTCGATATCTGCGTCGGTGTTTCCCGCCGACTTACGTTGCAGCAGGCCGGCTTTGGCGGCCGCTGCCATGGCGTCGCGCTCTGCGCGCGCCGGGCTGACCGGGATCGGCGCGGCCGCGGCAGCAGCTTGCTGGTTACTCGTACCGGCCGCGGCGACACCTGGACCTGTTGGTCCGACAGGGCCGCCCTGTCCGGGTTGTGAAACCGGTGCCGCCGGAGAAGGCGTCGGAGCAGGGCCCAACGGTGCTGCCGGCGCGGCCGGTGTTGCAGCCGCTGGCCCGCCGACGGAACCGCCACCGCCCGCCGCCGACGCGGCGCCGACGGGAGCGGCACTCGTCCCGGACGTGCCGCCAGCTGCGCCAGTCGGGGTTGCCGGGGGCGGCGGCGTAGTGGGTTGTTGCGTCGCCGGTTGGGCTGCCGCCAGCGGTTGTGAAGTGTTACCCGCGCCGCTCTGCAGACCCTGGCCGAACTGCTGCAGCCCTTGCTGCAGAGGGTTGTTCGGTTGGCCGCCCGGCTGCTGCGCTGCGGTCGGCTGGCCGGTCGGGCTTCCTGACTGGGGCGTGCCGGATCCACCAGTGGTGCCGCCGAGGCCACCCGCAGAAGTGCCGCTTCCGGCGCCCGTGGTCGTGGTCGTGCCACCGCCTGTGGAGGTGGAGTTTGCAGGCCTAACCCCGGGCTGCAGTGGCCCCGTGACCGTGCCACCGCCCGAGACATTGCCGGGAGTAGGTGCGCTGGCGCCCGGAGCAGGCGATGGTGGCAGAGGAGCATCCATGCCTGGCTGTATCGCCGAAGCCGGATTGCCAGGAGCTTCACGAACGGCGGGAGTGCCAGGGTGCGCAGCCGCTGGCGGAGGGGTAACAGTGGTAAGCGGTTTGGTCTCTGGCTGTTGGGTATCCGATTGCGGCCCTCCGTCGGTATCGCGACCGCTGCTCGACGGTGCAGTTGGCCCGGTTCCTGGTGCAGGGCTGCCAGGGGCATTCGGCTTTGTTTCCGGCTGTTGGGTCCCAGAGGCTGGTCCACCGCCGTCGCGCCCGACCGTTGGCGGTGATGCGGACGCTGGTGGTTGTGAGGCCGATGGAAGTGGCGGCAGTCCGTTTGTGAGGAGGTCGTGCTCGCTCATAGCAGGTTTATAGGCAGCCGGCGCCACGATACCTGCCGCAGCATCCGCGACAATACTCAAATTCTCTTTATAGCACTGCTTTTTCCTATTGCTGACAAGCGTGTCATAGTCTGGGTCGTCGCTTGCCAAGCTATTGATGTACGAAATTGCGGCACCGACGTTGTTGATAATTTTTGATTTTGCGCCGGCGATGGCGCTAGCGATATCGTAATTCCAGTTCGCGGCATTGGTCAGCGCATGCTGCATTTCCGTGAATTGGCCGAGAAGCTTGCTTCCTTTTTCGCCGGCAGCCCCCGCCGTATCGCCCGACCAAATCCCGCCTCCGTTGCGGAAGGTATCACGCTGTTTGGCATCCCACGGCCGTGATGCGTTGTTAACGAGATTTTGAAGCGTATTGACGCAATCCTGCGCAACTTGCTGAAACCGACTCTCGCTAGCCTCGGGCCAAGCACCGGGTTCCAACATGTCGTCAGCGCCAGTCGGCTTCGGTTGGTCACCCATCTAATTTGCCCCTGCAGCCTCACATGCGGCGCTCACGGCACCGGGTGTCTTGCGGAAAACCGTGTATAAGTACTGATCTGCTTGGGTGTAAGTGGGGAGGGCCGTAATGTATGCCCGCCCATATTGAGCAGCCAATACGCCAAAATCTTCCATCACAGCGTTTGAGCTCTGCCGGCCAAGTCTTTCATAGGTGTCAGCGAATCTACCGAGTACCGGCTTGACTGCATCGTTCTCAGCAAGATATTGGGGCGGCCAACTGCTTGCCGGTAGGTTGGGATCTTCTTTTATCCATGCGGCGAAAGCTGGGTCAGCGGTCAGTTGGTCGACTGCTTCCTTCCATTCTGTGCACGTCTCGTTATGTTCTTCAATAAAGCGTGTCGGCTTGTCGATTTCGCCAAGCATAGGGGTGTTTTGCGGTTCCTTCGCGCTGGGCACTAGCGGCCCGCGAGCTGCGGCAGAGCCAAACGTTATAGACTGGCAAATGCCGCTAATGACAGAACCAAGTGTAGCGCCAGCAACAATCAGATTATTGTCCGCAATCGTGTACGTTGGTATGCGGTCTGCGAACGCGCGTGAATAGGCGACATACTGCTGAAAGAGCTCACGCATTACTCTATGGGTTGTCAGCTTAATCAGGGGTACAGTCTGATCTGCTGCGTTACGTATCGCCGTTCCCACAGTTTGATAGAGCGTTTGCATCTCGGGGCTCCACGCGGTTGAAGAGATTGACGGATCGCGCTTGTCCCATCCGTTTTTCTCGATGTTTGCGACTGTGTCATTAATCGGACCCCACGGCGCACACGACGGGTCCTCGGTTATCACCGAAACAGGTCCAGTGTCGTTAGCGCTAGCGATGTCGGATTTCGAACCCGGTGATGGTGTACCGCCGCCGTTCCCATTGTTGGAACCATTGCCACCCGCGCATGACACCGCCACCACGGCGGTGACCGCGATGACAGCGATCAGGGCAATAGCACCGAGGACCCACTTCAGCGGGCCCTTCTTCTGAGGAGCAGGAGCTGGATTCGGCCACTGCTGTAGCGGGTTCCACTGCCCCTGCGGACCCGGCCCATGTTGTCCACCGGGGTAGCCCTGCCAGTTTCCGGGCTGCTGCGGGGGCTGAGCACCCCACGGGCCGGACTGCGGTGGCTGGGTCACAGTTGTTCCTCCACATTGGGTCGGGTCGGTGCGGCGTGTCGTGGTGCAGACGAAGACGGGGGGACGGGGGGAGCGCTTGAACCGTGGATCGGCGCTGCAGCATGCTTGCCCTCGACCGGAGCCTTCGGCTGCGCTTTCTCGGACTGCGCCTGCGACTTGTCTTTGTCGTCTGCCGACTTCTTTTCTTCGTCGGCTTTCTTGTCGTCAGTAGCTTTCTGCGCAGCGTCTTCTGGCTTGTCCTTGTCGGACTCGCCCTTCTTGCCAGCCATTTGGCCGATCTGCTGGCCCACTTGCTGGGCCATCTGCATCGCCGCTTGCGGGATTGCTCCCGCTGCCTGGGCCATCTGCATAGGCATCTGCAGCATCTGGCCGCCCATCTGGCCAAGTTGGCTCAGCTGACTCATCGGATCCCCGCCGGCACTTGTCGCGCCCGATGCGGTCGCGGACGTTGCGCCAGCTTTGGCCGAATTGGCGGCGCCGCCGGGTGAGCCCGCCCCGCCGCCACCGCCTGGCACGCCACCGCCGCCGCCAGACCCTTGGCCTGCCGGATCATCGAGCTTTTGTTTCAGCACGTCTGCCGCGGCCTGTTGATCAGTCGTCGCGTACGTGGACGCCGCGTCCTTGACGTTCGCTGCATAGGCCGCGGTCTCGGTTTTCAGCTTGGGCAAGCCGGTCGTTATCGGGTCCGCGAACTTTGGGGCATTGGTCGCCGCGGCAGACGACAGCGCATCTGCAGCGGGCGGAATGTAGAAAGCCGGAGCAGCCGGCACCGCGTCCGACGCTGCTTGAAACGCTTGACCGGCAGCCGCGAGTTGGGCTGTATCAACCTTCAACGTAGGCGTCATCTGCTGCCCGCCCTGCGATGCGCCCCCAGCGGACGGTGACTACTCGACACCGAATTCCCCTCCCTGAGTCGGTCAGCCGAACTTGCCCTTGAGCTTCCCCTCGGCGGATTCCATCGAATCATGACCGCCCTGGATGGCGCCGATCAGCTTGTTCAAGGCTTCCAGCGCAGCGTCGGCCTTCTCACCCCACGAACGCTCGGCAGCTTGCCACCCCTCACGAGCGGTGCCGTGCCAGATGTCGCTGCTGACCATCTGAATCCGAGCGCGCTCCTCGGGAGGAATTGTCAATACCTGTGGATCGGCTTGTTTCAGGCGACCTCCGTTCCAGTTGATTCGGTCGGTGCCGAGTCCG
>NZ_JBJIAI010000013.1:0-186176 GCF_045311035.1 Mycobacterium sp. SMC-13
CGGCCGACAACCCGGCCACCCCGACCGGAACGGAGGTCGCCTGAAAAACACCAATCCACAGGTATTGACAATTACTCCGTTGGTTCACATAGGCGCTGCGAAGCGGCATCGGCTGCTTCCCGTGACACGCATTCCGGATCGCAGTACCCGAGTAGGGCTGCCGCTTCGCGGTGGCCGTCCGCGGCCAACGCTTGCAGTCGCTCTCGGGTCTGGTCGAGGTTGCGTATCAGCGCATTTCGTGCTGACGGTCCGAAATCGTGGGACGCGCGCGCAAATAGGCCGAGGAGCTGATCGAGTGCGACGGCCTGGAGTTCGCCGACCTGAGCTGTTGCGATACCTGCCGCGATCTGAACATGGCTTTCGTCTGTACGCCTGTAGCGATGCTGCTCGACCTCAACTTTGTCAGCGAGCATGTCAAGCAGCGTTCGGGCATGGGTGGCCGTGAGGCGCTTCGCCAGTGCCGCGATCAGTTCGTATGCCGATAGGTACATTTGTGGACTTAAAACCGGGGAGTCGAGCCGTGCACCTGAGAAGGCGTCATCAACTGCGCTGAGGGCCAAGTCGACCACCACATCGAGTTGACCGTCCGGAATGAGATCGGCCTGTTCGGTGGCAAACTCGAAAGCGCAAGCAGCAACCCAGGATAACGGGCTCTTCATCGACTCCGTGACGTCGTGATACACGTCCCCGAAGGCGACAGCGACCTTACGCGCTTCCTCGTAGTCACCTCCACCGATGGAGTAGTAGGCCGCCAGCGGCAATTCGTCTGTAATCCGATACATCTCCCCAAGCAAGCAACGTGCTTCACGTTCGTCATAGAAGGATGCTGATCGGATTCCATCGAGAAGCTGTCGTCGCAAACTGATTGCAGCGCTTCGTTGCTTGTCGTAGTGCAATGCCGCCAAAGCTCTTTCGCGCACGTCCGTTGCGTTGCTGACAATTCGGGGCTGCGTGGGCTTGTCTGATAGGGTCTGCGCCAACGGATGCCATCTATCTTCGACCGGTCCAAGGTAGCGGTTCGAAACGAAACGTTGACTATAGAGCCAGTCTGCGGCATCGGCATTGCGTCCGGACTGGCATGCCTCAACGATGGCGTCTCTCCACGCCTCATCGGCCTCAAGGGGCCGGGCTTGAAGCAGCAGGTGGCGGGCATGGCGCGCGAGGGTTAAGGCTCTGAGGTGTTGTGGCATAGTCGATCTGGCCGAACTGACCAGGTTCTGCCACTTGCCTGTTGCGTCCGCGACAGCTAGTCGCAGGCGCACAGCTACGTCGACGTGGGTATGTGCAATCTCGCTTGCAATCGCTTCGATCTGTTCCCGGTGCGTCGTTATCCACGCGAGATCGTCGTTCCCGAGAGCGCGTTCGGCGGCAAAGAGCATGACGCGGGCGCGATCCACAGTATCTGCCAGTGCCATTGCGGCATCAGGCAATTTGATCTTGGTTGGGCCTACTTCCTCGAGGTGATCGGACACGAAGTCGGCGATCTCGAATGCAGCGCCAAGAGCTGGAGTGCGCGGCGATTGCGACCCAGGGCGCGTGAACAGGTCGAAGCCTGCAAGGTCTCGTAACGTGCCGACCACCCGGCGAGCGTGCAGTGAGCGGTCGGCATTCTCGGCTGCCCATAGAGCGTCCATCAGCAAGCGGATGGCCGTGTGCTCTTCTCCGGCTCCGACACATAGCGCCGCTATCGTATGGTCGAATTCTGCTGCATGCCCGGGCAGCCCGGCGGCTACAAGCCGACTCTGTATGTCGCGGTAGAGAATTAGGGCGGCCGCAGGGTCCTGAGCAGCAATGGCTTTGGCTCTGTCGAGCAGTCCCTGAGCTTCAGTGCTCACGAGTGGTCCAAGCAACACGGCTTCAGTGATGGCGCCCGCGTTGTGCGTGGCCAGGGCTGCCACACTCGCTGGGTGGGGACCGCTCACCTCAAACTTTTGGTGGACGCTGAGGTTAAGTTGTTCGATGTTTCCAACGGAGCCGATGGCGAATGACTGGTCGGAAGCCGAAACGGAGCGGACGAGTGGGGGCTCGGCGGTGGAGTCTGGCTGAGAGGATTCGGTCAAGGCTCCTGTCGCTCCTGCGGATCGCTCCGCTGTACAGGTGCGCCGAAATTCAGCTGGCCGATGTTGCCCACCTCGTTGGCTGCGAACGATCCGTTGTCGGCCTGCACTGAGATGTTTTGCCCATTGTCGCCGGCCGATTGCTGTGTAGCCTTGCTGCCGTCCGCGCCGTCGCCGGCGATGTTGTTGCCCCCACGTACCGCGTCTGATCCACCGGGATTGATCACCGCTGCGATGCCACAACCGATTGCCCCGATGAGAGCGAGAACGAGAAGCAGCCACCACCACCAATGGGGGTTGTCCGCACTGACCTTATTGATGAAGAACGCTTCGGCAGCACCAAGCAGGATGCCTGCGGCAATCAGTTTCGACCGCAGAGTGGGTTGCGGCGCAGCTGACATTGGTACGCCTTTCGATCGTTCGGCGGGTCGGGAGGCACTCTGAGCGGGCCTTAAGTACCTTAGCCTCGCTGGGCGCCGGAACGTCGATGCAGCGCCGTGCTGGTTCCGGGGAATCTGTCGTATCGATCAGCGAGCGGCCCTGGCACCGATGTCTTCGAGTCCTCCCACGGACGGTCCGCAGTTCGAGTACCGCGTGCCTATGGTTCGGTGAACCGTCACAGGGACCGCTATGTGTCGATGGTGAAGGCATGCTCGTAACCTTGCGGGCCGAGATGTTCGTAAACGAGTGTCGTCGGGACGCGGTTCCAGTGGTGTCCCATGAGTACCGCCAGGCCGAGCGGGCCGATGAGGAACAGATGCAGAGTCCCGGAGCTGGCGTGGTTGCGTGCGAGATCGCGGATGGAGACGGCGAGGCTGTTGGCTGCCACCGGTGTTGTCACGGCGCTGGGGCCCCATCCTATTGCTGGGGTGGCGGTCAGGATCGTGTCGACGGGGATCGCGTTCTGGAGTATCCATTCGGTCGCTTGGCTGGCCGCGTTGGCGGCCACGTTGACGATGAGCGCGATGTCGGGACCGTGGCCGACGTGTTGTTCGGTTACGTTGAGTTCGAACGACTCTGTGGCAACTTCACTGGTCCACAGTTGGCCGCCTTGACGGATGCCGACCTCGTAGCGGAGGACCCGCAGTAATTTAGCGCCGAGCAAGAAGCCCGTTGCTTGTCGCATGTGCCCGGTCGTCAGTATGCGATGTGAACTCCCGAGTTGTGCTGGCACGGTGGCGATCTCAGCGGCGAGATCAGCCCATGTGTGCGGCGGTGCGGGGGCCACGCGGTGCGAGGGCTTTTCGCCGGCGATACGGTCTACCCAGTAGATGCTGACGGCAGCTTGGTCGGCGAAGTCGTCATGCATGATGGTCGCGATCGACACGGTGGTCCATGGCGAGCCGGCCTGCAGACCCAGAGTTGTGACGGCTTCGTTGATGTCTGTCAGCGTGAATCGGCGGTGTCCGGCGATGACTTGCTGGGCTACCCATTTCGTGCACTGGTCGATGGCATTGTCGTCGGATCGCAGGCCGTTGGCGGTCATCAAGAGGGCGACATCGGTGCACAGGCTCTTGAGTTCATGAGCGATATCGAAGTGGAGGTCGTTGAGCAGGGCCATCAAGCTCGGCTCGCCGGTGTCTGCCGCAGTTGTCCACTCTTTCCGCGCCTTTCCCGCGCACTGAGTTAGGCCCATCTTGCGCTGCACGGGGTACCAGTCTGTTGTCGCGCCCGTCCCGATCCTGGAGGAGCACATCTGTGGGATCGTGGGGGCGGTTGGTGGCGAGGCGCATTTCGACAGGATCGCCGTTTCCTGTGAGGGCTTTGTGCGTGGCCGCGAACTTTCTGAGAATGCCTTTGTCGCGGAGATAGGGCAACCCGACTGAAGTGCGATTGTCGACTGCATATTTGACCTGCGTGTACACGTGCGGAGGACGCTGCCGGTAGCGCACAACGTCGTCGCCGTTGCCTACCCCCGGTTCTTCCACGCCAATGGCGATTGTGGGGTTGTTCGTGTTCTTTGTCAGATCGTGGTGCAGCGCTTCCATGCACGCCCGCCAGACGTGCAGCCACTGGTATTCATCCCCGGCGATGCGGACGCCAGTGGCGCTGGGCAATTCGTTGCCGGTCATTCAGAAGCTCCTGGAGGGTCGGTCGTGGGTGGCTGGGGGTCGTTTGCTGCTGGATCGCGGTGACCGGTGCGCGGTGTCGGCCCGGGAAGTCCGCCCGTCAGCGTGACGGTGCAGACGCGGGGGACCAGGGTGACGATGCGTCGGGCATCGAGGACGTATCCGTGATCGGTTCTGCGGACCACGATCTGCGTGGGGTTGGGGTGCAGGGGCCTCCTCATCGAGATCCGAGCCAGCGACGTTAGATCGGTGCGGCTGGGGCTGACATCGTGTGGGTGGCTGTGCCAGTCGCCGAGGTATCCGAGTCGGTGATCGGAGGTGCGTGCCTTGAGCACGGCGGGGTGGTCGGTGCCGGCGGGGATCCGGTAGTGGGATCGTCCCCGGTCTGTGGTGGGGATTTCGATGGCGTTAATCACCCATGGGTGCCCGTCAACGTAGACACCGATCAGGATGCCGCCCGTTTCGTCCGGGTGTGCTTGTGCCGCAGCGGTTGTCATGGTGGTGTTGGCGGACTCAGTGATCCACAGTCGAGTGCTCGTGTTCACTCCGACTCCACGGGCATCGCGTCACAAGGATCCAACGTGCCAGTGCGATGAAAAGGTGGGGTCATCGGACTGAGTACCGTGATGCGTTCGTCTGGCCGTTGCCGCCGACCGGTCAGCTGATCGACGGCGGCAGCAGCGGTATCGGCAGCCGCAGTGAGCACCGCGATTGGCGGGGCATTATTCACAGGAGCGGTGCATCCGAGTTCGAGAAAGCCCGCGTGTGCCGGGTCTGCGTCATCGGCATCGGGCGGTAACGAGAAGTAACGTGAGTCGGCGGGGCGCGCCGCGATCGGAGTATCGCCATCGGCTTGTCGCTGCACCCGAGCCAACGCGCCGTGATGGAACAGGGCCCCTGAGACGAGCGGTACGCCGCGGCGCAAACATGTCTCAGCAAGCGCGGCGGTCATCGGCAGGACGCCCGTGCAATCGATGACGAGATCGACCCCGGTGACAGCTGCCCGCAGCCCGACCGGGTCGTACGGCAACTCAATATGGCGAGTCACCGTGGTCCAAGGGGCGTGCTGCTCGATCGTGGCCGTCACGCCGAAGGTCTTGGGATATCCCACGCACTGGGGTGTGCTGACGTGCCGAACAACGTTGGTGCGGGTGAGGAAGTCACCGTCGTACAGATGTATGGTGCCTACGCCGCTGGATGCCACAGCCAGGGCTACGTGCCCTCCGACAGATCCGGCACCAGCGATCAGCACCGTTTTGGTTGCGAGCAGGCCCGCATCGGGGCCTGCTCGCCTGCGTAAAGCCGGCGCGTCACTGGGGGAGGCGGCCAGCGCCGCGGTGCTCAGGGTGTCACCGGCACCGGCAATGCTGACCACGACGGCATCGTGGTCAGTGTCGTGGCGAGGCCAGGCCAGCACGATGAAATCGTGGCCGCTGCTGGGCCGCGGGAACGTGGTATCGGATCTAGCTGACAATCCAACTTCGAGGTTCCTGCGCTGGCGGCGCGTCAGTGCCGCCCGCACGTCGTCGAACGTGCGCGGTGGCTCAGCAAGGTGCTCGCGCAGATAGAACTCACCATGGAGCACAGGTTTCCCGACAGTCCGGGGGTCTGGAGGATTGCCCGTTCCAATCAACAGCGCTTGACCCTGGACGGTGCCAAACACCGCGGCGGTGTATCCGGTGGTGCCACCCGTGATCAGTTCTTGCAGGGGCAGCTCGGCTCGGTAGGCGCTCAGCTGGTCGTATAGGAAGTACGCGTCGAGTGCTCGATCTTGAGGGGCGAAACCGTTTTGAGCTGCGGTGGCCCACTGATCGAGGCGGTCCCAAAGTCCTTGTAGTTCACGGCCATCGATCTGGGCCGGATCGTCTTCGGCCCACAAGCAGATGGTGCCTTGTGAGGCGTGGCCGGTACGCAGGCCTGGAACAACCACATGGGCATAGCGAAACGGCCAGCCCGGATAGAACTGGATCCGCATTCTGGTGGCGTCGGTGAGGGGCTGCAGGCTCGGACGAATAGGCCCCGCCCAGCACGGCTGGTCGTGGTCGCCGTCGGTCGAGAATCCGGCGTTGACCAGTCCCGAGCAGAACCGGTCGAATGCGGCGTCGTCGTAGGTGTCCAACAGCCCAGCTCAGCGGCAAGTTTGCAGAGACGAGGTGGGCATGGCGAAGCCGCGCGGCCGATTACTCCCCAGAGCGTCGACGGCGGTGACGGCCCCGACCGGAAACCCAGCCGCATCACAGCCGTCGGGCAGGGGGAGGACATGCCCACGGTCGTTCGTGCCCAGGATGTCGCGCCACAGCTTGGCAGCACGGCATCGTTCTGAATCCAGAGCCTCTCGGGCCTGGACGGCCAGCTGCTCGAAGGTCTGTCCCGCCGACGTCCACTGCCACGGATCCAGCGCGGGCTTCAGAGGAGTGCCGAGCACCGGATCGAGCAGGCCGTCCTCAGCGCTGTCGATCAACCTGGCACCTACGTGTTCCATGGTCGTGGCAAGCAGCTGCGCGTGCGTCGTTCCGGTGACAAGCTGTTCATTCCACACGTAGTACGCGGCGATTTCGACGAACAGGCCGCCGGGGCGCTGCCCCGCGAGGTGAAAGTGGCGGACTTGCCGGAGCAGCCGCACGACGTGCCGGTAGGCGTTGTCCCCGTCGACCGTCGGACTCCATGATGCAGTGGCCAGGGCATTCGTGTCATCGGCGAACTGCACCGGATTGGTCTTGATCCAGCGACCCTCATCGTTGTTCCACTGGTCGCGGTCACGGTTGGGGATGGCCCAGTGGTCCCCCCAGGGCACAGCAGGCACAGCGTCGATGGCGAACGCGTCGTCGCTGAAATGGCCTTCAGGTTCGGGGAAGTCAATTTTCAGCGACCGTGCCTGGCGGGTGATGCGCCCACCCGGATCTTCGCCCTTCACGCCGTATTCGTCGACGAGAACGCGCTCAACGGCGTTGTAGATTTTCTCGGGGCTGTGGCGCACCGATAGCTCGGTGAAGCGCAAGAAGACGTCGACGTCTTTGCCGGGATACCGGGCGGTCAGGCGCGCGTAGGAGCCGATGAGCCGGGTGTCGATGCCCCAGTTTTTCAGCTCGGCGTCGGCTTCAAGGAGGTTGCGCACCTCGGTATGTGCGGCGATAGCGCGGTCGCGCTTGTCGCCGTGGATGCTGACGTTGCGTACCGCTTTGGCGAACTCGCCGTCGAGTGTCTCCATCGGGCTCCTTCAAGTTTGTCGAATCGGGTCCAATAGCAGGGCTTTTGGTGTCGCGAACAGGCATTGCGGTGTGCCACGTGGAAACCCCCAATGCTGTGCGAGCCGACACCGTGATGGCTGTACGGGGAATGGGGTTCAGGCTGAGCGGCCTGCCCCATGCGCGACGACATTCGAATGCGGATTCTAGCGCCGGGGTCCGACATCTCTGATGTGTGCGTCAATATTTGGTGATCGGCGTGGTGCCGGCCCAACGTCGATCGGAGTCCGCTTCAATCCGGCGACTGAGCCCCAATGGCGTCCGACGCTCCGGCAATATGATGTGGTTTGACCCTGCCCGGCCGCGGCCAGTCTTCCCGACCTACAGTCCGCACGAACCAGACGACTTCGGCAAAGGAGCCCGTCCACTGTGACTGATGACAATGATCCACCAGAACCGACTCCGCAGAACCGGTTCGACCTCGCAGAAGCATTTCGCGCACGCCAGCAGCAGCTAGAAAGCGATCTGGGGTTTGGCCGCACCGTGCTCGCGCATCCCGGAACCCTCGGCGACGCAACGGAACTAGATTGGCGCGGCATGCTCGCCGACTTTCTGCCGCGGCGATACGGTGTTGCCAAGGCGTTCGTTATCGACGTCGACGGTGCCATGAGCCACCAGCTCGACATCGTCGTACACGACCGGCACTACTCGCCGCTACTGTTCGAGGTCGGTGGTGCCCACTTCATACCGGCCGAGAGCGTGTACGCCGTCTTTGAAATTAAACAGACTCTCAACAAATCCCATGTTGAATACGCTGGAGACAAGATCGCCTCGGTTCGCCGTCTGCGTCGAACGTCTGTTGGGTTCGACACCGCCACTGGCGCGGCCGCCGCTCAGGAACCCAAACGAATCATTGGCGGCTTGCTCGCGCTCGACAGCGACTGGAGTCCGCCGCTGGGAGACCCCTTGCGTGCTGCACTAAACACACGTGGCCCGGAAGAGGCCCTCGACTTTGGATGTGCTCTGCGTGCAGGAACATTTGAAGCGCCCGATCCTACCGACGGAGGAGAGCTCTGGGTCAGCAGGGATCCGACCACAAGCCTCATCTTTTTCACCCTCCGGCTCTTGAGTCGCCTTCGGGAGATGGCCACCGTGCCGGCGATGGACTATACCGCCTACATCGAATCGGCCCAGCAATCAGCAAAAAGCCATTGATGCCGAGGTCAGTGTCGGCGCGGTAGTGGCTGCCGGTGGCGCGTGGAAATATCACTGCAAGGTTCAAAACTCCTCAACAACAACGTATTTGAGGATCGAAGTGCCGTCTCTATGGCTAGGGGAGCGTCAGTGGGCATCTGGACAACCGTACCGTTACGGCTTTTGCCAGCTGGATGAGAAAAACCTGGTTGCCAACTCGATGAGAAGCCCAGAAAACACCAGGTAGGGAAGTCGCGGTTTGCCACGCAGTTTGAGAAGCGACATGAGTCGTTGTCCGTTGCAATTCTCCGTGTCGAATTGCACTACGAAATGTCGAATGATGTCGAATTCGACATTTCGTAATGCAACAGTAAAACAGAAAAGCCGCGAGAATGCCTAGCCTTGCTAAAGGTTATGGTCGGCCGACCATCATCACCGAAAGTCGAGTCCAGTAAGAGCCGACAGAGTCGCCACCGTGTTGTCGCCGAAAGTCTCGCGCACCGCAAAACCGGTGCGTGTGACGTCGAAGATCGCGTGGTCGGTGTAGACGCGGTCGACACACCTGACACCCGTGAGCGGATATGTGCACTCTGCGACGAGCTTGGACTTCCCGTTCTTGGTCAGCAGGTCGGTCATGACGTAGACGGACTTTGCGCCGATCGCGAGGTCCATCGCACCGCCGACCGCCGGGATGGCTCCGGGCTCCCCGGTGGACCAGTTCGCGAGGTCGCCAAATTGCGACACTTGGAATGCTCCGAGCACGCACACGTCGAGGTGTCCGCCACGCATCATCGCAAACGAGTCTCCGTGGTGGAAGTAGGCGGCACCGGCGACGGCGGTGACTGGCTGCTTGCCTGCGTTGATCAGGTCGGGGTCGACCTGCGCTCGATCAGGTGCTGCACCCATACCCAGCATTCCGTTCTCCGTATGCAGGATGATTTCCAGGTCCTCCGGCAGATAGTTCGCCACCGCAGTCGGCGCGCCGATCCCGAGATTGACGACCGCCCCCTCCGGTATGTCGGCTGCGATTCGCTGGGCGAGGTCATGGCGGGATATGCGGGTGCTCATGTGTAGGCCCCGCCCTCCGCGCGGTCTGCGAGCGGTCGCCCGTCGACATCCACGCCGCCAACGAACATTCCGTCGACGAGCCATGGACGTTCGCCGATCGCGACGACCCTATCTACGAAAACTCCTGGTGTGACAACGACTTCGGGATCGATCGCTCCGAGTGGCACGATCTGGTCAACCTGCGCGACTGTCGTTGTCGCGGCGGTCGCCATGATCGGTCCGAAGTTGCGTGCGGTCGCGCGGAAGACGAGATTGCCCCACCGGTCTGCCAGGCGAGCGGAGATCAGGGCGACATCCGCGGTTATCGGGTACTCGAGCACATAGTCACGGCCGGCGATCGTACGCGTTTCGCGGCCCTCGGCCAGTTGCGTGCCCACACCTGTTGGAGAGAAGAACGCGCCGATTCCTGCCCCGGCGGCACGAATCCGTTCGGCGAGGTTTCCCTGTGGGACGAGTTCCAGTTGTATCCGACCCGCACGGTAGAGTCCGTCGAACACCCACGAGTCGTGCTGACGTGGGAATGAGCAGATCATTTTGCGCACTCGGCCTTCGGCGAGTAGCGCCGCGAGCCCGGTATTGCCGTTGCCCGCGTTGTTCGACACGACGGTCAGGTCCCGGGCGCCGTGCGCGATGAGTGCGTCGATCAATTCGATGGGCTGTCCGGCGCGACCGAATCCGCCGATCATTACCGTCGCACCGTCGGCGACGTCGGCGACCGCATCGTGGGCGGTCGGAACTGTCTTGTTGATCACGCGTCACCCCGTGTGACCGACTGTTCTGCCAGCGTCACGATGTTGGACAGGAGCATGGCCCGTGTCATCGGACCCACACCGCCGGGGTTCGGCGACAGCCAGCCGGCGACGCTTTCGACGTCCGGATGGACGTCGCCAGCGAGCTTGGCCTTTCCTGAGGTAGTGGTGCCTACGCGTGTGACACCGACATCGAGTACTGCTGCTCCCGGCTTCACCCATTCCGGTTTGACGAAGTGAGGCGCACCGAGCGCGGCGACCACGATGTCCGCGCGCCGAATCTCGCCCGGCAGATCGACGGTGCGCGAGTGGGTGAGCGTCACCGTGGCATCGAGGCCTCTGCGCGTGAGCAACAGTCCGAGCGGCCGCCCGACGGTGACACCGCGTCCGATCACGGTGACCCGTCGTCCGCTGATCGGCACGTTGTGGCGCAGCAGCAGTTCAACGATTCCGGCCGGTGTGCACGGCAGCGGGGACAACAGGCGTCCCCCTGTCGTGAGCACCAACCGGCCGAGATTGGCGGGGTGTAGACCGTCGGCATCTTTGCCGGGGTCGATCGACTCCAGCACTGCGTTCTCGTCGATACCGGCGGGGAGCGGAAGCTGCGTGATGTATCCAGTCACGTCGTCATCGGAGTTCAACTCTGCGACCGCCCGTGCTATATCGGCGCCTGACGCCTCAGCCGGCAATTCCTTGCGGATGGAGGCGATGCCGACCTCCGCACAGTCTCGGTGTTTACCGGTCACGTAGGAGACAGACCCCGGGTCCTGTCCGACTAGCAGGGTGCCGAGCCCGGGGGCGCGACCGTCTGCCTGCAATCGTTCGACGCGTTGCCGCAACTCGCACTTGATGGTCGCGGCTGTCGCGATGCCGTCCAAATGTTCCGCCACGATGCGGTATACATCCCTTCGAATAGTTCCTGTTGGACTCGGTCCGCGATACGAAGCCGTCGCAGGCCGGCGATGTCACCCGCCAATGGCCGCGCCTAGGGCAGGACGTGGGATCTGCTCGACGTCGACGGCGCGGTTGTTGACGAGATCGAAGTAGGGGTAACGGCCCACCGTTACCCGGATCCGCTTCTGCGGCGTGCCGGGACGACCCCACAACACAGTCAGCTCGGAGCCCTCGGCTGCGTGCCGCTTGTCGATGAACCCAAGCGAGATCATGCGCCGGTAATAGACGCTGTTGATGCGCCCCGTTGACGTCCCGATCTGTTCGCCGTCCGCGAGCACCCAATCGGCGTGGTATCCAAAGCCCGGGCCGCCCAGATTGAAGTAGATGTCGTAGGGCCGGTCGTCGATCCGGTCGTAGGGTTCGACGCCACGGCCGCGGAATTTCGAGGCCACGACATCGGCGATGTCCTGCTCGTTCCATACCAATGTGACCGTCGCCCAGCGATCTTCTTCGGCTTCGCGCTGCAGCGCCTCTTTGCCGATGAAGTCGTGGCCGAAGTCGACCATCTTGCCGAGCCCGATCTGGTACGGAGTCACGAACCGTGCCTCGATATCGGGACCGACGCTGCCGAACAGGTGGCGAAACTTGTTGTAGAAGTTCTGCGTCGGTTGGGTGTCGAAGTACGCGGCCATATCGGGCTCCTCGTACCAGGGCAGCGGGTAGTGCAAGTTGATATTCGGAAAGCCAGCTTCGGTGTGCTGCATGAGATACGCGGTCTGTCCCTGCTTGACAAGACCGAACCGCTGCCCTGCGTCCCAAATTGCCCGGTAAACCGTCTCGGTATCGGCAGTCGCGCCGTGCACCTCGTATCCCAGACCTCCTGCCATGCCAAGGCGCAGGATGCGCACGGGGACATCGGCGATGCGGGACATGCGGTGCCTGCCGAAGCCGATGTCGTGTAGATCCTCTCCGGCCGCCGCCTCGAGCACTTCAAGCGATCGCGGACCCGCCAGCTGGAGGAAGAATTCGTTGAAGGATTGGTCGACGCCGGTCACGTCCATCCCCGAGTTGATCAGTCGGTATGCCAGAACAGGGGCGAGCCAGTACGTGCGATACACGTCGTCGTCGATCCGCGCGGCGACGCCTTCGGTCAGGACCTGACCCTTGTGATTACAGAGCACGGCGTGGCGGATCTGGCCGACGTGGAAGTTCTTGAAGGAGTTGATGCATACCGATCGCAGGAATTCCAGCGCATCAGGCCCGGCTATGTCGTATACCGGCGACATTCCGTTGAGTCCGGTGCCTAGGCATGCGGTCTGCTTGGAGGCTAGGGCCTCCTGCTCGTAGCCGAGGAACTCGAGCGGGATTCCGCCTAGCCCTGGAGCCAGAGTGAATGCACCCTCAGCGATAGTTTCTTGAGCGGTCACGTCATTGTCCGTTTCTGGTCGTGCGCAGGCCCACAAGCCTGTGCGGGTATTGGTGTGGTTCAGTCGGCCGAGTCGGCGACCGCGTAGCCGACGCCGGCGACCGCGCCGCCGTCGACGGGCAGGACGCTGCCGGTGGTGTAGGTAGCACGCGAGACGAGGTAGATCATCATGTCTGCAACCTCTTCGGGGCGCCCGTAACGACGTATCGGCATGGATGCCGTAATGCCAGCCTCATCACCGCCGGTCATCATGGCTGTGTCGGTGTAACCCGGCTGCAACGCGTTCACCCGGATGCCGTGCCGCCCAAGTTCGAGAGCGGCGACTCGGGTCAGACCGAGGATCGCCATCTTCGACGCGACGTAGGGGGCGAGAAGGCTGGGTGGGACCACAGCGGTGATTGACGCCGTATTCACGATCGATCCGCCACCTGCGTGCCGCATTGCGGGCACCACAGCCTGGATTCCGTTGAAGTGACCGGTCAGATTCACACTGAGGACGCGGTCCCAGGTCGCCGGCGCCATCTCCTCGATCGCAACCGGCAGGTTGATACCCGCGTTGTTGACCAGGATGTCGAGGGTGCCGCCGAATGCGACCGCGCCCTCAACGCACTCTGACCACTGCGACCGGTCAGTCACGTCCAACCAGGCGAACCGCGCTTGCTCACCGATGGCGGCCGCCAGGGCCTCACCTTCATCTTCGAGTATGTCTGCGATCACGACGTTAGCGCCGCACCGCGCAAGCGCACGGCAATGTGCTGCGCCGATACCGCGGGCACCTCCCGTGACGATCGCGGTGCGCCCTTCGAGGCTGTCAATGGCCATGTTGTCCCGATCCCTGGGTCGTGTTCGGTGAGCACGTCCGGGTTGCTGTCACCGTGACGATGTGCGGCCGGCGCGCTCCGATGCGTGCCCGTCGAGGGTGCTGCGGCACTGCGGCGCAGGACAGCGTGAACACACCCGATAACGCACGCACTTGGCCCGCGCGAGTGTTCATGGGGTCACCCCGTCGGCGCCGCGCATGTCGATGACACCGGTGATCAGCTCACGGTTCACTGCCGCCCTCATTGCTTCGCCCGCTTCGTCCAATGTGTATGCGCGGGAGAGCATGATGTCGACATCGAGCAAGCCGGCTTCGATCGCACTCGCGACGCGCTGTACGTCGCGGTTGAGGAATCCACCGCCGCTCTGAGAACCCACGATGACCCGGCCGAACATCGACACAGCATTTGTCGGGAAGTGCGACATGGCCGAGTCCAACGGCGCGACCATACTGGTGGCCACGACGGTTCCGCCGTTGCGGCACAGCGCGAACGCCTGTTCGTCGCCGCCTGCCTCCCCGGTCGCCTCGAGAGCGAGATCAGCACCCCGTCCAGCTGTGACGCCTTTGACCACTTCGTCGGCGTCCTCTGGTGCGACCACGTCTGTGGCCCCGACCATCGTGGCGAACGCGCGACGTTCTTGAAGCGGGTCCACCGCGATTATCCGGGATGCCCCTGCAGCTTTGGCCGCCTGGATCATCCAAAGTCCGAGGTGTCCGCAGCCCACCACCGCCACGCTGTCGCCCGCCTTGAGGCGCCCGACTTCCCATACCGCGCCGACGCCCGATAAACCTCCACAGCCCAGCAGGGCAAGTTGCCTGGCGTCCAACGTGCTGTCGACCACGGCAAAACAATGCTCGCGGTACTTCATGTACTCGGCGAACGTTCCTGCGCCACCGAAGCCTGCCACGGCCACACCTGAGGATGTGCGTCCGACGACCGGCGGCGTCGGGACTTCGATCCAGAGCCGTTCGCATTGCGACGGCGAACCGTGCTGGCATGGATAGCACTTGCCACATTCCATGGTGCCCGCCACAACGACTCGGTCACCGACCTGAGTCTTTGTGACCCCTGGTCCCACTTGCTCCACGATCCCGCACGCGCTGTGTCCGGGTATAAGCCGCCGGTCCGGGCTCACAGGGTCGTCCATGAACAATTGGTCGGTCCGGCATACAGCGGTGACCTCGACCCGAACTACTACTTCGCCCCAATGCGGCGGATCGAGTTCAACTTCCTCGATCTCGATCGGCGCTCCGCTTCCACGTGCAACAGCTGCTCTCATCCGACACCTTCGTCTCCTGACGCTGGCCTCCTTGCCATGCGTCCGCCTGTGGACCCATGGTCGGGTCGCAGAATGCAAAAGACGATGGATTCGCCGAGCATCGCGTACGACATCAGGTGATTGCACCCTAGGGACGAGTTCGACGCTCTGGCCTAATGTGACCTGGACGAATAGGCGCATCAACGGCGAGCGCCGGGCAAGGATTTACATGAGCACTCATCGGGGGCTGCCCGTCAGCCAACTGACCGAATTTGTCGGTCGTGCAGCAGAATTGGGCGAACTGCGGACCCTCGTGGCAACGCGTAGGCTGGTGACCATCACCGGCCAGGCCGGAGTGGGAAAGTCACGAACGGCCGCGCGCCTCGCCGAAATTCTCCGGCGGTCTTACGGCGAGTCGACGGCACGCGTGGCTGCCAAGTGCGCCACACCGCGCGATCTCATCGAATTGATCGCCGAGACCGTAGGGGCCAGAGGTGCGACGGCCGGGGACATCGCACGGTCGCTGGGTGATAAGCCGTTCCTACTCATCCTCGACGGTATCGAGAACCCCCAGGCCACCGCGACCGTCATCGAGCAGCTCCTGGAGCGCACCACCGAGACGCACATCGTTGTCACGTCGTGTGAACGGACGGGCATCCGCGGCGAGATGCCCTACCCCCTTCCTCCACTCGCCGTTCCGGCGGCGAGCCCGCTGGCACAGACCGCCGGGGCCCCGGGCAGCACCGAAACTGAAGACCTTCTTGTCCAGAGGGTTCTGGATGCCGATCCGGATTTCACCGTGACTGACGCGGCGATCGAGGATTTCCTGGCTGTGTGCCGGTCGACCGATGGGCTGCCCCGTTTCATCGAGGCAGCCGCACGCGCAGTGACCGTCCTGGGACTGCACGAAGCAGCCGTGGCGGTCACCGAGCGGCCGACTGTTCTGGACTCGTTTCTGCCCTACGGGTCCAGTGCACAGGCCTCCGCCGTGGTGTTGGATGCAGCGATTGCTCGGGTGTCGCCCGACGCTCGGGCGTTCATGCAGCGACTGTCCCTGCTCGAGTCGGGCTGCGACGTGCGTTTCGCCGCAGAACTGTTCTCGGCCGGGAGCTTGGCGACGCTGGCCCTTCCGGTCGCCGAACTCGTGGGCGCCTCACTCGTTCGGTCTGAGAATGTCGACGGGGAACGTCGCCTGCGCGTCCCGCTGCACTACCGCGCGAGGTTGATCGAGGTCTGGCCGAGCGAGGAACGAAGCCATGAGGAGCAGCACATTCGCCAGGTGTTGATCGCGCGGCTTCGACACTGCGCGGCGGTCTGGTTCTCCGGCGAACAGCTGTCAGCGGTCCAATTTCTCAATCGTCATGCCGCGGACATCACCCGAATGCTCGGCGCCATGGCCGCGGAGCAGGGCTCCGCCCACGAAGCCCTCGAGATCATCAGCGCGTTGCGCTACTACTGGCAGCTGCATCCGGTGGACCCATGGCCGCGCGCTCGGGACTGGTTGCACAGCGCGTTGTCCCTCGTCGATCTGAAGGACGTGGTCACCCTGCGCGCGATACAGACCGACGCCTACATCGCGTACCACGAAGGCGACCTTGACGGTGCCCGCGCACGACTCAAGGCAATCGACGCCGAGTTCGAACCCGGGATCGCCGAGTACGCGGACGAGCTCTTCGGCGTATTCGTCGCGGCGCTGGTCGACGTCGCCGATGGCCGCGTCGAGGAGGCAGAACCGAAACTGTCAGCAGCCCTGGATGCCGTCCTAGAGGCGGAGGTGCGCGACCATGTCGGCGAAAAATACTGGCATCTTGCCGCCTGTCAAATCGTCTTGAACAAGCAGGACGCAGCGCTGCAGACGGTGACCGACGGGGTGGCCTACTGCGACCGAATTGGCGACGTGTGGGGGCGTGCCTACCTGTGGTGCCTCCTGGCGATCATCGAGGACCGCGACTGTGACAGCACCGCGGCCGGCGAGCGGGTGCGAGCAGCGCTCGATGTGATGGCGCGATTCGGTGATCGCGTCGGGCTTGGCCTCTGTGTGCAGCTGCTCGCCTCCATCCGCACTGAGGCCAGCCAGGGCGCTGACCTCACCAGCCTCAATGAGTTCGTCCCGCAAGCAACGCCGTTACGGCCGGATGCCCTGACAGGGTTCAGTGGTAACAGCGGATGGCTATCGCACCCCGCTGCGCTGCCTGACGGCCGCCAACTCGGCGAGGTGTTAACCCGACTCACTGCGAGGGACGCCCCAATGTCATCCATGCCGGATCGCACCGATGCCTGCGATGCTCTCAGCGCGCGGGAGACCGAGATCGCCGTGCTCATCGCTGAAGGCCTGGGCAATCCTGCCATCGCGGCACGGCTCGTGCTCTCACGGCGCACGGTCGAAGGACACGTGCAGCGCATATTGGCCAAGCTCGGGTTCCGGTCGCGCAGTCAGATCGCGGTGTGGGTGACTAAGAATGTCGATAGCGTCGCCGGACGGAAAGGGTGAGGTTCGCGGCGTTGTCCGCTCACGCGAACACGATCGTGTGATTACCGTGCCGGATGACTCGATCCTCGGCGTGCCACTGCACGGCCCGGGACAGGACGGCTCGCTCAACGTAGGCCCCTCGCGCCTGCAGGTCCGCGACGGTCATCGCGTGGTCCACACGCGTCACGTCCTGTTCGATGATCGGGCCTTCGTCGAGATCCTTGGTGACGTAGTGGCTGGTTGCACCGATGAGCTTAACGCCGCGTTCGTGCGCCTTCCGATACGGCGCAGCGCCGATGAAGGCCGGCAGGAACGAGTGATGGATGTTGATCACCGGCACGCCGACCGTATCGAGAAAATCCTCGCTGATGATCTGCATGTATCGCGCAAGCACGATGAAGTCGACGTTGCCCGCGACCAGCTCCATGATCCTTGCCTCGGCTTCTGACTTGTCCGGCCCTTGTGAGGGCACATGGAAAAAGGGGATGCGGAAGGAGCGAACATCGCTGGCCACATCCGTGTGATTGGAGATCACCATCGGAACCGTCACCGGCAGCTCGCCGCGCCGGTGACGCCACAGCAGGTCGAGCAGGCAGTGATCGGACCTCGATGCGAGAACTGCCATGCGCTTTGGCCTTGACTGGTCGGTCAGCAGCCACTTCATCCCGTAGGGTTCGAGGCTGGTCGCCAGGTCGGATTCGATGTCCGCGATCGCTGCTTGCAGATCGCTGCGATGGAATACCACCCGCTGGAAGAAGTCGCCGCCTTCCGGGTCTGATGAGTACTGATCGAGTGAGACGATGTTGCCCTTGTTGCGGGTGATGAGCGCCGTGACTGCAGCGACGAGCCCGGCTTGGTCAGGTCCGTGCACGATGAGGCAGGCGTGGTCGCGCAGGCGTGTTGTCGGTGCCATGGGATGTGCTTTCTCGGGCGGCGGTCAGTTGACCGGGTCGTCGGATACAGGTGCGAGCGAGATGTCGAAGGATGTCGAGCTCCAGGTCTCGCGCAGTAGCTTCCCGCGGGGACCCGTACCCGGCTCGTGAACGGTGAAGGGGACGATCAGGGACTCTTTGACGCCGAATACGGTGTCGTGACCGAGCCATTCGTCACCCTCTACGAATACGTGGGTGATCAGCGTGTGGTAGCCGGGTGCGCTCACCATGAAGTGGATGTGAGCCGGGCGCATGGGTGAGCGTCCAGCCGCCGCGAGAAGCTGTCCGACCGGGCCGTCGTGCGGGATCGGGTAGGCAGCGGGTTGCACTGTCCAGTAGTCGAAATGTCCGGCCAGGTCGGTGTGTAGCCGGGCGCGGCCGGCGAGCCGGGCACCCTCGTACTGCACGTCGTAGAAGCCGTCGTCGTCGGCGGCCCACACTTCGACGCGAGCGCCTGCAATGAGATCGCCATTGGTCGAACGCACCGTGCCGCGCACGTGGCAGGGTCGTCCGACCATCCCCTGCCCGATGTCGTCACCGTTCATGATCGTCGGAGCGTCGTCAACGAAGAACGGTCCGAACACGGTCGACTCGGTTGCCTCCGAGTGAGGGGGCGAGTTGACGGCGACCGTCATCATTGAGGCACCCAGCACGTCGGACAGGAGGATAAATTCCTGCCGGTGCTCATCGGTGATGTGACCGGTGCGCGTCAGGAAAGCGATCGCGGTGTCCCATTCGGTCTGGCTTAGGCGAATTTCGCGGATGAAGCCGTGTAGGTGTCGCACGAGCGAGGACATGACCACTCTGAGACGAGTGTTCGGGCTGTTTGCGAAGCTGGCGACCACCCTCTCGGTCAGTTCGGTCTCCCTCGACACATTCACCGGGGACACCTCAGCGTTGTCACTCATCCATGGGGTCCCTTCGCTCGGAGGCGGCCGCGAGAATCTGCATCAGGCCGGCGCGTGTGACTGGCCGCGGGTGGTCGATCGGGAGGCGCCCGGCTATGGCCTCGACGGCGGTGGTGATCTGGTCTGGATTCAGGCCGACGTCGCACAGGCTGCGCGGTGCCTTGGTCTGAACGATCAGCGCATCAAGACCGTCCACCGCATCGACGGCTCCGAGCGCCTCAGCGATCGCTGCAGCAGCTTGCGGAACGCTCGGTGCGGTGAATCGCAGAACCTCCGGCAGGATGACTGTGTGGGTCGCCGCGTGGGGAAGGTCGAACTCACCACCGAGCGCGTGGCAGATCTTGTGGTGGAGACCCGAGCCCGCCTGTGCGAACACCAGCCCAGCAAGGAAGCTGCCGTACTGGAGTTCGTCGAGCGCATCCTGCTCGCCTCTTTGAAGAGCGCGGAGGCCATCGGCGAGGTGCCGTACGCCCTCACTCGCCAGTACCGAACTGACCGGGTTTGCCGCGGTGCCCCAATAGGCCTCGATGCAGTGGGCCATGGCGTTGAACGCCGATGTGACTGCCAAGGCCGGCGGAAGTGAGGTTAGAAGCACCGGGTCGTAGACCACCGCGCGCGGAAGCACTGCCGGATGCCGTCCGGTCTGTTTGCGTCCATCTGTCGTGATACCCCAGGTGTCAGTCATCTCCGATCCAGCGAGCGTCGTCGGCACAGCCACGATAGGAAGACCCGTTTCCAGGGCAATGACCTTGGCCGTACCCGTGCTCGATCCGCCTCCGATGGAGAGGACGAGGTCGGCGTGTGCATACGTCGCGGCCTCGACCGCTTCAGTGGCTGTAGCCGCCGGAACGTGCTCGACGACTCCGGCGAATCGACCAGCTACGCGGTCACCGAATTGCGCGGTCAGACGCTCGACATTGGCGGTCTGTGACGACGAGGCGACGACCAGGATGCGGCGAGCATGGTGGTCGTCGACGGCACGGCGAACGTTGTCAGCGGCGGACTCACGTCCGAAGTAGACCTGGACGGGCAGCGCACGGTAGCTGAAGGCAAGCTTCGTCATCTCAACGCTCTTTCAGCTGTTGCGTCACGCACGAAGGCGGGGGAGCGCCGCTGCGAACGCAGGGCGGTGATGACGGCGGTGAGGTCGCGGCGTTCGAGTCCCTCGACCACCTCTTCAAAGCCACCCGTTGGGGAGATGTTGGCGAAGATCGCCGCGGTGATCGTTCGGCGGTCGATGCCCGGCAACCCAAGTGAACGGTACGCTCGCAGCAGTGACTCGGACCCCGCAAGCCCGACGAATACCTCTGCGCAGTCATGCAAAGCGCTGACTAGGTCCGGGATGCTCTCCGCCGAGCCGCCAGGACCTGCACGACGGATCGGCTGCAGAAGGGCACGCAATGTTGCGACGTCGTTGTCGGTGATGCGGCCGATGATCTGGGCGGCCACGCCGAGTTCGATCACAAGTTTCGCTTGATAAGCGTCGTCGACCACCTCGTCTGGAACGGCGGCCACGCTGTGCACCCCGTCGACCCGTTCGGTGAGTCCTTCCGATTTCAGTGCTGACAGGGCACGCAGGATCGTGCCACGTGATGCGCCGAGATCGCGTGCGAGTTCGTCCGGGTCAAGTACGTGCGCCGAGTCGGTGCGGAGCGCGAGGACCCGTGCGCGAACCGTGTCGAGAACCGAACGGTCGGCTTCGGTCCGAAGGTGTGCGAAGTTGCCGCGGTAGTAGGCCAAGGGGTTACCGTCGACGGTGTCTACACCAACCACGCTGGCGCGAAACTCCCAATGTGATCCGGCGGGGATCGCGTCCACGATGCGGCAGCTGAGTGCCGCGACGCGGCCCGCCAGGACCGGGTTTCCAAGGACATCGTCAGCGAACTTGAGTCCCGCGAACCTGTCTGCATCGCGGGTGGCGAATCGACCAGCGACCGCTGCAGCGTCCTCATCGAGAATGTTGATCGCGAACGTGCGGGTACGCAAGATGGCCAGCGCGGTGCGGGACGTCGACGACAGCGACACCATGACCGTGGCAGGGTCAGAAGCGATCGGGGCAATGGCCGCGACGGTGGCCCCGACCGGCTGCCCGTCATCACGGGAAGTCACGACGGCCACCCCCGAGGTGAAACAATTCATCGCCGTCACGAACTCATGTGGCGCAACCGGTTTCGTCAGTTCACTCGGTGCGGACACGGACTCAGCGGGCGTCATCATGACTCCGCTCGCGCGCCGGCGAAATGTTCCGCGGCGTACATGGCGGCGGTGGGATCGGCAAGTTGGGTGTTGAGGTGACTCCACCATTGACTGAGGTCTCGCCAGATGCGTTCAGTGCGAGTGCCCTGAACGACGGCACTCGAACCGATCGACTTGAAGAGAAAATCGCTGACGGCGTCCCAGAGCAGTCGTGCGGATTCATGTGCGACGAGGGCAACGTGGACATCCGACGCTCGTGAGTAAGGAGTTGACACCGAGTCAGCGATGGTGCGGTCAAACAACGCTCCCGCGAAGTCCATACTCGCGAGCGAGGCATCGAGTTTCGCCCGAGCTCGTCCGTAGCGCCACTGGAAGAAGGTGTCGTCCACACGCAGGACGAAGGGAGCGTTCACGGTCTTGCGCACCGTCATCTGAGCGTCGTATTCGTCAAACAGAGCGAGGGCCGCGCCGAGGGCGAGCGAATTCAGTTCGAGAGAGAAGAACCCGATACCCGGCGCCCCATACATCGGGTTAGCGTGCAGCGCCCGGCCGGGGGCCTGGGTGGCCGGATCGATCGAGAGTTGACTGACCCCTTCGAGCACAAACTCTTCGGGGATGAAGGCGCGCTCGAACTTCACCGAGTTTGAACCGCTACCCCTTAGCCCGAGGGTGCCTCCCCAATCATCGAGCACTTCGTACGTGCCGCGCGGAGCGATGAAGTTCGAGACGACGCCGGGTCGGTCATCGTGGAAGGCGTGCCCACTGAAATGCGTCGCGTAAGGCACACCGGAGGCGTATCGGTGCACGCCGTCGACCAGAAAGCCGCCGTCGACCCGGGTGAGGGTGCCTGAGGGTGCGCTCGTCATCGGCGCAGCAAAATAATCGCCCGCGAAAAGCTGCCGCTGTGCCTTCTCACTCCAGTAAGAGGCGACTTGCAGATTGTGTCCGGAAGCAAGTGTCAGACACCAGGCGGTCGCCATGTCGGCATACGCAATCTCGCGCATGACCCTCAGAAAGTCAGGGAGAGTGAACTCATAGCCGCCCCAAGTTTTCGGGCGCAGGAGATGGTAGAAACCAGCGTCGAGGAACTGCGCGTGCAGTGCTTCGGAGTGACGAGATTTTCGTTCAGTATCGGGAGCCTCAGCTAGAACCTGCTGGCCGATCGAACGCGCGCGCTCCAGCGCCTCATCGAGGGTGAGAGAGTCAGGGCGCGCCGTTCGCGTCGTCGCGGGTGAGGTCATCTTTCTGCTTCCTTCGGCCGTCGTTGGCGGGGTGCCATGACAGGCTCCCGCGCGGACTAGCCCCAGCCATAGCGTGAGGTCACCCGACCTGCACGTGTCTGACCCTCACCTATACCGCCACGTAAGAACGCCGAACAAGTCCTCGGACGTGACCTCTACACACGACGCATCGAACTTGAACAGATCTGCCATCCAGTGAACCGCCGCGAGTTTGAAAGTGACGAAACTTCGACAACGCGATGTGTGGACCTGGCGGTTGTCTACATCGACGCCGAGCGTGCCGTTTAGGCCGGCGCAGCGGAACCGCTTCCGGTGACAGCGCTGCCGGCGGAGCGGATGCGAAAAGTGACAAAATTGAGAAAAGCGAGCGTGACATCAAACGAGAACGTCTCGGTCTTCCCAGCTCAGCGGCCTGGGATGTGACAAGCTATATGAGAACGGACAGGCGGTTGTCCGTTCTCAAACGTGATGTCACATTCTCAAAATCGATGTCACTCCGATGTCTCAAGTGACACGGATTTGAGAATGTCCAGCAATGCTAACCAACCGTCTCCGGTAGGCCACGCCGACCGATGAATGATGACTGCCGGGGCTCCTTTTTAGGCTGAACACGCTGAGGACTTCGGGCAGCCCGCGACGACGGCATGAGCTGACACTAGGCCGACCGCGCCATAGCATCGAGCGCCTCTTTGGAAGACGGACCCAGCTGCTACAGCTCCGGACGTCGGCATTCGATGGGGGTGCCAGCTGGCCGAACCGCCGCGCCCGCAACGCGCCTCCAGTGTGGGATCAGAAGTTCGGGGTGTCGGCGCCAGCACACGGCCGCAGGGTGGTTGAGTGAGTCTCAGGCGTTGGCGCTCGGCACAGACGGCGCCGCTCCCGCAGTCTGGAAGAGGGTGTAGTCCATGGCGCGAGTTGAATGGACTCGCCATGAAGGCGACGACATCGAAGCCGTCGTTGGCATGTTCATCTGCAGCGACTTCCCCAACGCCGTTCGCGTCCGACCTAGTCAAGGCGACGGTGGCGTCGACATCTTCGTGCCCGGCCCCGAAGGCTTCGCCAAGCACCGCACCGTCTATCAGGTCAAGAAGTACCATGCCAACCTGACCAGCAGCCAGAAACGCAAGATCACCAAGTCGTTCAACAACGTCGTCGACGCCAGCAAGGCGGAAGGCTGGGAGATCATCGAATGGCATCTCGTCATGCCGCTCGACCTCACCGACCACAACCTTGCCAACTGGCTGAAGCAGCTCACCGCAGACGCAAAATTCCCTTGCGAGACACACGGTCTGCTGTACTGCGACACGAAAGCCGCTCAGTATCCGAAGGTCGTCGACTACTACGTGCGCGACGGCAAGGAGCGTCTTCAGGCCGCCGTGGACAACCTCACCGCGATCATCGCCCACCGCGTTAATCGCCGACCCAACGAACCACTCATAGCCACGGACGTCATGTCCGACCTTGCGTCGATCTACAAGGCACTCAACGACCACGACCCGTTCTACCGGTACGAGTTCAGCGTTTCAGACAGCCCGCCCGCGCCCACGCCCGTACCGGAGGACCCCGGTCTCGTCGGCGTGTACGCAATGCAACACGACTCGGTATGGGTCGCGATAAAGATCTTTGCGCTCTCGCTGGAGTCCCTGCGGGAGCGCCCGATAACCGCCCAACTCCAGGTCGCTTTTCCCCGCGGAGACAACGAACTGCAGGAGCAATTTCAGAAGTTCATCGCCTACGGAGCGCCGATGGCGATGCCGCGCGGCACCGTCAGCGGCCTACTCGACCTTCCTGGCGGTCTTGGCGGGGAGCTGCAGGACGCCAGCCTTCAGGTGATTGCAGCCCCCGCAGACGAACAAGCAGACCCAATTGAGCTGATCGTTGCCGTCGTTGAGCCAGACTCCGAGACAGTCATCGCCAGCACGACCATCCAGAGAATCGAACAGTCTGCCGGCCAGGCCGGCATACGTAGTGTCTTCACCGACCAGGCCAATCTCTTCACGTTGGAGATGCTGGTACAAGCAGGCCAGCTTGATGGAACCATGAGTCTTGAAGTTGACTACGACCTCGCTGGCCGCAGACCCGCCGAGCTCATTGACAGCCTGAAAGTCTTGTCTGCGTGGCATAGTCCGAACCGCCTTGCCTTCGCTCTAACCTACGGACCGAGGGACTACGGCATCGTCGCGACTCTCCCCACCGACCGATCCGGTAACTCGGGACACTGGCCAGGGATTTGCGAAGCGCTGGCCCAGATTCAAGATCACGTGCCAGTGCTACTGACGATGCCCGAAGAGATGTCCGCAGACGAGGCGCGGGACATCCTCTTTGCAGCCAAACTCGTTTCAGGCCAAGCTGTCCCAACATCGAAGTCAAGACCCTTCACTGTCTACCACGACGTCCACCCGCCAGAGATCGCGCGGGAATCCGGCCGCACCTATGAATTTCTTGCGATCAACCCCACAACGATTTCGCTGGCAGGCCAGAAGATTGACGTCGGAAAGAACGCGTTGTTCTTCCTCGGCAAGTACCTTGAGATCGAAGAGGGCCACTCCAGGATCGAGCCACTCACCGACGGAGTGAGCGTCAGATACCTCGGCGAACTCGAAGCCACACGAGTGCTCGCCCGATCGCTCAACAACCGCTCGATATCGAGCCAGCCTCTGGCGAGCAGCAAACGCACCTTGCGCCGTAAATCCTATGCCGCGCAATGATCATCGGTGAACGCACAACCGCTCGTAACGCCCAAAGTGGCAGCACCCGGGGCAGATTCACCCCGCATCATGAGAGCGCCACCGTGGCCCCGGCCGCCGTCATCGAGCGCCGCCCGTGCGCTGAGGTCGTGCACCACCGTACCGTTCTAGGATTCGACATCCAGAATGCAAAAACCCGTTCGACAAACCTGATGCAATCACGCGAAAGCGCAGGTCAGGGCATCCTGATATGACACGGAGTTTTGCAACCGACAGTGAGGGGAGCAGGGGTTGCTTTTCTCCGTGGCGACGCGCATTACGAAATCTCGAACGGTGCCGGGTTCGACCGTTCGCACTGCAAAAGGTCAACTAAGCAATCGCGTGGCAGGTCGTGGGTTCGCGCGGCGCGTCCGTGGCCTCCTGGTTCTTGACGCGACGCCGATCGTGCTCCGGCCATTGCCTCCAGAGATGCCGTGAGGCTGTTCAGGACCGAGTGTGCCGCGTCGGGCCGCTCCGCTGTTATCCGCCATCTGGCCAGACTTCCCCTCCAACTGGCGGGAAGAGCGCTCGGATGACCCGTAAGGGCCTCGAAGCGAGAAGTCGCCCGTCGTGCGCTGCGGAGTGCACCGTGCCTATCGCGTGCCACGACGTACGCGAGTGCAGACGCCGCACGGCGCCGCGCGACTTTGACAGTCAACCGACACCTCCGTCTGGCAAAAATAACGCTGCTTGCATTGTGCGCACGACGTTGAGTCGTACTCGGCTCAAATGTGCTTTCAATCCTGGGGAATTCGTATGGATCGCGTATCGCGACAATATGAATATGCAGCGGAGAGGAGCGTCGGAAAAGCGCGAACTCCGAATATTTACCCATTCTGATGAACAATATTGCGTTGCTGTGCCACCGCACCTGACCGACTAAATCGACTGGTAGCAAGACTAATTAGAGCTTGAACCGGCAATCGTAGAAGTAGCTGCACGGTTTGCGATATAACGTTTCAACGCACGATGTTACCGCGATTAGACAATTCATTTCAGTCGATTGAATGAGCTAGTGTCGGCGACTGTAAGTAGTTCCGCAGAAGAGGAGGTATGTGAATGTCGAAGCAGCACAAGTCACGTCATCGTGCAGCGGTCGCATTGCTAGCGGTCGCGCTGATGGGCACGGGCGCCGGATTTACCGCGGCCGTGGCCGGCGCGCAGCCGCCCCCACCGCCCGGGCCGGGCATCCTGCCGCCGGGGCCCGGTGCGCCCCCGCCGCCCGGTGGACCCGGCCTCGCTCCTCCTCCGGGTCCAGGGGCTCCGCCGGCCCCGGGCGGCCCACTACTCCCGCCTCCGCCGTTCTGATCCTGGTGCAGCGACTCGACCGCCCGGCGCGTAGCCCGGTTGCCGCAGGTGCAACCGGGATGCGGCCGGGTGGTCGACCCGCTCGTCACGGACTGAGTCCCGCTGGCGGGCTGGCGATCTCGGCGCACAACCCCGTCTGAATGCCGCTCGTTTGGCGGCTCCGCTACTCCGCTGGGGATTCATTTGATCTTCGAACTCGCCCCGTTCCCTCGACCGACTCATCTCGGCGGCCAAGGCGCGTCCGGGCATCTTCTGGGCCGTGTATTCCTCATCCAGCGCCTCCATGCCTCGATGGCTGCCCGGTTAGTTCATGTTCCAGGGTTCACCGTAGGTGGTCACCGAGTCACCGGTCTTGGCGATCAGGCGAGCAAAGGGCCGCAAGAGCACGCCGCCGGCTGCACCGGTCACAGTGCCGTGCGCGTTGGACACCGCCACTGAACCCGTCGGGCCGGAAACGTCCACCGAGAACGTCGCGACTTCCTGGATACCCGGGCCGTTGCCTAGATCGGCGGAGATCGACACACCCGGCAACAGGTTTGGTGTGATGATGCCGCCACCGCCGCTCCCGCTACTGTTGAATGTGCCGGGATTGACATCGTCGAGGAGAATGTTCGGCGTGGTGTAGCTGAAGTTGATGCCTACGCCCAGGGCCCACGGGAAGCCGATCTGATAGCCCAACTCCAACGTGCCGGTGAACTGGCCGCAGCCGTTGCCATCACACTTGTAGGTGGCGCGGCCGGAGTGGAACCACTCACGTGTCAGCCGGTTGCGGTCCAACGGAAATACACCGTTGAGGAACGTGTCCCACTGCTGGCCCAGCTCCGACGGACAACGCCACGACCGCACAGATGCTCATCACGAAGCCGCATTTCAATGTTGTCAACAGTTCTTTCCCGTCCTGATAATGCCTTGGTCGTTGATTCAGCGCCGATGATGATCTAGGCAGGATAGGGCCGAATGATGTTGTACTCGTGGGGTTTTTGTATGTGAATCATGTCAACCGCGACACATGTGCAACTGCGGCTGGCGGCCGGACCGTCGCTCATGCGCAGGTGGTGTTTGCAGCTCTGTAGGCCGCCGGTACGACGGGTCAACCGGCAAGGAGTCTGTCGGTGATCAGCAGTTCGAAAGTACTCACGATGGCCGGAAGGTTGTCGGCAGGGCCAACTGCCGAGGGGTATGCGGCGATACCGCAAAGAACCGCGACCATCGTTTCGACGGCATCGATGATGTTGACCTCATCGCTGAGCTCGCCTCGATCGATAGCATCACGCATTGCCGACGAGATGAATGCCCGGGACATACGAAGCACCGAGCGGTCAGTGACGATTCGTGTTTCATTGCGAACCGATTCGCGCACGGCGGCGGCAACAAGTTGGGCGTTGCACTGGCCAGGGTCGTCGGCACCCAGGGCCGCTGAAAAGAAGCTGACAAGCTGTGCGGGAAATGTTTTCGAGCGCCGGGCCGTAGCGGCCGCTGCCGCCACTACATCGACCGCCGGGCGGTCAATGGCGTCGCGGTACAACTCCGATTTGTTGGCAAAGTGATAGTGCAGTGCCGGTCTGGACAAGCCAGCCCGTGTTGCAATGACATCGAATGTCGCGGTGGTGTAACCGAATTCAATGAACGTCTCTCGCGCTGCACGCAGAATGCGCTGACGGTTGGCGGCGGTTGTTGCTGCCGACGGACGGCCCGCCTTGAGGCGTTCGATCGGTGCCATGGCTCCATTAGGGGTCGGCGTATCGGCCGCTGGCGTTGTGGGTTTTCTATCAATTCATCTCAGTGGCGAGCCTGAAAATGCATAGGGATGCCACAGGCCCGATGACGTTCTACAGACCACGTTGTGCACTACAGTCGTTGCAGGACAGACTGATTCACCTAGGAAGGGAGCTACATGTCCAGCTCAATCACACGTCGGCCCAAGTTTGTCGGCGCCGCCGTATTCATCACCGGGCTTGGATTGACCGCCAGCCTGCTCGGTGCAGGTGTGGCCAATGCCGGTCCGCCTCTGCCGCCGCCAAGCCAGTGCGCACCGCCACCCGCTCCGTGCCCGCCGCCGCCTCCGCCGCCGCGGTGATCAAGAGGATTCCCTGACAAACTGTCCAGGCGGCGCAGCGCGCGTGAAATCGCGTGCTGCGCCACCGCCATTTTGTGTCATGCATGCCTCTTGTCATCGTCGTCGATGTGGGCATCGGCTTCGAAACGCGTTGATGCACAGGATGCTTCAACATGCCGAACAGTGCAGCCAAGGTCGCCGCGCATCGCCCCGAGATCAATGGCGGATGTTCCTGCGGCGAGGTACGTCGACGTCGATCGGGCCTGCGATCCTTCCGAAACCTTCAGTGGCTCAGCCCTTATCCCCGTACTCGGAAGTGGCGACCGAGCGCGTGCCGGCGTCCTCTGCACGCAGTGGCGGGCAGTTCATCGCGCGGATTCCTGTCGTGACTACAATTCTGATTGTCATTTCCTATGCGCACGACAGCTCGCGCATAGCAGGAGGTCATAGGCTGGTTTCGCCAATGGGCCCGCGACAGCCTGTTGGTTATCGGTGATGACCTTCCGGCATCATCTCAATTAGTGCGACACGCGAGCGACCAGTCCTCCCGGTCTCTCGCGTGTCGCACCCCTTGTGCAGTCCTGTTGCGCTGCATTGATTTTGACCAATCGCTCTTCACTACCCGGTGGAGCTGCTTGTTTTGGCCGTCCAGGTCGGCATGAGCGTGCGCTAGGTTTGACCTTGGGAATTCCTATGGATCTTGTATCACCCAGATATGGATATTGAGGCGCGCGTGGCGGTTATGACCCTGCTGGTTCAATTGTTGAGGATCGGGCACCGACCGGCTATTCGGCACACATGATTGTGTAATCAATTGGCGCACACCGTATTATGAATGCGCTAGATAATGATCGTGTCGTCACGTACCGGCGCGAAATTGCCCACGTAGGTCAGAATTCGCAAAGGTCGCGAGTCCGGCGGGCCCCAACGACGTGGGCTAAAGTCGGCGCCTGTCAGCTTGTTTCACAGTGGGGAGATGCGCATATGCCCAAGCAGTACAGGACGCATCGTCTGGCCAGGATGGCATTATTGGTGATCGCGTCGGTGAGTGTGGGCGCAGGCGTCGGTGCGGCGGTTACTGCGGTCCTGAGCCTGCGTGGTCCCAATCCGGCCGGACACGGCCTGACCTAGCCAGCACACGCCACGGCCGCTGCATTCTTCGGTTATCCGACAACGGTATTGGACAATTCCTGCCTAGGATGCGCTGTGTTGGTCCGCGGTGAGGTCGTAGTAGGTCACACCGTCGACGGTGGCGGCGGTGAAACTCTGTTTCACCCAGTCGGCGATCTTGTCGCCCTCGGTCTGCGCCCCGCTTTGTCCGCCGGGGAATCTGGGGCCGCGGGAGGCAATGTAGTAGTGAATCCGCCCCTGGGCGGCGTACTGCTGGAACTGCGCCAGGGTCGGTGATGGGTCCATGCCCCCAAAGCCGCCGATCGGCATCACTGCGTGGCCGGTCGCCAACTGGTAAGTGGCGGCGTCATTGGCGCCGTTGGTGGCCGCCACCCACTGGTAGTTGTCTGCATTCGCTTCGAGCAGCTGTTCCAGCCGCGTGCTCGATGCGGTATCGAAGCCGGGTGGCATGCTGGGGAAGTGCTGGCTGCTGAGCTGCGGGCCGGCGGTCGCGATGCCGCCGTTGTGCGGGGTGGCTACGGTCTCTACACAGTAGGCCAGCGGACCGGCCAGCACTGCGACGACAGCAAGTGGGGCCGCGCACGATCCGAACGGGATGCCGCGCAGTACATCGGCTACGAGGATCAGCGCGGCGCCGGCGCCGATCACCGCCACCGGCCAACGCAGCCAAGGCGCGAAATCCGGTGTGCGGTTCAGCAGTACCCAAGACCAGCCCGTGGTCAGTGCAATCGCCGCTGCCAGGGTCAGACCGATCCACATGGTGGCTCGGCGTCGCCAAAGCTCGGTGGCTCCGATGCCGACCAGTGCGGCAATGGCGGGGGAGAGCGCCATCGTGTAGTAGTCGTGATAGAGGCCGGACATGAAGCTGAAGATGACGCCGGTGCCGAGCAGCCAGCCGCCCCAGACCAGGTACTGAGCTCGCTGCGGCTCGGTTCTGGACGCCCTGCCGCACAGGATTATTCCCGCGACGAGGAAGATCAGAGCGGCCGGCAGAAGCCACGATATCTGTGCCCCGGACGCGCCCGTGAACAACCGCAGGATGTTGGGATCGGAACCGAATGGGAAGCCGCCGTGCTTACTACCTGGCGGCAACTCCGCGCCGGCGGGTAGCTCCGGTAATCCGCCGTGGCTGCCACTGAGCCGAGATATTCCGTTGTATCCGAACGTCAGGTTCAGGAAGCTGTTGTCGGTCGAACCACCGATGTAGGGCCGGCTGCGGCTCGGGATCAACTCGACCAGGGCTATCCACCAACCGCCCGCCGCGACCATCGACAGCAGCGCTGCGATCAGTTGCAGCCCCCGGGTACGCAGCCGGGTCGGCCCGGCGATCAGATAGGTGAGGACCAACGCGGGTACCACGAGCATGACTTGCAATTGCTTTGTCAGAAAACCGAATCCGATCAGTGCGCCGCAAAACGCCAGCCACCGCGTGCGGCCGTCCTCGACGGCGCGCAGTAGGGCACCAACCGCGCCGATCATGAGCAACACCAGCAGGGCATCCGGATTGTTGTAGCGAAACATCAGGGTGGCCACAGGCGTCAAAGCCAGTGCGCCGCCGGCGATCAGGCCCGCGACCGCACCGAATTGCCGGCGGACGATCAGGTACAGAAGCGCGATAGAGGCGAGGCCGATCAGCACTTGTGGTAGCAGAATCGACCACGTGTTGACGCCGAAGATTCGGGCGCTGAGCTCCATCGGCCACAGCGATGCGGGCGGCTTGTCCACGGTGATGGAGTTTTCGGCATCCGACGAGCCGAACAGGAATGCCTTCCAGCTCTGCGCGCCTGCCTGCACGGCCGCGGCGTAAAAGGCGTTGGCCCAACCCATTCGGCCGAGAGTCACGGTCCACAAGACCGCAGTGGCCGCCAATAGGCCGACGAGCGCTGTGCGCGCCCACCGCGGGTCGGACTGTGAACGAGCGGCCTGCGGCAGTCGTGCCGGATGCAACGTCGGGTTCTGCAGCATGCGCTCATCTTCTGTGACTTACCTGGGAAGATCGTTGGGCAACTGTGGGGCGCGGCTATGACTGTGTGCCGCGTGCCGGCAGCGTCACCGTGAACGCAGACCCGTTCGGGCCGCTGTTGACTGAGATTGTGCCGCCGTGGGCTTGAGCTACCGCCTGGGCGATGGCCAATCCGAGGCCGGTGCTGCCTGCCGCTCGTGAGCGGGATTCGTCGCCGCGGGCGAAGCGCTCGAAGATTTCCGGCAGTAGATCGGGCGGAATTCCGGGGCCGCTGTCGGCCACCGTCAGTGTTGCTGATCCGTCGTCGCCCACGGCGAGTGTGGTGGCCACCTTGGTGCCGACGGGGGTGTGGACGCGGGCGTTCGATAGCAAGTTGGCCAGTACCTGGTGCAGCCGCTGGCGGTCACCGACCACAACGACAGGCTGGTCTGGAAGGTCTAGGGCCCAACGATGTTCAGGCCCCGCCATGTGGGCGTCGCTCACGGCGTCGATGACCATTTGGGATAGGTCGACGTCGTTGTTCTCGAGTGGGCGGCCGGCGTCCAGCCGGGCCAGCAGCAGCATGTCCTCGACCAACTGGCTCATGCGCCGGGACTCGGCGTGGACCCGGGTGAGCGCATAGACCAGATCGTCGCGTCGCGCATCAGGCCTCTCGGCCACCAAACGCCGTGCCACCTCGGTGTAGCCCTGGATGGAGGCCAGCGGCGTACGCAATTCGTGACTGGCGTCGGCGACGAACTGGCGTACGCGGGTCTCGCTTGCGTGGCGGGTGGCCAATCCGTCGGCTACCCGGTCGACCATGCGGTTGAGGGCGGTGCCCAGCCGGCCCACCTCTGTATGCGCGGCGTCGGCGTTGACCGGTTCGATCTGGGACGGAAGTCGTACGTCGCCTTCGTGTAACGGAAGTTCGGCAACGTGTTGCGCGGCTTCGGACATCCGTGACAGCGGGACGAGCTCACGGCGAATCATCGCGCTCCCAGCGGCGATCGCCGCCGCGAGCGCCACCGCAGAGAACCCACCGATCATCCAGGTGACCGATCCCAGCGTCTGTTGTACTCCCGATACCGGCAGGCCTGCCACCACAACCGTATCCCGGGACTGCTGCGCGGTAAGGCGGTAAAGGCCCAGACCGTCGAGGTAGACACTCACCTTGTGCCCCTGGGGAACTCGCTCTAGCTGTGTCAGTGCCGCAGGGCTGACAGAGCGCCGATCGCCGCTGGTCATGATGACTGCCGCCTGACTCTGACCGGGCCCCGAAATGATGGCGCCCACGGTGCCTGCCGATTGACCGGGCGCATCGAGAAACATCGGCCCGGGACCGGAGAATCGCAGGAATGGCGGCGGTCCGAACTCAAAGAACGTTACGGACCGCGATTCGGCGTCGGAAACCTGGCTGTCGAGTTGGTTGATGAGGAAGTGCCGGAGCGCAACCAGGGTGGCGGCTCCGACAGCGGTGCACAGTCCTGCTCCGAGCACCGCAACCACGACGATCAGGCGGCTCCGCAACGTCCATGTACGCGGCGCGCAATTCCAGCGACATCGCGATGATGGGGCAGGGTCCGCCACCACGATGTCACTGAGGTTTGAGGACATAGCCGATCCCGCGGACCGTTTGGATCATGGGCGTGCGGTCGGCATCGATCTTCTTGCGGAGGTACGAGATGTACAGCTCGACAACGTTGGAGCGGCCCTCGAAATCCCAGTCCCATACGGCGCGGAGGATCTGGGCTTTGGTAAGTACCCGTCTCGGGTTGTTCATCATCAACCGAAGAACTTCGAATTCAGTTGCGGTCAAATTGATTTCCGCTCCCGCACGGGTTACTTCGCGGCTGTCTTCGTCTAGCACCAGATCGCCGACGACGAGTTGAGCACTGTCGGCGGCAAACCCGATGCCGGACCGGCGAACCAGTGCCCGCATGCGGAGGACCATTTCTTCGACGTTGAACGGCTTCGTGACGTAATCGTCTCCACCCGCGGACAATCCAGCGATGCGATCTTCGATGGTGTCTTTTGCGGTGAGCAGCAGCACTGGTAGTTCTGGGCGGATGCGGTGCAGTTCGTGGAGCACGTCGAGGCCACTCATGTCGGGCAACATGATGTCGAGCACCACGATGTCGGGTTTCTCGTCGGCGGCCTTTTTGATGGCCGATGCACCGTCGCATGCTGCCGTGACGAGCCAGCCCTCGTAGCGCAGCGCCATGGCGACCAGGTCGCCGAGTGCCGGTTCATCGTCGACCACGAGCACCTCGATCGGGCTGCCGTCGTGGCGAGTCATCGGGGCCGGAGCTGCAGGGCCGGTGGCTTGTGGCCGACGGGTCGCCTCGTAGGCGTCTGGCGAGTGTCGCATCGCGTCATTGTTGCCAACCGGATTAGCGACGATCTGTGGTTGACCTATGGATGACCTATGAAACACAGCTTTCAGGTGGTAGTTGATTGTTGATTGTCTGGCGTGACCACCCAACATCGGTCGGGTCCCGCCTTGGCCCGGGAGTACTTGCCTGGTCCGCCGCATCTCGTCGGGCATCTCTAGGGAGTACCAGCAGTCGGGTTCATGAAACCCCCTGCGCGTCGTCCATTCATTTGGTCGAACGAATGCGGGAGGCCTGGATCAGGAGATCGATCCAGGCCTCCCATTTTCACCGTCGGCCTATAGCGGTGGAAGCAATGGAATCCCGAGAATGTTCGGTACTCCAAGCGCTGGAGGCGGGGGCGGAGGTGGACCGACACACGGCAGCAGCAGAACACACCCTCCCAGTGCCCCCGGGGCTCCCGGTCCGGGTGGGGGCGGTGGCATCGCGCCGGCCGTTGCCGTTTCGAATCCGATTGCGCTGAAAGCCAATCCGGCACATACGGCCACTGATCCGACTACTAGACGTGACTTCTTCACGATGTCCTTCTCCTCTGCCAAATTCGGTGGGCGACGGAATCGACGGTAGTCGGCGAACATAGGCAGAAACTGTCGGTCGATTAGGGCCGTCGTATCAGTTTTGGCTGTCGTCTTCCGTCCGTCTGACCGGGTAAAGCGATTGGTGACCGTCGCGCGTTCGGCGACGGCGTAATCGGAGAACGAATAATCATCGCGGCCGGGAATTCATAAAAACTCTTCGACAATCGCGGAGTGATCACCTTCCGCGATTGGATACGCCGATATCCGGCGGATGTGGCGGTGCACCGAGCGGCCAGAAGACGCATCGAGATGAAAGACGTTCGGCAACAACGTGATTCATTGATCGCTGAGTGCCGGTGATATCCAGGGATGCCCGCGCAGGCTGGTCCTCAACCCTAGTGACGACCCGGCGGACCGCCGATGCCGCCCACGGTCACATCGAGACCGAGGGCAGTGGCGCAGACGGCGCCGGCGATCGCCAGTGCTACCCAATCGGACCGGCGGAGTTTGGTGCGGCCGGCGGTGAGTTGTCCGGTTCCACCTCGGGCGGCGATCGCATCGCCCATTTCGTCGGCGCGGCGAAACATCATCGCAGTGACGGTGGCTATCAGGTCGACACCGTCGCGGATACGCTGTCGCACCCGGCGTATCCCGCTCAGCTCTGGTGCGGGCCGCAAGGTGCGGGCTGCGTTCACGACCCTGAACTCGTCGATCAGCAAGGGAAAAGACCGCAGTGCCAAGGCCAGGGCCACCGCGAGGTCGTCGACAGGGATCGCCAGTCGGCGCAGTGGGCGGCCCAGTGTCGCTATCGCCGGCGCGACATCGGCGACGTCAGTGGTCCAGGAGAGCACCGCACCTGTGAGCAACAGGACGATGGTCAACGCCGAGAGTTGCAGGAACTGAAACAGGCCACCGAGTCCCACATGCAGGCCGGCGATGACGACGAACGGGGGCCCGCTTGCGGACAGGAGGACCGCGGAGCCGATCAAGACGACTGCCCATACCGGCGGCGGTACGGACGGAAAGGCGGTCCTCGGGATGCGTGCGAGCCGGATCGCCGCCAGGTCCAGGACGCCGACCGCGGCGATCGAGAGGGAGCTGGGATCGATGGCCAGCATCACCGCGACGGCGATGGCGACGATGAGCTTGGTGCCAGCCCACAACGAGTGGACCGGGCTTGTTCCCGGGACGGGTCGCATGAGCACAAACGGCCTCGGGCCCCGAGACTTGTCTTGCGTACGGGGTGTCATGACGATGCCCCCGTCGCGGGCGACACTGGAGTCTCGATTGCACCGCCGCGCAGGCGTAGCACTCGCGGGCACAACTGGTCCAGGCCGAGGAAGTCGTGCGAGATCATGATGATCGTCAATCCGGTGGTGTGGCGCAGGTCGGTCAGCAGCTGCACGAGATCGCGTGCGCTGCCAGCATCCAGGCCGGCCAGGGGCTCGTCGAGGATCAGCACCCGGGGCCTGCGGGCCAATAGGCCCGCGAGCACCAGTCGGCGCTGCTGTCCGCCGGAGAGTTGATCGACGCGGCGCCGGGCGAGTGCAGCGTCCAGGCCGACACTGGCCAGCGCGGCCACCACGCGATCCGTCTCATCTGCATCGAATCCTGCGGCGGATGCGATTTCCAAATCGACCCGCGGCCGCATGAGTTGTAGGCGCGCGGCTTGGAAGGCGATGGCGATCGTGCCGACCTGTTCAGCGGCGGGTTGGCCATCGATCTGGACCGATCCTGCGGAAGGCGCGGTCAGGCCGGCCATGATCCATGCCAGCGTCGACTTGCCGGACCCGTTGCCGCCGTGGATCAAAATGCCATCGCCCTCGTGCACGGTGAGGTTGATGTCGGACAGCGTGGTGTGTGCCCATGGGGTGCCCGCTGCGTACTGATGGCTGACGCCGTCCAGTCGTAGCACGGGCACGCCGGTTGCCGCGGGCAGGCGACCGGCAGCGGCCGGGGCTGAAGCGGGTGCCGCGACGGTGGACACCATGGCGGTGTCATTTCCGGTTCCGGACAGGCTGATGACCCGGTCGGCGCTCTCGGCTTCGTCGCGGTAGTGGGTGATCTCGACGACTGACATTTGCTGGTGTGCGGTCAGGCCGTCGACCACCGCCAGCAGCGCTTCACGGCCCTCGGGGTCCACCATTGAGGTGATTTCGTCGGCTACCAGAAGTTTCGGCGAGCGGGCCAGCGCAGCGGCCACGGCCAGGCGCTGCAGTTCACCTCCGGACAGGCCATTTGTCGCGCGCTCACGCATCCCGGCCAGACCTACCCGGCGCAGGATTGCATCAACGTCCACTGGTGTGTCCGGGGGCAGGCCCCAGACGACGTCGTCAGCAACCCGCATACCCAGCACCTGTGTCTCCGGGTGTTGCAGCACCACAGCGGTGCCTCCAATGTGGCCCAGGCCGACTGCACCGGGCCGGTGGACCGCGCCGGTGGTGGGTTCGGCGCCGGCGAGAATGCGTCCCAGTGTGCTTTTGCCGGACCCGTTGCCACCGACCACGGCGAGACGCTCGCCGACATCGACGGTGAAGTTGGTCGGCGCCAGCGCGTCGTGTTCGGCCTCGGGATACCGGAAGCTGACGTCGTCCAGATGCATCGGCAGCGGGGCGGGGGCGGCCCCGGCCAGGTCGGCCAGGGGCGGGTCGAGTTTGTGGACGTCGGGGATCCCGCCGAGGCGCCGCAGGACACCGGACATGATCCACCAGCCGATGACAGACACGAGCATCACGACGGCAGCCAGCCAGCCGGTTAGCAGCAGTGGCCAGGCTCTGAATCCGGCCGAGGTCAGGTGCGTCAAGCCGTCGCCGAGGTCACGTAGGGCGGGAACGGCGTGTAGGGCGGCGGTCAGTCCGTTCGTCGTCGCGTTCAAGGCGCTGAAGATCAGCGACCGCAACGGCGTCAGCACCAGCAACATGCCGGCTGTGACGGTCCCGAGGACCGCGCCTGCGGTGAGACCGGTGAGGGCGACGGTGACGATACCGCCGCCGCGGCGTTTGACGATGCCGGCCAGCCCTCCGATGTGGGCGCAAGACAGCACGGTAATGGCGCCGGGCACACCAATGATGAGGAATGCGATCATCGCACCGGCGATGGCAGCGGTGATCAATACCCGTAGCCGGTGGCGGTGAGCGAGTAGCCCGATCGGCACGACGGCGGCCAAGGCCAGAAATGCCGTCACCGGCACCACGGCTGTCGAGATCGCCAGGCCTGCTGAGGCCGCAGCGACCGTCGCGGCGTGTGCCATCTCCCCGGGGAGCAGGCCGGCGCGGCCTTCGGTGCGAACTCGGCTAGCCACGGGCGTCGTCGCTCATGTTGACCGGGCGTGCGGCACGGGGCCACGCCAGCGGATTCAATGCGCGGTAGGGGTCGGCGGCGCGAACGCTCAGAAGGTCGACGAAGCTGGTTTCCAGCGCTTCCTGGGTGGTCTCCTTGACCGTGGCGATCCATGTCTCACCGGAGACATCGGCGGGTTTGGTCGTGGTGATGGGGGCACCGAACCTCAGGTACATGCGCTGCGGCCGTGGGATGAGAGTGGGACCGATCCCTCGCATCAGCGGGATCGGCATGTTCGGACGGCCGGTGATCTTCTCGCTGATCGTCATGCTGAGCCGGCCCAGCATGCTGTCGCGGGTGAACAGATGCTGGTACATGTCGTCGCCGCCAACCAGTGTCACCGGCACGATCGGGTAGCCGCCGATGATGGCTTCGCGGGCAAAGCCCGCTCGGCCGAGCCAGTTGATGGTGTTTTCTTCGCCTTTGAACTTGGCGAGCTCGCGGCCGCCGCCGGGAAACACCAGAATCGTGTCGTTGTTCCGCATCAATTCCTGGGCGTTTTCCGGAGACCCGACGACTGCGCCGACGGCGGCGACCACATCTGCCATGGGACCGCCCATCTTGCCGATACCCCGCTCTGCCAGTGGTCGCACCCGCCTCCCGATGCCGCGCCGCACGTAGTGCAGGATGAGTGGCACCTCGATGAAGCTCTGAGTGTGGTTCGCCACCAACAGAAACCGGCCGTCGGCCGGCAGGCTCTCGAGCCCTTCTATGTAAGGGCGAATCACGTCGACGATGGGTTCGGCGGCATCGCTGACCGATCCCAGAAACCGGCGCAGTATCTGTACCCGCGCTGGTTGATCGAGGTTTTCTTCAGCGGTGTGGTGGATTGTCATGACGATGGTGTGCTCCGATCCAGATGTCGATTTGCCGAACCAGGTGGCGACTTGGTCCGATAGCGGATGCCGAGGCAGCCGTGGGATTGCCGAGATGCAGCGACATCGGCGCCTAGTGCGACCGATGTGGCCCGGGAGCTTCACCGGCCCCGACCCGCCTCCCAGTACGGACGTGAAGCTATCGGCCGAATCCATCAAACCTCTAGGACATTGCTTGCGAAAACGTATGAATACAGCTGGTTTTGAGTCGCGGCAGGCCCTACCCATGACCATCGTCACGGTCGAATATCGCGAGTCTGTCCTGGCCGCGGAATCGCCACGCCATAATGGGACCGTTGTTTGGGGTGAACGAAAGTTGGTGCGGTCCAGCAGCTCTGGCGCAGGCTGCTAGGTGTCAGGCAACGAAACTTGCGGAGTCGCAAAGTCCGTGCGCATGTGGTCGATCTTCTAGGCAAGACTCTGTGAGTGCTAGATTCCAGTGAATACCGTTGTTGGACAGTATCTTCTGGAGTCGGTAGAGGCTTTTGCATGGCGCCTCTGCCGTACAGCGACGATACGGAAACTCGGGATCAGGGGTAGGCATAGCCGACTCCAATGACGTCGATACGGATTTCCCAGAGTAGGCGGCTACGTTCTGCCCAGCACGGCAGCCAATCGAGGGAGGTCCATGCCGCATGAGAATCAAACTGATCACCCGAAGTACCGTCATTTCAGCCGCTGCGCTCGCTGTTTCGCTGACTGGTGTCGGCATTGCACAGGCCTCGCCCGATACGGTCAACCAGGACAATCAGGCCGGCCATTCCCGTTCCGGGAAGACGGCACGTAACAACACCAACGGTCTTGACTGGGGCGATGATTGGAGCCTGGGTGGCTTTCCGCCGATCAACCTGTCGAGTTTGCCGGCGCCCAATGTGAACCTGTCGGTCCCGCTGTCATTGGGCATGCCTGGCTTATCCCTCCCAAGCCTCAACCTCAGTCTGTTTCACTAGGCGTGCCCTGTCGTAAGTATTCAGCCGGAAGAGGCAAGGCACTCACGGGGCCACCAACGCCCAGATCGCAGCTCCAGCCGGTGATCTAGACGCTTGGGTGCGACCAACTTGGGCACCACCGTGGGTTTCTCGGCGGGCGGCCGAGCTGCCCGGTTGCGGTCTGAGGTCAGTACAAACCGTTCTCGTAATGATCGTCGATCACCGCGTGGAGTGACCCGGCCAGGTCGCCGAGTTTCTCGGCCATCTTCGCCGCGCTCTCGGTGATCGTGAGGGTGTAGAAGTCCCCGCCTAATGTCACAGCGTCGGCCAGTCCGCGGCTGTCACCTTCCCACAGCTTGGCCCGGATGACGGCCTTGCCGCATTGCCCGAACACCTCGCGGATGCGCACGATGGTGGCCAACACCGCGGGTTTGCCGTCGGCGCTGAGCATCTCGAGCAATTCAGGGTCATCGGTGACGAACGCGTCGCCGTTCACCCGGATCACCTCGCGGATGCCCGGTACGAAGAAGACCAGTCCCACCGCGGGATGCTTGGTGATGTTCTCGTGGGTATCAGCGAGCTTGTTGCCCGGCCGGTCGGGGATGGCGAGCGTCCACGGGTCGAGGATCCGCACCGAACCGGGTGGGTCGCCTCGCGGGCTGGTATCCAGCTGACCGTCGGCGCCGACGGTGGCCATGCAGAAGAACGGGCTGTGCGCGATGAAGCGAGCCGAGAATTCACCGAGTTTCGGCTCCTTCTTCTCGGCGATGAACCTTTCCGGGTATCCGACGATCTCCCTCACCCGCTCCATGGAGACGGGGGAGTACGAATCTGCCGCTGTACCTGTCATTTTCAGCATGGATTACCTAAACATCGAGAACGAGCCGGGGAGTCTGAGCACGCGAAACACAGATGAACATGCGGTCGTTGGCGGCGCGCTCGGGCTCCGAGAGGATGTCGTCGCGGTGGTCGGGGACGCCCTCGAGCACGGCGGTCTCACACGCCCCGCAGATCCCGGATCGGCACGACGACGGCACCTTGACCCCGGCATCGTCGAGTGCGGCGAGAATGCTTTGGCCCGCTTCGACATTGACGGTCCTGTCCGACGCTGCACACACGACCTCGACCGGCGCGTCTGCGGATGCCGTCCGCTTGCGGGGTTTGAAGCGTTCGAGATGGAGGCTCTCCGCCGGCCAATGTGCGGTGGCGTCCTGCAGCGCCGACAGCAGCCCTGCGGGGCCGCACGCATAGATCTTCGCCCCGGGCTGAACCCGAGCAAAATGCTCGCCGAGAGGGATGCGACCGTCGGCGTCAGAGGCGTAGAAGCTCACCCGCTTTCCGTATCCGCCGAGTTCGTCCGCGAACGGCATCGAGGCGGCGGTGTGCCCTCCGTAGAGCAATTTCCAGTCCAGGCCCCAGGATTCGGCCTGACGGAGCATCGGGAGGATAGGGGTGATGCCGATGCCGCCGGCGACGAAGATGTACGAGGCGGCCGGATGCAGCTCGAAAGTGTTCCGCAGGCCGGCGACCGTAAGTTGTTGTCCTGGACGCAGAAACGCGTGGACATACTCGGAGCCGCCGCGGCTGGTCCGTTCCCGGCGCACCCCGATGCGGTAGTACGAGCGCTCACCGACCGGTCCGCACAACGAGTACTGCCGCTGGATGCCGGTCGGCAGGAGCAGATCGATGTGCGCTCCGGGTTCCCAGGCCGGCAGTAGCTCGCCGCGACGCGGCTGCAATTGCACGGACACCACACCATCGGCCTCCCATCGGAGTTGCCGGACTGCGACGCCAATCCCATCGGCTCCCAGTTCGCTGCCCACGCCATGCCCTCCTTCCGGATTAACAATGTTAATCGCAGGTCGGAGCGTAGTGTTAACATCGTTAACGTGTCAACCGCCTCGACTGGCCCCGATCGTGTGGCGCTCGCCAACCTGTCGGTGGACCGAGTGGTCGGGGAAGCCCTGGCACTGGTCAACGAGTCCGGGCTGGAATCGCTGACCATGCGCCGGCTGGCCGACCGGCTGCGGGCCCACCTCCCGACTATCTACCGACTCGTCGACGGCAAGGACGCCCTCATCGACGAGATGGCCGAGGCGATCCTGGCGAAGGCGCTCGACAATGCACGCATGGACCACCCAGACTGGGTTGATCGCGTCAAAAGCCTTGCAGGGGGCCTGCGTTCGGCACTGCTGTCCCAGCGCGACGGCGCGCGAATCGTCGGCGGAAATTATGCTGCCAAGCGGGCCAACCTGACCTTCGTCGACTCGCTCGTCGGCAGTGTCCAGGCGGGCGGGCTGGCCCGCGAACATGCGTTGTGGGCGGCCAGCTCGCTGTTCTGCTACGTCCTTGGTGAAGTCCTTGAACAGCAGGGCGCCGCCGGCGGCGAGACCGAGACGCTGGAGGGTGTGGTCCGCTCGGGAGACTACCCACACCTCGCGTCCGGCCCCGTCGTACAGTTGCTCGACTTCGACGCGCGATTCGACTTCGGCTTGAATCTGCTCATGACTGGAATGTGTTCCGGACGAGACGAATACCCGGGACGCCCGCAGCACTGACCGGTCGGCGGCGATCACCGTTTCATCGCGCACCGATTCACGTCATTGTCGCCTGCTGCGTGTCAGCGACCTGATCGCACACCATGACTGTCACAGCACGAGCAGATGGTCTCGTCATCCGCCCAGTTCAGATGATCAGGGCTGACAAGCATTTCAAGAACTGACCACCGCCTCGCTGTCGCTGGAGAGATTGGCGAGGCGTTCTGGCGCCAAGATCTGCCGGAGCTGCTGTTCGCCGAGGTAGCCGCGCTCGAGGACGATGTCGGCGACGCTGCGGTGGCTGTCGAGTGCTTCGCGCGCTACGTCGGTGGTCTTCGCGTAGCCGAGATAGGGGTTGAGCGCGGTCGCAAGGCCGATCGAGTGGTGCACGTGTGCGGCCATCGTGGAGACGTTGGCGGTGATGCCCTGCACACATCGGGTGGTCAGTGTCCGGCACGCTGCGGTGAGTTGGGAGATGCTCTCGAACAGCGATCGGGCGATGATCGGTTCGAACGCGTTGAGCTGCAGTTGGCCTGCCTCGGCGGCCATGGTGATCGTCAGGTCGTTGCCGATCACCGAATAGCACACCTGAGTGACGACCTCGGGGATGACGGGGTTGACCTTTCCTGGCATGATGCTCGAACCGGCTTGGACTGCAGGCAGATTGATCTCATGGAGGCCGGCACGCGGGCCTGAGGACAGCAGCCGCAGATCGTTGCAGATTTTGGACAGCTTGACCGCGATCCGCCTGAGTACGCCCGACACATGGACGAACGCGCCGGGGTCCTGTGTCGCCTCGATCAGATTCTCGGCAGTCACCAAAGGGAGTCCAGTCAGTGTGCGCAGGTGCTTACACACCGCGTCGACATAGCCTGGCGGCGCGTTGAGCCGGGTTCCGATGGCCGTGGCGCCCATATTGATTTCGTGCAGCAGCGCAGTCGACTCGGCCAGCCGCTGGCGGTCCTCACTGATGGTGACCGCATAGCCGCGCATCTCCTGGCCCAGCGTCATCGGCACGGCGTCCTGCAACTGCGTCCGGCCCATCTTTATGACCCGATCGAACTCCGTGGCTTTGTCGTCAAACGCCGAAATCAGCTGCGCCATTGCGGCATCCAGGCCGTCACACGAGGTAATCGTGGCGATGTTGAGCGCTGTCGGATAGACATCGTTGGTGGATTGGCTCATGTTCACATGGTCAGCGGGATGCAGGTACTGATACTGGCCGATTTCGTGGCCCATGATCTGCAGCGCACGGTTGCCGATCACCTCGTTGGCGTTCATGTTCGTCGACGTCCCGGCTCCGCCCTGGATGACGTCGACGATGAATTGGTCGGCCAACTGGCCGGCGCGGATCTCGTTGCAGGCCTGGTCGATGGCCGCGGCCCGTTCGTTGCTGAGCAATCCGAGGTCGGCGTTGGTGCGTGCCGCGGCTTGTTTCACCACGGCAAGCGCGCAGATCAGGTGCTCGTACCGGCCGATGGTGGTACCGGTGATCGGGAAGTTTTCGACCGCGCGTGCGGTGTGTACGCCCCAATAGGCCTGGGCCGGTACCTCTTTGGCGCCCAGAAGGTCATGTTCGATGCGGGTTTTCATTTCTCTCAATCCACTTGTGGGTTGGCGATGACGGGGAACTCGCCGGTATAGCCGAGGCGTTCTTGCGCGACGGCTCGCACGCGCCCTCGCACCAGATACCAGCCGGCGATCAGCATTGGGATGAGCACAACGAGTGTCCCGACCGTCCAGGTGCCCACCGGTGCGTCGCAGGCCATCAAGACCAGCACGGCGACGAGGAACGCCAGGGTGAGGTAGCCGCTGTAGGGGGTGAATGGCATCCGGAACTTTGGTCGTTTCATGGTGCCGGCGTTGGCCATCTTGACCAGTCGCAGTTGGCACAACACGATCGTGCCCCACGAGGCGATGATGCCCAGAGCGGCCATATTCAGGACGATCTCGAAGGCTTGACCGGGGTTGAACGCGTTGAGCACCACGCCGAAAAGGCAGATCGCACAGGTCAACAGGATGCCGCCGTAGGGTACGCCCCGTTTGGACATCCGTGCGGTGAACTTCGGGGCGCTGCCATTCATTGCCATGGACCGCAGGATGCGGCCGGTTGAGTAGAGGCCGGCGTTGAGGCTGGAGAACGCGGCGGTGAGCACGACGATGTTCATGATGTCGCCGGCGCCGCCGAAGCCAATCTTGGAAAAGAACGTCACGAAAGGACTTTCGCCGGCCTTATAGGCGGTGTAAGGCAGCAGTAATGCCAGCAGCGACACCGATCCGACGTAGAAGATCGCGATACGAGCGACGACTGAGTTGATGGCGCGCGGCATGATCTTCTCGGGCTCAGCTGTCTCACCGGCGGCGGTGCCCACCAATTCAACTGCGGCATAGGCGAATACCACCCCCGAGGTGACAATGAGCAGTGGGAGCGCGCCGGTGGGAAACAGCCCGCCTTGATGTGACCAGATGCTGAATCCCGTGCTCTGGCCGTCGATCTTGAAGCGTCCGGCCAGGAAGATGGTTCCTGCGACCAGGAACGCCATCAGCGCTATCACCTTGATCAGCGCCGCCCAGAATTCCATCTCGCCGAACCATTTGACCGAGATCATGTTGACCGACAGCACGATCACGAGCGCGATTAGCGCCACCGCCCATTGCGGCACGACGTCGAACGCCTTCCAGAAATGGAAATACGTGGCGATCGCGGTGGTGTCGACGATGGCGGTCATCGCCCAGTTGAGGAAATACATCCAGCCGACGACGTAGGCGGCTTTCTCGCCGAAGAATTCACGCGCATAGGAGACGAACGAGCCCGATGAGGGCCGATGCAACACCAGTTCGCCGAGGGCGCGCAGGATCAGGAACACGAAGATGCCGCACACCCCGTATGCCAGGAAGAGGCCCGGTCCCGCGGAGTGCAGTCGGCCGCCCGCCCCGAGGAACAGGCCAGTCCCGATGGCGCCGCCTATCGCGATCATTTGCAGCTGCCGCGGCTTGAGGCCCTTGTGATAGCCCTCATCCTCGCGGGTCAGGTTGACAGCTTTTCGGCGCGCTGTCGGGTCGGTGGTGGTTGGCACCGTCGCCATCGGACTCCCATTCAATATGTGGTCCAGCTGCCAGGCTGTCAGACAGCTTTCATGCTGAGTGTGGTATGGGTCACTGTCCGCGTCAATAGGAAGTCAGCGGTCGCGACGGCCGCGACTTGGAGGACTCAGGCGGGCGTGTCTCCGGCGAGTTCGGTGACGGCTTGCTCCACCTTGTCGAGGTGCCGGCGCATGCATTCGCTGGCGTCGGCGTAGTCACCAGCGGCGATGGCCTGGAGGATCCTGCCGTGTTCGGCGTTGGATGCAGATCTGCGTTCAGCAAAGGCGGCGTTGAGGATCCGGGACTGCTGGCCAAGTGCGTCACGGATCGCTGCGACGACGGTGGTGAACACTTCGTTGCCCGAGGTCTGGGCGATGGTGAGGTGGAATTCGGTGTCGAGCTGAACCCACAGCGCTGGGTCGGTCTCGGCTTGCATGGCGTCGTTGATGCGCGTCAGGTTGGCCAGTTGGGCGTCGGTGCGCCGACGCGCGGCCCAGCCGGCGGCGGGCACTTCGATGTAGGGACGCGCTTCGATGAGGTCCCGTGCCGAGAACTTGCCGTAACGCGGTGAGGCCGCATGCGACGCTACGACCACGGTTCCGGAGCCGGTCTTCGTCGAGGTCAAGCCCAAGGTTTGGCAGGAGCGCAACGCTTCGCGGATTACAGAGCGGCTGACCCCGTAGCGCTCGGCGAGCGCGGCTTCCGGTGGCAGCTTGGCTCCGATGGGCAGGTCGCCGGCTTCGATGGCCGTGCACAGATCCTCGAGCACTGCTTCGGTTGCGTTGCGCCGCACGATCGTCGCGGGCCGATCTGTCCAGCTATAAGGCAGATTCACGCCTCTTAGGGTGCGCGCGCTGATCGGACGCTGTCAACGCGGCGCGACGGGGTCGCGGGCTTCGGCGAAGGCGTCGACCATCTGGTCTCGCTCGGCGCCGCAGGCCAGCAGCGCGGCCAGCTGGATGCGAGCCTGCGCTGCCCGTAGCCACGGAGAGGCGATTGCGCCGGCGGCAATCAGGTCGTGACCGCCACCGCTACCCCCGTAGACCGGTTCGACGACACCATCGGGCACCCGACTGGTGACCACGACGGCGACACCACGCAGGATGCAATCGCTCACGGCGCCAAGGATATTCGGGTTGGCATTGCCTGAACCCATCGCATCGAGGATGATCCCACGCGCGCCGGCCGACACGCTGGCATCGATGTGCGTTCGGTCGGCGCCCGGATACAGGGCGACGATGTCGACGCGTTGTTGGCCGATTGCTGGGTGCCAAGGTAACGCCGCGGGACGCTGAGCGGCCGGTGCGTACTGCCGATAGGCATCGAGCTGGGTGGTGTGAGCCTTGCGCGCGCCCCGGGCGGCTAGAAGCTGGCCACCAAACGCAATCAGCACTCCTTGCTCGCGCGAGTCGGCGCTGCGCGCAGCCTGTATTGCAAACGAGATGTTGTGCGGCCCGTCGGGGTCGGGATGGTCGGCAGGCCGCTGCGCGCCGGTCACCACCACCGGACGGGGATCGTCGTGGAAGAGATCGAGGAACATTGCGGTCTCCTCGAGGGTGTCAGTGCCATGCAAAATCACCACCGCATCGGTGTCAGGATCATCGAGCACCTCGGTAACGGCGTTGCGGAGGGAGGTCATCCGCTGTAACGACATCGTCGAGGAGTCGATCGCCATGACGTCGCGCACCAGAACATCCGGACCGATGAGGTGGCTGATCGCGCCCCGCGCCAACGGAGAGATACGGCCATCACAGCTGCGGCCGCTGGCGATTGTGCCACCGGTGGTCAGCACTGCAACTGGCACTGTCGCCTCCTCCAGATCCGGCCCAAAGCGCCATTTGTACCACGAGCATGCCAAATCTGTCAGACAGATTATTGCGGAGGTGGAAATCCTCCTCGACGGCGGTGGCTGCCGTCAGGCAAGACGGGGACTCAGCCCGCTAGAGCACGCAGGGCCCGCTGGGGACTGACCACTCTCACGAACGTGTCTGTCGTGTAACGGAATAACCGTTCACAGTTGTCGTCCGGGTCACGCCGGCACCTCGGCGTCGATCGTGCCGGGCGCGTGCTGGGCGATGGCATGGGCGGCGATGAGGTCGGCGACCCGACGGTGCGCGACTTCGTTGAGCACGTCGTGCGCGGCACCCTCGATGACCTCGACCCGCAGCCGCGGCAGTCGGTCGCGCCAGCCCAGGATTGCAGCCGGCGGCGCGATGGTGTCGTGCTCGCCGTGTACAGCGAGGATCGGTAGCCCCAGCTCCGGCAACTCGGCCTCGAGGCGCCGCCACGCCGGCGGGAAGAGCTGGGACAGGAGGCCCACCACGTCGGCACCGGTGAACGCCAGTGGGTCGTTGACGAGTTCGTCGCGGTAGGTGGGGTCGGCGGACAGCGCGTCGAGTTCCAACTCGAACGGCTGGGCCGAGTCGGCCTCGTTGAGCCACTGGAGCGGATCTGGGGCCGCTCCGCTGACCACCACGGCGCGGTACCGGTGGGTGTCCTCGATCGCGGTGAGCAGCGCGCCTACGCTGCCGAGTGAGTGCCCGGCGATCACCAACGGGACGTCGGGGCCCTGTTGGACGGCCAGTGCGGTGAGCGTGCGGGCATTGGTGACGACATCGGCGAAGGTGCCGACGTCGCCCCGGGCGCCGTCGGACAGTCCGTGGCCGGGCTGGTCGAGTGCCCACAGATCGATGCCGTGGCGGCCGAGTTCGGCGGCGAACCGGTGGTAGAGACCGGAGTGCTCGCCGAAACCGTGCAAGAAGACCAGGGCTGCGGCCGGGTTTTCGGTGAAGGTCCAGTGCCGGTAGAAGATCCGTCCGGCGGCGCCGTCGAAGAAGGGCATGTGGGCTCCGTATCGGTGGTGAATTGTGTATTCGATTGCCACCGTGGCCGATTCGCCACCGCCGGCCCACCGTTTGAACCGGCTGGATTCCAAGGTCGCTGTGCGCGACGTGTCGGACCGACGCTCCTAGAGACGACGCCCCGCTTCGTCGAGGACGACGCGCAGGATGTCGTAGATCGCGTCGAACTCCTTCTGCCCACTGATCAGCGGCGGAGCCAGCTGGATCACTGGGTCGCCACGATCGTCGGCGCGGCAGTACAGACCTGCCTCCCACAGCGCTGGGGTCAGGAAGCCGCGCAGCAGGCGCTCGGACTCTTCGCCGTTGAAGGTCTCCCTGGTGGCCTTGTCTTTGACGAGCTCGATGCCGTAGAAGAATCCCTCGCCACGGACGTCGCCGACGATCGGCAGGTCGTACAGCTGCTCGAGTGTTGCCCGGAATGCCGGGGCGGTCGCTTTGACATGGTCATTGATGCCCTCGCGCTCGAAGATGTCGAGGTTGGCCAGCGCCACCGCGGACGACACCGGGTGGCCGCCGAAGGTATAGCCGTGGGCGAACATCGTCTTGCCGTCGTTGAAGGGTTCGAACAGGCGGTCGCTGGCGATCATCGCGCCGATCGGGGAGTAGCCGGACGTCAAACCCTTTGCGCTGGTGATGATGTCGGGGACGTAGCCGAAATCGTCGCAGGCGAACATCGAGCCGATGCGGCCGTAGGCGCAGATCACCTCGTCGGACACCAGGAGTACGTCGTACCGGTCGCAGATCTCCCGGACACGCTGGAAGTATCCCGGCGGCGGTGGGAAGCAGCCGCCCGCGTTCTGCACCGGCTCCAGGAACACTGCGGCGACGGTGTCGGGGCCCTCGAATTCGATGGCCTCGGCGATGCGGTCGGCGCAGTACCGGCCGAAGGCCTCCGGGTCGTGGGCGTAGGCATCGGGCGCCCGGTAAAAGTTGGTGTTCGGCGCGCGAAAGCCGCCGGGGGTGAGCGGTTCGAACGGCGCCTTGAAAGCCGGGATGCCGGTGATCGCCAGCGCACCCTGCGGCGTGCCGTGGTACGCGATGGAACGCGAAATCACCTTGTGCTTGCCGGGTTTTCCGGTCAGCTTGAAGAACTGCTTGGCCAGCTTCCAGGCACTCTCGACCGCTTCGCCGCCGCCGGTGGTGAAGAAGACTCGGTTCAGGTCGCCTGGGGCATAGTTGGCGATGCGCTCGGCCAGTTCGATCGCGGTCGGCGTTGCGTAGGACCACAACGGGAAGAAGGACAGTTGCTCGGCCTGCCGGGCAGCGGCGGCCGCGAGTTCTTCGCGGCCGTGCCCGACCTGTACGACGAACAGGCCCGAAAGCCCGTCGATGTAGCTCTTGCCGCGGTCGTCGAAGATGGTGACGCCCTCGCCGCGGGTGATGATGGGCGGGGTGATGTCGGCCCCATGGCGGGCGAAATGGCCCCACAGGTGCCGCTTGGCCTTGGCTGCCAAGTCGGTTGAAAGTGATTGTGCTGCATTGATTGTGGTCATCGCGTGCCCCAGTTGTATTGCTGTTTGACGAGTTTGAGATAGACGAGCGTTTCGGTGGACAACACCCCGGGCACGGCTCGGATCTTGCTGTTGAGCAGGTCGAGCAGGTGGCCGTCGTCTTCGCAGACGACTTCGATGATGATGTCGAAGGTGCCGGCGGTCAGCACCACGTAGTCGACAGACTCGATGGCGGCGAGTTTGTCGGCGACCTTGGTGGTATCACCGGTGCAGCGAACGCCGATCAAGGCCTGGCGTCCGAAGCCCATTTGAACGGGGTCGGTCACGGCGACGATCTGCATGACGCCGCAGTCGATCATGCGCTGGACCCGTTGGCGCACGGCCGCTTCCGATAGTTCGACCGCTTTACCGATGGCGGCGTAGGACTGCCTGCCATCCTGCTGCAGCTGCTCGATGATCTCTTTCGAGAGCTCGTCGAGCTGGAATGCGGCACCGCCCCGAGATTGGTTACTTCGTGCAGGCAGCGCAGCGGCATCAGGCGGTGCATCGGAGATGGCCATGGCGTCAATTGTGCACGGATTTCGTCGTTCAGCACAACATGTACGACGGAATCAGTCGTAGGAAGCATGATTTCGAGTGGAAACCGCAGCAGTCTTGGGGTAGCGTGCTAGATCGTGAGCGCAGGTGGAGGCGAGGTCGTCGCAGGTAGCTTCATCAACGGAAAGATCGTGACGACGGACGGCAGTCCGTTCGACGTCATCAATCCGGCAACAGGTGCTGTCGTGGCCTCATATGCGCTGGCGACACCCGCCGATGTGGACACTGCAGTAGCTGCGGCCCGCGCCGCACAGCCGAGCTGGGCCCGGGCAACTCCGGCCGAGCGCGCCACGGTTCTGGCGCGGCTGGCCCAACTGGCCGCCGGGAACGCCGACGAGCTCGTGGATCAGGAGGTGCGGCAGACCGGTAAACCGGTCCGGCTGGCGGCGAACTTCGACGTGCCCGGCAGCGTCGACAACATCGACTTTTTCGCCGGTGCCGCCCGGCACCTCGAGGGTAAGGCCAGTGCCGAATACTCGGCCGATCACACGTCGAGCATCCGGCGCGAGGCGGTCGGGGTGGTCGCGACCATCACGCCGTGGAACTACCCGCTGCAGATGGCGGTCTGGAAGGCGTTGCCCGCGTTGGCGGCTGGTTGTGCCGTGGTGATCAAGCCTGCCGAGATCACGCCGCTGACCACGCTCACGCTGGCGCGGCTGGCCGGCGAAGCGGGGCTGCCCGAAGGCGTGTTCAACGTCGTGACCGGGCTGGGCGCGGACGTCGGCGCAGCCCTTGCCGGGCATCGCGATGTCGACATGGTGACGTTCACCGGCTCGACGGCAGTCGGGCGACGAGTGATGGCAGCTGCGGCCGTCCATGGCCACCGCACCCAGCTCGAACTCGGCGGCAAGGCTCCGTTCGTGGTCTTCGATGACGCCGACTTGGATGCCGCGATCCATGGTGCGGTGGCGGCATCGCTGATCAACACGGGCCAGGATTGCACCGCGGCGACCCGCGCCATCGTCGCGCAACCGTTGTACGACGACTTTGTGGCCGGAGTTGCCGAACTGTTCGGCAAGGTCGTCACCGGCGACCCGCACGACCCGAATACCGATCTGGGACCGGTGATCTCGACGCCACACCGGACCAAAGTCGCCGGCATGGTGGAGCGGGCCCAGGAGCAGGGCGGCCGGATCGTGACGGGCGGAACCATGCCCGAGGGTCCCGGTACGTTCTACCCGCCGACCCTGATCGCCGATGTTGCGGAAGACTCCGAGATCTACCGGGACGAGATTTTCGGCCCCGTGCTGACCGTGCGGCCCTTCATCGACGATGACGATGCGCTACGGCAGGCCAACGACACGGAGTACGGGTTGGCGGCCTCGGCGTGGACTCGTGACGTGTACCGAGCCCAGCGGGCATCGCGCGAAATCCAGGCGGGCTGCGTGTGGATCAACGATCACATCCCGATCATCTCCGAAATGCCGCACGGCGGTTTCGGTGCTTCCGGGTTCGGCAAGGACATGAGTGCCTATTCGTTCGAGGAATACCTGACCATCAAGCACGTGATGAGCGACATCACCTCGGTCGCCGAAAAAGAATGGCACCGCATCATCTTCACCAATAGGAAGTAGTTCACGCTGACGGCAGTCGTAGCTGTCAAAGCCCTGTGAAAGATTCTTATCGATGAATTCCGGGGAAATGCAGAGTTTGTGAATGGGCGTCACAACGGCGCGCTGGGATCACCTGTCATCGGGTGCTCTGAAGTCGCCCGAAATCTGCGCTGACCATCCAGATATTCTGTGTTACAACGCTATTCGGTATGCGGCCCGGCGCGACAGTCGGCTCGCTGGTTCCAGCGCTGGGTGATAGCCGGAATTTTCTGTATCTGCAGAAACGCGCGCCGACTCGCCGCGAATACACATCCACGTGACACCGGTCTCCGCTGTCCAATGCCGCGTCATTCAGTGTGAATGACGAATGTATTTGTCGGCGCTTTTAACATTCGTCGTCACTTCTCGTAACAACCCGACTCTAAAGTTGCCTGGTGAACCGAAAGCGGTTGCCCCGCTAGGTCATTTAGCCCACACCCCAGCCGTCGGCACTGCAGCCGGCATGCGGTCCGCGCCGTGTTCGTGGACCGACCAATCACCATGAGGAGGCCGATCTATGCCGTCTATATCCAATGTCGAGCGGCTCGAGGAACTCAGAGATGCTCAGCAGAATGCGGATACCGGGCTTGCGGCCGCCAGTATGAGCGGTGTCGAGCTCGTCGCGCAATCGACGGCCGGTATCGCGCCAAGTGCCGTGATGGTTTCCGGCGCAACGCTTGTGGCAGCCAGCGCCAGCGCAGGCACCTTGTATTCCTACGCCGTCTCCTTGTGCGTGCTGCTCTTGGTGGGCTGGTGCGTGTCCCGGGCCGCGCGGTTGCGGCCAGGGGAGGACCTGCTCTCACATATCACGGCCGCGTTCGGTAGAGCTGTCGGTTTCGTCGGTTCGACCGGTCTCGCTCTCGGGTATCTGCTCATCTCCGTCGGCTGCGTCGCCCAATTCTCGCAGTACACCAAACCCCTTCTCGGAGTGGCTCCACCGGTGAGCGCCGGCGCGCCCGCTACCTCGATTTCGGTGACGGTGGTTTTGGAAATCCTGTGTGTGGTCTGCGCGGCCTGGATGATGATCCGCGGCGTCCGGATCTCCGCATGGACCGGCGTGGTGCTCGAGGTGCTCTCAATCGGAGCAATTCTGTTGGTGTGCACCATGGTTCTACTTCATCACGGCTTCACCCTTGCGCCGCTCATGCCCGCAGGCATCACGGTGCAACAGGTGGTCAGCGGCATGGTGTTGGCGACCCTGGGCTTCGTCGGCTTCGAGTCGGCCGCGTGTTTGTCCGTCGAGGCCAAGGACCCACAGCGGACGATCCCGCGGGCCGTCACGGGCAGTGCGCTCCTGGCGGGCGCGCTCTACCTGTACGCGTCTTACGCGCAGATTGTCGGATTCGGTGGTGCGGACAACCTGGCCGCCGATGCAACGCCGTTGAACACGTTGGCCGATGGCCTTGGCTTTCACTGGCTTGCGTTGGGCATCGATCTGGGCGCGGTGGCCTCGAACTTCGCCTGCGTGACCGGCTCACTGACAGCGGCCAGTCGGGTACTGCGATCGATGGGGGAGTCGCAGCTCGTGCACAGCAAGATGGCGGCGACACATCCCATCCGCAAGACCCCGCATGTAGCGATCATCTTGCTCAGCGTGGCTGCCCTGGTCGCAGCACTTGGCTTGGGACTCAGCGGAATCAACGAACTCGATGTGTATTCCTACACCGGAACCCTGGGGACCTTCGGCTACATGGTCGCCTACATGCTGATGGGACTGGGTATCCCGATTCTGGTGCGGCGCCTGGCGCCACAGGCCGGCATCGGTGCCGCCGTCATCATCGGAATGACTGTCACCGGCTGCCTCGGGTACGTCTTCTACCGCAACGTGTACCCACTCCCGGCCTGGCCGGCGGCTTTGATGCCGTGGATCTTCCTTGCGGTGCTGCTGGCCGCGGCCGCGTGGTACGTCGCTGGTCCGGCCCGCATTGCCCGCAGGCAGACCCGGGAATCGTCGGTGGATGCGGAGCCGGCGCCCGAGCCGGCTGAATTCGCGTGAGGTAGTCAGGGTATTTCAGGCATCCCGGTGAGGGCCGCCACCGCTCGCAGCTGACGCAGGGCGAAAGCGCGGGGGCGGCCCCCATCGGGTACATGCACGCCGGCAACGACGCCAGAGATGCCCGGGGTGTTGATGGCCTCGATGGCGCAACGTGCGCGGCGCGGGCATGAGCGGCACAACGCCTTCACCTCGGCGTCGTTCCCGGCATTGACCCACCGGTCCGGATCAAACGTGCACGGCGGCATTCGCGACGGAATAGCTGACTTCTGCAGTATTGCGGTCATGTTTGGTGACCTGTCAGGTGAGATGGTCTTCGAAGAACGCGAAGACCCGCTGCCAGGAGTCTTCGGCCTCCAACTCCGAGAACTCCATTCGGGCAAGGGTTTCCACGGGTTTGAGAACGCGGGGTAGGCCGAAGTCGTTCATGAAGGCGTGGCCGACAAGGGGATATTCCTTGACATCATGGGCGATGCCCGTGCGCGCCAACACGGTCTGCAATTGTTGGGCCGCACCCTTTTTCACGATGCGGTCTTTGGCTCCGTAGCTCGCGACGACCGGGCAGGATCGCTCCAGGCTGTCGATGTCCTTGGGGGCCAGGCCGTACATGGATGCGGCCGCTGAGTATGCGCCGCGCGCGGCGACGACGAGGGCGAAGCCCCCGCCCATGCAGAAGCCGGCGATCCCGACCTTGCCGCTGCAGCGTGGGTCGGCCAGAAGGTGGGAACGGGCAGCCTCGATGTCGTCGTAAGCCGGGCCTTCACCGGTGAAGTGTGAGCGGATGGTCTTGGCGACGCATCGGATCTTGGGCTTGTGTCCGCCGTAAAGGTCGGGAGCCAACGCCAGATAGCCGGCTTCGGCGAATTTGTCAGCGCTGCGGCGGATGTCGGCGGTGAGTCCGCGGACGTCCTGGATGACGACCACCGCGGGCCACGGCCCGGCGCCGTCGGGTGCCGCGAGATATCCGGGAACGGGACCCGTCGGGGCCGGGTAGGTGATCGCCGGCATCAGATACCCGTTCGCTGTGTCGTGGCACCTGCGTTCGGCTGGCCGGCTGGCGCGCGCAATGCCGAATCGGTCATGTTTCCTGATCTCTTCCTGACTGCGGCGTTTGCCTCGCGGTGTGGGCTTGGCGCTCCAGTTTGCGGCGATACGCAACCGGCCGTACCGATATGTCTGTACCGTTAACCAAGTTTTCGATATTGGTTGCCGATACAGTCGAATCGTGACACGAGTTCGATGTATTGTCTACTCGCATGGAGACCGTGTTCACACGTCGACGCGAACCGGCCAAACCCACCAGCCGCGAGATGATCATCGAGGCTGCGCTGACCGTATTCGCGGAACGCGGGACGCAGGCGGCGACGCTGAAAAACGTCGCCGACGCGGCGGGCGTCAGCGTCGGGCGTGTTCAACACCATTTCAAGGCCAAAGAGGATCTGATCGCCGCAGTCGACGATCATGCGATCGACGCGCTGGCCGCCAAGATTCAGAACCCCGACGCTCCACCAGAGCAAACGCTGGTCGCCATGGGGCATCGCTTTACCGAGGTCATCTCGGAAAAGCCACACGTGCTCGAGTACATCTGCATGCAGATGCTCGAACCCGAAGGCGTGGGCGAAACCATCTTCGACGGCATGTTCGCCATCAGTGAGGCTCAGCGAGTCCACTTCGAAAAGATGGGGCTGACCCGTGAAGACCTTGACCCGGAGTGGGGTGCGCTGCTTCCGCTGATTGTGCGCGCGGGAACCATCCTGTTTCGAAAGCACATCGAGCGACACATCCCGGGTGCTTTCCTCGAACCTGAGAACTTGCGCCGCTGGGACGAAGCCGTCACCGCACTTATCCGGCACGGCCAACTCCGCGCCGTGGAGTAGACCACGAATTCAACGGGTTGAGCCGGCCGACATACGAGGGGTTGTCGGCCGGCTCGACCCAGACTGCTCGCAGGACCGCACGCTCACCGAAGGGCGGCGGTTGGTCAGCGCAGCTTGATCCTGGCCCGGATGGGTCCTCCGGCCACGAGCGTGAAGGGGGCCACCATCGGGAATTCGTCATCGAGCGACTCGATTTCGGCGTAACGCACGATGGTTGCCAGGGCCAACGTGGCTTCCAGCATCGCGAAATGGTCACCGATACAGCCGCGTGGACCGCCGCCGAACGGGATGTACTGCCAGCGGTCACGACCGCGGCTGTTCGCTTCGGTGAATCGCTCCGGATCGAACACCAGCGGCCGGTCCCACAGGCTGGGGTCACGGTGCACAGACATGCGACCCATGACGATCATCGTGCCGGCCGGAATCCGGTACCCGGCCACGGCGACATCGCGAGTGGCCATCCGTGAACCTGTTGCCCCTGGCGGACACAACCGCATCGACTCTTTGAGCACCTGGATGGTGTATCCCAAGCCGGCAACATCATCGGGAGTCAGTTCGCGGTCGCCGAATCGGGACGCCTCCTGACGGACGCGGTCCTGCATCTCCGGGTTACGGCCCAGCGCCCACAGTGCGTACGTGATCGTGGTCGCGGTCGTGTCCTGGCCGGCGAACATGAAGATCAGCAGCTCGTTGGCAATGTCCAAGTCCGACAACGGCTTACCCGTGTCGGGATCTTTCGCCGCGATCAACTGTTGCACCAGAGGCGCGTTCATCTCAGGATCGGCCCGGCATGCCTTCACCACATCCAGCGCGAGTTTGCGGATCGTCGCTGCCGCCGCGTACGCACGCCGGCGCGCCCGGGTGGGAACCCAGCGCGGCAAGCTCACCGGGTTGATCGCCCGAGACACCGCATAGGAGACGGCCACGCGCATCGGTGCGTCGATCGACTCGGCATGATCGCTCAGGTCGACCCCGAACACGCTCTGGCCGAGTGCGCGCATCGTGACCCGTCGGGCCGCGGCGTCCAAGTCGATCTCGGCGCCGTCGTCCCAACTGGCGCATACCTTTTCGGCAGCCTCGGACATGTGGCCACCGAACTCGGCGACCGATTGCTTGGTGAACACGGGCTGGATCGTGCGTCGGCGCGGCAGCCAGTGCTCATGGTCGACGACGAACAGGTTGGCGCCGATGATGCGCTCGAGCTCCTGGCTGACGTCGCTGGTCTTGTCGATCGAGCCGTCGTGGCAGGTGACGGTGTCCCGGATGCCTTGCGGGGAGGTGACGACGACCAGGGGAGGCATCAGCCACTTCGGCGCGAGGGTGAAGCGGGTGACCGGGCCGCCGGCGTCGCGCAGGACATCGGTGCCGGTGTGGAAGGAACGGCACGCGGCGAGACGTTGTTTGCGAGGCAGCGGATTCACCGGTGGTAGCGGTAGTGACGCGACGTCCGGGCGTGATTGGTCGACCATGTTGGGTTAATCCGTGACGCTGTCGTCAATCGAGATTGTCGCCGCCGCAGCGCGCATATTCATTCCCCCTGGCCACGCCCCGTATTTCTACGGGCCGACGTTATCAGTCTCGACGGTGGATATCCACCTATGCGATAGTGAGGAAATGCCGAGCCAGCACCGAGTGCCCGCCGGCATTTACCGCGCCGACGAGGCGCTGCGCAAACGCGCGATAGCCGCTGCAGCAGAAGTGGATTCGTGCCTGAGCGCCCACATCAACGGGTTTCTCCTATGGCTGGTCGGCGACACTGACGAACTGCCCCCCAGGCCCATTCCGCAGCGTACAGACGGCCCGAATGGCGCAGCCAGGCAATGCACAGAACTTGGAGCCGAATAGTGCAACCAACTGATCCGAACGAATATCGCCCACAAATTCTGGACCCGGCCAATCCGGCAGCCGCGACCACACTCGATCTTCTCCGGTCGGACCCGCACGTCCAGGTCCTCGACCACTACGGGCCCGAGTTGGACAACCTACGCCGATTGCGCCCCCAACCCGCTGCCGCACTCCTGGACGAACCGGCCCGTTGGGTCTGGTACCCGTGGCGACGGACCCTCGTCTCGATCCTGGGTCCGGCCGGCTTTAAGGCACTGCGCCTGGACCGCAACCGCAACAGCATCACCACGGGGGAGCAGACCCGACTGGCCGAACTCGCTGTCGGCGTCGCGGGACTCAGCGTCGGGCATGTCATCGCCCACACCCTGGCCACCCAAGGCTTGTGCGGGCGACTGCGTCTGGCCGACTTCGACCGCGTCGAGCTGTCGAATCTGAATCGGATACCGGCCACCGTGTTCGACCTCGGACTCAACAAGGCTGTCGCCACGGCGCGCCGCATCGCCGAACTCGACCCGTACCTGCCGGTCGAGGTATTTCATCAGGGCCTGACCACCGAGACCGTCGATGACTTCGTCGACGGGCTCAATGTCTTTGTCGAAGAATGCGATTCGCTCGACATCAAGGCCGTCGCGCGGGTGGCCGCCCGGCATCGACGCATCCCGGTGCTGATGGCCACCAGCGACCGCGGCATCATCGACGTCGAACGTTTCGACGACGAACCTGACCGCCCGATCCTCCATGGCCTGCTCGGCCCGCTCGACATCGGCCTGCTGCCCGGCATGAGCAGCAAGGAGAAGGTGGCACACATCCTGCGCCACCTCGAAGCCGAAAAGCTCTCACCGCGCACCGCGGCGTCGCTCATCGAACTCGACCGGACCTTGGCCACCTGGCCGCAGGTGGCCTCGGAGGTCATCATCGGGGCGTCTGCGATAGCCGAGGCGGTGCGGCGTATCGGACTTGGCGAGGAACTGCGCTCGGGGCGCGGCCGCATCGACATCGGGTCATCGCTGGACCAGCTCGCCGAGCCGTCGATGGGCGCGCCGCGGCCCACCACGCCCGCGCACGAGCCGCTCTCCGCCATCAGCCTCACCGGCCAGGTTGCGATCGCCGCGATGCGCGCGCCGTCGGGCGGCAATGTTCAGCCCTGGTTGATCGAGGCCGGCGAAGACGAGATCGCGATCTGCCTTGCCCCGCAATACAGCCCGACCATCGATGTCGGATTCCGGGGGAGCGCCGTCGCCGTCGGCGCCGCAGTGTTCAATGCTCGGGTTGCCGCCGCCCACCACGGCATCCTCGGCCCGGTCACCATCGACGAGCCGACCCACGGGTCGTGGTCACCGCTGCACGCGACACTCTGGTACGGCAAGGGCGGCAACCCGGACCTCGCCGACCTGTACGGCGCGGTGCTCGCGCGCGAAACCAACCGCGACAAAGGCACTCCCACGCCCCTGGCCGACGAGGTTGCCGGGGCATTGTCGGCTGCTGCCGAATGCGAAGGCGGGCGGCTGCGACTCATCACCGCGCCAGGCGAGATCGCCGCAGCGGCAGAGATTTTGGGCGCTTCCGACCGGATCAGGTTCCTGACCCCCCACCTGCATCAGGAGATGATCGCCGAGCTGCGCTGGCCCGGCGATCCCGATCCGGACGCCGGGATCGACGTGCACAGCCTCGGACTGGGCGATGGCGGGCTGGTCATGCTCGAGCTGCTGCGCCGGCCGGAAGTCATGGCGCAACTGGCCGACTGGAACGCCGGTGAAGCACTGGGTGACGACATGCGCGGCCGGGTGCACGCCAGTTCGGCTCTGGCGATCGTCACCGTCACCGGTGGTGCACTGCGCGACTATGCCGCGGGCGGCTCGGCCGCGGAGGCGGTGTGGGTGCATGCGCAGCAGCGCGGCCTGGCCGTACAGCCGATCTCGCCGGTCTGGCTGTTCGCCCACGATACGGCCGATCTCACCAAGCTTTCCGCTCGCTTCGCCGGCGAACTCGGGATTCTGCAACGCCAATTCGTCGACCTCGCCGGCATCGACGCGGACGAGAGGATCGCGCTGATCCTGCGACTCACCGTCGCGGCGCCGCCGGCGGTGACCAGCCGGCGCAGCGACGAGCGCGTCGTGCTGCGCGACTGACGGGGAGTTGGCAGCACACCCAACTACTCTTGGTCACCATGAGCGAAGTGATGGACTGGGACGCCGCATACCGCCACGAAATCTTCATGGGACCGCCGCCATGGAACATCGGCGCACCGCAGCCGGAAATCCTCGCTCTCATCGACGCCGGCAAAGTCACCGGACCCGTCCTCGACGCCGGGTGCGGCGTGGGCGATGTCGCGCTCGCCTTGGCGGAGCGGGGCTACGAGGTCACCGGCATCGACCTGTCGACGGTCGCGATCGAGCAGGCCGCTGCTGCGGCAGCCGACCGCGGCCTGACCACGGCCCGATTCCTGCAGGGCGATCTCCGCGATATCGGTGCCCTCGGCCTCACCCAGCAGTTCAACACCGTCATCGACTGCACCCTGTTCCACTCACTGCCCGTCGAAGCGCGCGACGACTACCTGCGGGGTATCCATGAGGCCGCCGCTGCTGGTGCAGCGCTGTACCTGCTGGTGTTCACCAAGGACGCGTTGCCTGCCGATTCGCCGTGCCCGATCCCGAACCAGGTGACCGAAGCCGAAGTCCGCGACGCCGTCGCGGCGCACTGGTCCGACGTGGCGACGCAGGCTTCGTTCGTGGCTGTCAAGCTTCCCGACATCCCGGGGTTGCCGCCCCACAACTTCCCGATCGACGACGCCGGCCGCGTGCACCTACCGGCATTGCTGCTGACCGCTCGGAAAGTCTGACCGGGCAATCACGGAGCCGGGGTGCGCAGCACCGGCGCCGCCAGGAGCTGCCCCATGGTGTCCGCGTCGACCGGACCGGACACCAGAAGCCCTTGCGCGCGGCGGTAACCCATGGCGATGAGTTTTTGGGCCGCGGACTCGGTCTCCAGCCCGTCGGCGGTCAGTTCGAGCCCGAACGCGTCGGCCAGGAGAGCGATCGACTGGACGAACAACGCGTTCTCGTCGTCATGATCGAGCGTCTGGACAAACCCGCGGCCGACCTTCAACGAATCGATGGGCAGCTCTTTCAAACTGGGCAGAAAGCTGTACCCGGTGCCGAAGTTGTCCAACGCCAGCTGAACCCCGATCTGCTTCAGTTCCAACAGGATTTGGCCGCACAGTTGAGCCTCGGTGACCAACAGGTCCTCGGGCAGCTCCAAACACAGCGAACCCGCTGGAACCTCGAACTGCGCGAGCGTCGCGGCGAGATGTTCGGTGAACCCGGCAGTCAGCACCTGGGCGGGTGACAGCTTCACCCGGAGCATCACATCCCGGGCCAAACCCTCAGCACGCCAACGCTGAAACTGCTCGCATGCCATCCGCAGCACCTCGCGCCCCACAGCACCGCCGAAATTGGTGGCCTCGGCCGTTGGCATGAACTCCTCACGCAGCAGTAGTCCGCGGGTCGGGTGATTCCATCGCACCACCGCTTCCATCGCCACGAGTTCTCCACTGCGCAAATCGACCTCAGGCTGGTAGTAGAGAAACAACGCGCCGTTGTCGATGCAGTCCTGCAGATGCACTTCGACGTCGGTCTGGAACGAGAACTGCGCCGCGAGCTCGTCGCTGAACGCGATCACGGTATTGCCACCCGCGGCCTTGGCGGCGGTCAACGCGTGCTCGGCATACCGGAGCAGGTCCGACACCGAATCGGTTCCTGGAATCCCCACGGCGACACCGATACTCACCCGGTGCCTGATGTACGACGAGCCCAGCATCAGTCGCGCGGCCAGCGTCTCGCGCAGCCGTTCGGCGTAGGCCTGGGCAGCGGCGAGTGATGTGGGTGCGTTGAGCACCGCGACGATCTCGTCCCCACCGAGGCGAGCCAAGAACGCCTCGCCGGCCGCGTATTCGCTCAACCGCTGGGTGAGCTCCACGAGAACCTGATCACCGGTCTCGTGGCCCAGCAGATCGTTGACGGCTTTGAGTTGGTCGGGGTCGATGTACAGCGCCGCGACAGGGGCAGGCTCACCCGATGCGAGTCGTTGATCGAGATGGTCGAGCAGGCTTCGGCGGTTGCGCAATCCGGTCAGGTCATCATGCTCGGCAAGGTGTTTGATCGATGCGAGTGTTTCCACCCGCACCTTGACGTGGGCGAACATCGTGGCGATGACCTTGAGCGCGGTGATCTCCTCGTCCAGCCATTGCCGGTCACCGTATTTGATGAAGCCCAGTGTGCCGGTTGTGGTGAAACCATCTGGTTCGGCCGTGTCGGTGACGTTCATCGGCACGGCAGCCATCGAGATGACCGGCACGGTGGTGCCTTCCTCGATGCGCTGCTGGAATTCGTCCGGCTCGGCCGCCGGCCGCAGGATCACCGGTTCTGCGACATGTTCGGCCATCGCGAAGACCGGATCGGCATCCTTGAAGTAGACGGTTCCGATCGGATCCGGGTCGGGGATGTAGGTCCTGATCGGCCATTGAGCGATCAGGATCGTCGCGCCGATGGTGTGATCGTTGTGCCGCAGAAACGCCACATCCAAACCGAAATGCGCTGCCACGTCGGTCAGTGCCTGCTCGCTGGCGGCCACGTAGTTGTCCGCGTCGACGGCCATCAGGGTGCGCGTCACCCTGTCGACAAGCTCGTTGAGGGCTCTCAGCACGTCATCACCGTAACTAACGAACCGGTAAAACGGGGTACAGGTCGCTCCGAGCCACCGCTGCAGGTCTTGGGCGCCGCTGAACCCGGCCTGGCTATGGTCCTGTTGTGGAGGGTCCCGGCCTGACCGCCCCGAGTCTGCGGGCGAGAGCGACGACGGGGCCCGGGCCGCGAGGCGGCGCGATCGCGTCGTTCGACCGGGCGATCTTGCCTCGGACTACGAGTTCCCCGACGACTGCGACGCCGCATACCTGCGCGAGCAAGAGTGAGACGAGTACCAGGACCTGAACCGCCGCCGCCTGTGCGGCCGAGCCGGTCGCCAGCAGCACCCCGACGAATGCGCCGGGAAGAGTGACGAGTCCGGCGGTGCGGGTTTGATCGAGGTTGGGCAGCAGAGCGTCCGACAGTGGTCGCTCGATGACCAACATCCGCGAGAAACGTTCTGACAGACCAAGGCCGAGAGCCGCTTCAACCTCGCCGGCGCGCTGCGTCAGCGCATCGAGTGCACGCCGCGCCGCCACCGCCGATGCGGTCATCGTTCCGCCCAGCACGATGCCGAACACGGGCACCACCGCGACACCGTTGAAGGGCACCACACCGCTGAGCGTCAGTAGCGGAATCACCATGACCATGCCGGCGGCGAGGGCGACGGTCAGCCACCAGGCCCCGCGTTGTGCCTGACTGCGGCGAGCCGCAGTGATCGAGGCGACGATGAACATCAGCAAGAGAACCACCAGCGACGACCACATCCGCTGCAATGCGACGGCGAGCACGGTCGATACCGCAGCCAGCTGGAATGCGGCACGCGCCGCGGCGCTCGGCGCCTCCCACACGGATCCGTTGAGCGCCAAGCGGTTCACCGCGGCCGCCGCGACGGCCATCACGACGCAAACGATGATGAGCATGGGTGTCAGCAGAGGTTCGGCGCCGCGCATGGTTCGAGTTTCCCCGGCGGCACATCCGGCCACCAGCCGCCTCAAAACAAAACCGCGACGCGTCTCTGTAGCCCGCGGGCCGCTACTCCTTGCTGAAGCAGGATCCCGGCGGTGAGGTGGTCATGGCGATAGCGGCCTGGTCCTCGTCAAGGGCATCGACCGGCAGCTTGTCCTGGCCATCGCGATTGCGGAGCCCGTCAAGGAAGATGGCCACATACCGTCGCCACAGCTCGGGGTCGACGTGGCCGGCGAATTCGCTGACCGTGCCTGCCAACAGGCCCAGGATCGGCATGTCACTGTCGGAGATGCCGGGTCTCAGGTGGCCGTCTTTTTGCGCCCGCTCAACAAGTTTCGCGATTTTCGGTACCAGGCGGGTGCGCGCCGCTTCCACCCCGTTGCCGCCACCGCCCTTGCCGTACAGGATCTCTCGCAGACCACGATCGGTGGCCGTCTGCTGGCACATCTGTTCCACGAACCAGGCGAATCCCGCCCAGGAGTCGTCGAATTCCAATGCCGTGTCGGCGACCGCGGCGATCTCGTCGATCGCGTCCTCGAAGATGGCCTCGAACAGCTCTTCCTTCGTGGGGAATCGGCGATACACCGTGCCGACGCCAATCCCGCCGTGGTGCGCCACCTCGTTGAGTGTGGCGCTGAGGCCTTGTGTCGCGAACAGGTCGCGGGCCGCGTCGATCACTCGCTGCCGGTTGCGCACGGCATCCTTGCGCAACGGTCGATCTGTGGTCGGGCGGGCCATCACCCCCGCAGTGTAATCCGGGACACCATTGCACTAAGTGGATTGACGCCATCCACTTACCGGAATAGTTTCATGCCGGACGCTGCGACCGGCTCACGATCGCGGTGATTCGCGATCGGGAGGGCGCGCTGCATGACACGACACCACCGGGCCGTACCTGCGTTGGCCGCCGCCGCTGTCGGAATCGTCGTGGCGGTGTCCGGTTCCGGACCTGCGCATGCCGATCCCGATACCGACTTCGCGAACCAGTTGCACACCTACGGCATCTACGGACCGAAGGACTACAACGCCTGGCTGGGGAAGATCGCGTGCCAGCGGCTGAGTAACAACGTCGACCACGACGCTTATCAGTCGGCCAAGTTCGTCGCCACCAACCTGTCGCGGCAGAACGCCACTCAACAGAACTGGCAATTCCTCAGTGCCGCAATAGATTTCTATTGCCCCGACAAGCGCTCGATACTGGAAGCCGCCGCGCAGCAGTCGCAAACCGGGGTCCGCGCATGACGCTTCGATCTCTCCGTATCGGATTGGCCGCCGTGGTGGTCGGCCTGGCGGCGACCGCGCTGCCCCTTGCCGCGCCGGCCGGTGCCGACGCGACCGACGACTATCCGATCCCGCGCCGCATCATCACCACCACCTGCGATGCCGAGCAGTACCTGCAGGCGGTGCGTGACACCAGCCCGGTGTACTACCAGCGCTACATGATCGACCGGAACAACCGCCCCGCCGATATCCAGCAGATGGCGCAGGACCGCATCCACTGGTTCTTCTCTCTGGACCCGGTCGGCCGCCGGCAGTACTCCGAGGACACCGCCACCAACGTCTACTACGAGCAGGTGGCCACCCACTGGGGCAACTGGGCCAAGATTTTCTTCAACAACAAGGGCGTGGTCGCCAAGGCGACCGACGTCTGCCTGGGCTATCCCGCCGGCAACATGCAGGTCTGGGACTTCGCCTCCAACAGCTGAGTGATTTAGGTCCGAATTTCGCTGCTGACCAAGGGTTTTTCAGCGGAAATCGCATTTGCCCGCGCAGGGCAGGAATGCGGCGGGCCCGCGCCAGGTTGTAACGAAGACGACATTTAAATGGATGGACTCTATCCACTTTTTCCGTTAGGTTACCTAGCTAGATGTCCGGGGGCGCATCAACGGCGGTGTGCCTGCCCATGCCCGACGACCGCGCGGTCGGCAACTTCTGGAGAAGGCAGCGATGACAAGAGTGTTTCGGCGGGCATGGCTACCGCTGCTGGTGATCGTCGCGGTCGCCGGCGGCGTGGTGATCGTGTCGAATGTGCGACAGGTGTTCGGGTCGAATCCCGTCGTGATCACCGAGAAGAGCTCGGACAACGCCGAGGACTTCAACCCCAAGTTCGTCAAGTACGAGATCTACGGCACGGGTAGCACGGCCACCATCAACTACATGGACCTCGAAGGCAAGCCGCAGCGCGCCGCGGGGGTGTCTTTGCCGTGGACGTTGACGCTGTCGACCACCTTGCCTTCTGTACAACCCAACATCCTGGCCCAGGGCGACGGCAACAGCATCAGCTGCCGGGTCAGTGTCGATGACGTGGTCAAAGAAGAGAGGACCGCCACCGGTATGAACGCCGAAACCTTCTGCTTTGTGAAGGCCGCATGAGCGCGCCGGCCGACGAGGCCCAGACCGACGCCATTCCGGTGGTGGAGAACAAGGGGCACAAGGGGATACCGCGGTTCATCCGCCGGTTCGCGGTGCTCATCATCCTGGCGTGGATCGGGGTCATCGCCGCGCTGAACACCGTCGTCCCGCAGCTCGAGGAAGTCGGCAAGCTGCGCGCGGTGTCCATGAGCCCGAATGACGCGCCCTCGATGATCGCCACCAAGAGTGTCGGCAAAGTGTTCGACGAGTACACCACCAGCAGTTCGGTGATGATCGTGCTCGAAGGCGATCGTCCGCTGGGGGCCGACGCGCACGCGTTCTACGACAAGATGGTCAGCGATCTGCGCGCCGACACCACCCACGTACAGCACGTCCAGGACTTCTGGGGCGACACGCTGACCGCCAAGGGCGCGCAGAGTCGCGACGGCAAAGCGGCCTACGTGCAGGTCTACATCGCCGGTGACCAGGGTGAGACGCTGGCCAACGAGTCGGTCGCCGCGGTGCGCCACATCGCCACCGAAAGCCCTGCTCCGCCAGGGGTGAAGGCCTACGTGACCGGTCCGGCGGCGACCAGCACCGATCAGAACGTCGTCGGTGACAAGAGCATGGAGCTGATCGAACTGGTGACCTTCGGCGTCATCGCGGTCATGCTGCTCTTGGTCTACCGATCCGTCATCGCGACCTTGCTCGTGCTGGTGATGGTGGTGCTCGAACTCTCCGGGGCGCGCGGTCTGGTGGCATTTCTGGGCTACCACAACGTTTTTGGGCTGACCACCTTCGCCACCAACCTGCTGGTGACGCTGGCGATCGCCGCCGCGACGGATTACGTCATCTTCCTGATCGGGCGTTATCAGGAAGCGCGACGTGTCGGCGAGGACCGAGAATCGGCCTACTACACCATGTTTCACGGCACCGCGCATGTGGTGCTGGCCTCGGGCCTGACCATTGCCGGCGCCACCTTGTGCCTGCACTTCACCCGGTTGCCGTACTTCCAGACCATGGGCTTCCCGCTGGCCATCGGCATGGTGATGGTGGTCGCGATGGCGCTGACCCTGGGGCCCGCGGTGATCTCGGTCGCAACCCGCTTCCGCCGGGTCCTCGAGCCCCGAAAGAACACGCGCACCGCCGGCTGGCACCGCGTCGGCACCGCGACGGTGCGCTGGCCCGGTGCCATCCTGGTCGGCGCCGTGGTGGCGGCGCTGGTGGGCCTGATCGCGCTGCCGGGCTATCACACCATCTACGACGACCGGATCTACCTGCCCAAGGACATCCCCGCCAACGTCGGCTATGACGCTGCGTTCCGGCACTTTTCGCAGGCCAAGATGAACCCGGATTTGATGATGGTCGAGTCCGATCACGATATGCGCAACCCGGCGGACTTCCTGGTAATCGACAAGATCGCCAAGGCGCTCAAGAACGTGCACGGAATTGCCCAGGTGCAGACCATCACCCGACCTGACGGTGACCCGATCAAGCACTCGACGATCCCGTACACGGTCGGACAGAGCGGCTCCACGCAGCTCATGAACAACGACTACATGCAGACCAACCTGGACAATCTGCTCTCGCAGGCCGACGATCTGCAGAACAGCATCGACGCCATGACCGAGATGATGAGCGTCCAGAAAGATCTGGCCGCGGTGTCGCAGCGCATGGCCGACAAGATGAAGACCACCTCGGATGACATGGGTGACACTCGAGATCACCTGTCCGACTTCGATGATTTCTTCCGGCCCATGCGCAACTACTTCTACTGGGAGCCGCACTGCTTCGACATCCCGGTGTGCTGGTCCATGCGGTCGGTCTTCGAGAGCATCGACGGCATCAGCCTGATGTCCGATGACTTCCAGGCCATCGTTCCCGACATGCAGCGCATGGCCGACCTCATGCCCAAGATGGTCGCGACGATGCCGAAGCAGATCGCGTCGATGAAGCACCAGAAGCAGGTGCTGCTGAACCAGTACCAGATGCAGAAGGCGCAGCAGGACCAGACCATCGCGATGCAGAAGACCGGCACCGCGATGAGCGAGGCGTTCGACGCGGCCAAGAACGACGATTCGTTCTACCTGCCGCCGGAAGCCTTCGAGACCGCGGATTTCCAGCGCGGCCTCAAGCTGTTCATGTCGCCGGACGGCCATGCGGTGCGGTTCACCATCATTCACCAGGGCAACCCGTTGACGCAGGAGGGCACCTCGCGCATCGAACCGCTCAAGGTCGCCGCGGCCGACGCGATCAAGGGCACGCCCCTCGAGGGCTCCTCGATCTACCTCGGCGGTAGCGCAGCCATGTACAACGACATGCAGATCGGTGCCGATTACGACCTGATGATCGTCGCGGCTGCGGCGCTGATCCTGATCTTCATCATCATGTTGGTCCTCACCCGTGCGGTCGTCGCATCGGCGGTGATCGTCGGCACCGTGGTACTCAGCCTGGCCTCGGCCTTCGGTCTGTCGGTACTGCTGTGGCAGCACATCGTGGGTATTCCGTTGCACTGGATGGTGTTGCCGATGTCGGTCATCGTGCTGCTGGCGGTGGGTGCCGACTACAACCTGCTGCTGGTCTCCCGGATCAAGGAAGAGATCCACGCCGGGCTGAACACCGGCATCATCCGCGCCATGGTGGGCACCGGTTCGGTGGTCACCTCGGCGGGCCTGGTGTTCGCCTTCACCATGATGTCCATGTCGGTCAGCAAGCTGATCATCATCGGCCAGGTCGGCACGACCATCGGTCTGGGTCTGCTGTTCGACACCCTCGTGGTGCGGTCACTGATGACGCCGTCGATCGCCAGCCTGCTCGGACGCTGGTTCTGGTGGCCGCAGCGCGTGCGTCAGCGCCCGATTCCGCAGCCGTGGCCGAAGCCGATCCCACGCGAATCCGACATGGCGTCCGTCTGATGCAGTTGATGAGTTCGGCTTCACGACAGTCGATTTCGCGGCGCCGACCGTCATGCGCGTGAGGTGGATCACCTGCGGTGGGTGGTTTGACCAATCCAGATCGGGTAGACAGTAAATGGGAGAACCGGGGCCAGTGTCTGTCCCGTTACGGGTTTCAGGTCGAGTTGGGGCGGTCTAGATGAACCGAAATAATCGATGGGTTACTGCCTGTGCGGCAGTCGTCTTGTCAAGCGCGGGCGTTGCCGCAGGCGTCGCCGGGTCCGGCAGTGCCGCTGCGGAGGCGTGCCCGGACGTACAGGTGGTATTCGCACGAGGCACCTTCGAGCCCGCCGGTGTGGGTGGTGTCGGGCAGGCGTTCGTGGATGCGCTCCGCGCCCGGACGCCGGGGAAGTCGGTGGACGTCTACGCCGTCAATTACCCTGCGTCCCTTGATTTCGCGACCGCCGCCGACGGCGTGATCGACGCGAAGAACAAGGTCATGGCGACCGCGAGCGCCTGCCCGAACACCAAGGTCGTGCTCGGTGGCTACTCGCAGGGCGCGGCCGTCGCGGCGTACATCACCGAGGACAGCGTGCCGCAGGGCTTCACGTTGCCGCCCGGACTGAGCGGGCCGATGCCGGCTTCGGTGGCCGATCGCGTGGCCGGGGTGGTCCTATTCGGAAAGCCGTCCAGCGGCTTCCTGCAGATGATCTACACCGGCGCGCCGCCGATCACCGTCGGTCCGCGCTACGTCGGCAAGACCGATGACATCTGCATCCCGGAGGATCCGGTGTGCTCGCCGACCGGCGGCGACCAGGGTGCCCACGGCGCGTACCAGGCGCGGGGGCTCACCGACAGCGCCGCGGACTACGTGGCGAGCCGGGTCGGGGGCACGGCCAAGCCGGTGCAACCGACCGCTCAGGCTGCCGGGGTCAACTAGTCAACCGGCGTAATCGCGGTACTACCAAGGCGATTCGCGGGCCGGCAGCCAACGCGTAAGACGTGCGTCGACGCCGATCATCCGGGTTGGCGTAGGACGCGCTGATCGGGGGTACTCCCGAGGGTATGACGGCACACCCAGCAGTCTTGTTCGACGTCGACGGCACGTTGGTGGATACGAACTATCTGCACGTACATGCGTGGCTGCGCGCATTCGCGGACGAAGACCTGTTGGTGCAGGCATGGCGCGTGCACCGGTGCATCGGAATGGATGGGACGTCGCTGATCCACGACTTGTGTCCCGATGTGTCCGATGAAACCGAGGAACGACTCAAGAAGCTGCACAGCCGCTACTACCGCGAGTCCGCGGGACTGATGCGGCCGTTGCCGGGCGCACGCGAGCTCTTGCACGGAGTCGCTGATCGGGGTCTGCAGGTCGTCCTGGCCACGTCGGCGCCCGAGGACGAGCTGGAGCTGACGCGCGGGGTCCTCGACTGTGACGACGTGGTCTCGGCGGTCACCATGTCCGGCGACGTGGATACGGCCAAGCCTGAGCCCGACATCATCGAGGTGGCACTCGACAAGGCCGGCGTCGGTCCGGCGCAGGCGGTGTTTGTGGGGGACGCGGTCTGGGACGCGCAGGCATGTGCGCGGGCGGGGGTCACGTCGATCGGTCTCCTGACCGGTGGAGTGGGCGGCGATGAATTACGTGCCGCCGGAATGGCTGAGGTCTTCGATGGCCCCGGCGCGCTGCTGGCCCATCTGCGTGAGAGCGCCATCGGAGCCTTGCTCGGCTGAGCGACGTCGCGGCGAGACACGCCTGCAGTCAGGATTATTCGGGCGGTTCGATCGGAGGTCGCCACCCTGTCGGCACCCCGATCTTCTCCGTGTTGTGCGGGCCGCCGATGTAAGCGACGAGATTTTTCGGCTCGTAGTAGTGCGGCTTCACTTCATGAAGTTCGAGCGCGGTCGAGGCGATGGCTTCGCGGTCCCAGTCAGTCGCGCCGATCGGACGAATGTAGGGCGGGATGAGCCGATAGAACAAGGTGCGTGAGTTCTGCGGAAGTTGCAGTGGGTCCGGATGCACCGAGGTGCGGTCGGCCCTGGTCGCAGTCGGATTCGGTGGTGGGGCGTACGCGCACTCCCGATACTCGAAGGCGCCGGGCTCGAAGTGCAGGCCGTACTCCTGTGCACGCCCCACCATCCACGGCAGGGTGATGTCGCTGAGACCGGGCGGATCGTAGCCGCCACCGATGTCGCAGTGCACACCGGCGAACCACACCTGCTCGACGCGCTGGGTCTCGGGTGCGTCCGATGCCTGCTCCCAGACCGCGGGCCGGAAAGGCCCTCGCTTCTCGTCGATCGCCAGCGCCTGAAACGCACCGTGGACCTTGGTGCTCAGCGCCGTGTCGTGAAACTGGAAGCGCCGGTTGAAGAAGTTGACCAGGCGCAGCCCGTTCAGCGGGATGCCGAGCGCGCCGACGGTGTCCCAGACGCCGATGAAGTGGATGTCCGGGTCGTGCGAGTACGAGCTGCGGAACAGGGTCGCCTCGATGCTCCGGGGGTGGCTCGTGCTGCTGCGCCCGCGATAGAAGCTGTACGCCTCGCCGATCTTGTCGGCGTACTCGCGACGCAGGATTCCGCAATTGCGGACAAACCCGGCGGTGCTGCGGGCGGTGAAGGCGCCTCGGCTGAAGCCGAAAAAGAACAGTTCGTCGCCGGGGTCGTAGTTTTCGACCAGGAAACGGTACGTGTCGCGGACATCGCGGGCCAGCCCGAGGCCGAAGGCACCTCCGCGGATTCGTTCGTACCGGCTGGTCCCAACGCCGCGGTGGTAGAACATGCGCTGCTCGCGGTCCTTCAGGTCGCGAGGTGCAATCGCCAATGCGAGTTTGGTGACGTTGGTCGGGCTGGGCGTCCCACGGGTGTGTTGGTCGGGGGTGTTCCAGGTGCCATCGCAGCACACCACCAGTCGTTTGGACATCCGTCGCTCCTTCCTCGGAGATCAGGCTCAGGTCCAGAGATTGACGAAAAGAATGCTCATCGATATCGGTGCGTCGCGGGTGCCTCCCGCTCTTTCTCGCAAAAACGATAGCCTTTTGGAGTGCCGATTCTGGTCGATCGCACAAAACAGTCCCTGTTCGTGCACAAGCGCATCAAATCCTGCCGGTCGATACTGCGGCAGGCACACAACAGCAATCTCAATTATTGCTTCACCAACAATTTTCACACCATTTTCAGCGGGGTTCCGGCGCAAGCCACGAATTTGATCTTGAATCGGGCGGGCGACACGGACGGGTCATCCGATAGTTTCGTGAACTGCGTGTTAGGGGCCGGTTTCCGGAATCGGTCGATGTCTGGTGAAAAGTCGTAGTCGATCGCCGGCACCGCTCGCGATTGTCCGCATTATTGCGAAACGACGCCCTGGTAGGCAAACGCTGCATTACCTCGGCCACGTCAAATTTCTGAAGTGAATCCGCCACGATCGATGTCATTCACCAATGGCCGTCGCCACTGGTATCTGGCTTTCGGTGCATCGTCGCGACAACCTTCGAACCGGCGCCCGCCGGCGTTGCCAGCCGCTACCCGGATTTCGCCGTGAGTGTGCCGGCGGCAACGGCGGCGGCATTGATTCGGGTCAGTACTTCGTGCAGGCGTTCCAGCTCGTCGAGGCCGACGCCCAGTTGTTCGACCACCGCCGGCGGAATCTTCAGCGCGCGGCGACGTAGCGCGACGCCTTTCGGTGTCAGCGTGATGTTGGTGGTGCGCTCGTCGGCCGCGCTGCGGATGCGGCGGATGAGCTCGAGCGTCTCGAGACGTTTGAGCATCGGGGACACGGTGGCCGAATCCATCTGCAACAGTGCGGCGATCTGTTTGACGGTCAACGGTTCCTGCTTGGCTTTCGCGTTGTCCCACAACGCCAGTAGCACCAGGTATTGCGGATGCGTCAGCCCGAGCGGTTCGAGCAGTGGCCGGTAGATCGCGAGGACCGCACGGTTGGTGATGGCCAGCGCGAAGCAGACCTGCCGTTCGAGGGCCAGCGGGTCGACGTCTTCCGAGACAGCGGACATGTTGCCCAGCTTATTACCAATTAGGGCCCTAACAGTTTGTGTCGTCGTGCCCGGCACGGGGTTCTCGGTGGCGCGTGATCCGGCCGGCCCGATGTCTCTCGCCGCCGGCGTACGTGAGTTGTTTCACCCCTGTGGAATAGCAAGCTAAATGATAGTGTCCTAACTATTAGGGTACGAAGAGCATGGTGCTCGTCGACCTCATCAGGCAAAGGAGTCGTCATGGTCGCCGACAGTCCGACGTTCTGGCAGCGCATCACCTACGCCTACGGGCGGCGCTTACCGGACCACCTGCGGGAATGGGTTCGGCAGGACCTGACCGACGACGGCGCCGTCCGCCGGCACATGATCCGGTACGCCATCCCGCCGATCTTCGTGCTGGCGCCGTTGTGGCTGCTGCCGGCATCGGTGTACGTGCACTCCGAAATGACGCTGCCGATCTACTTCTGGGCCCTCGTGATGGCGTTCGTGCTCAACAAGGTGTGGCGTCGCTACCGTCTGACTCAGCACGGCCTCGACCCGAACCTGATCGACGAAGTCCTGCGGCAGAAGCAGTCGCAGATGCACGACCGCTACGTCGAGCGTTTCGGTCCGCGACCGGAATCCGCCAAATGGCAGGCGAACAGCCGACCGTTCTGACGGGCGGACCGGCGGCCGTCGTCATCCAAGGAGGGATTCGCTTGCTTCCCGGGCACGCTGCGCTGCCTCGGTATCGCCGGTGATGGCGGCGGTCACGATCGCGCCTTCGGCCAACAGGCACAAGGGTTCCGGCGGTGCCCCGGTGACGGCGGCGACCCAGCCCGCAATCTGCTCGTGGAATGCCTGCTTGTGGGCGCGTACTTCGGCCAGGACTGCCGGCGAGGTGGCGCCGAGCTCGCCGTAGGCGTTGATCCAGGCGCAGCCCCGGAAGCCCGGCTCGGCGAACCATTGCCCCAGCCAGTCGAAGACGGCCAGAACTCGCTCTCGCGGGTCTGCGCGCTGTTCCACGTAGTCGGTGAGGCGGCCGCGCCAGCGGTGGTCGCGGCGTCGCAACACGGCGACGATGAGTTCTTCCTTGGTTGCGAAGAGCCCGTAGATGCGCTTCAGCGCGATCCCCGCCGCCTCTCGGATGTCGTCCATGCCGACGGCTTGGATGCCGCGCTCGTAGAAGAGGGTCTCCGCGGCGTCCAGCAGCGCCTCGCGGTCGCGGGACTTCTGTTCGTCGCTGATCGGCGCGGGCATCCGAATTTCCTCCTTGACGTTGAGAACGCTCGTTCCCTACGCTAGTCGAATCGCGTAGAGAACGCACGTTCTCAATGAGAGAAAAGAGCGAGTCATGTCCGAACAACGTCCGCCCGTCCCGCCGTTCACGAAAGAGACCGCACTCCAGAAGGTGCAGGCCGCCGAGGACGCCTGGAACACGCGCGACCCGCAGCGTGTCGCCCTGGCGTACACGCCCGACTCGGTCTGGCGGAACCGGGACACGTTCGTCACCGGTCGCGAAGAGATCGTGCCGTTCCTGACCGCCAAGTGGCAGCGCGAGCACGACTACGCCCTGCGCAAGACGCTGTGGGCGTTCTCCGAGAACCGCATCGCCGTCAAGTTTCAGTACGAGTGGCACGATGCCGCGGGCCAGTGGTGGCGCAGCTACGGCAATGAGCTCTGGCAGTTCGACGCGGACGGCTTGATGGAACGCCGCGAGGCGAGCATCAACGACGTGCGAATCAACGAGGGGGATCGGCGCATCTTCGGCCCGCGTCCGGAGCGTGACCGCGGCGTCGAGATTCCGCTTCAGTAGGTGCCGGGCCAGCGCCGTCCGCCGGCTCACCGCACGCCGAGGCAAGAGAAACGCCCCATGCCAGCACCTGGGCCACATTGGCCGGCAGGGCGGGCAGGTGAACCTGCCCGCCGCGGGAACTCACGCGAATCCCCGTGAGTATTGAGGCGGGTGCGGCAGCGTCACCCCGAGGTGTTGCGCGGCGTCGCGGACCCAGTTGGGATTGCGCAGCAGGGCACGGGCGACGAAGACGGCGTCTGCCTCGCCGCCGGAGGCGACCGCTTCGGCTTGCTCGGCTTCGGTGATCAGTCCGACCGTCGCAGTGGGGATATCCGCCTCGGCGCGAACCCTTTTCGCGAAGGGCACCTGATAACCGGGGGCCACCGGGATGCGGGCATCGGGAATCGCGCCGCCGCTGGATACGTCGACGAGGTCGACCCCGGCCTTCTTCAAACCGACGGCGAGGGCGACGGTGTCCGCGACGGTCCAGCCCGGTCGCGGGTCGTCGGTGTCCCCGGCAAGCCAGTCGGTGGCGGAAACCCGGAAGAACAGGGGCAGATGCTGCGGCCACGCGGCGCGAACCGCTTCGGCGACCTGCAGCGCGAATCGCATCCGGTTGTCGAGCGATCCGCCGTACGCATCGGTGCGTGTGTTGGACTGCGGGGACAGGAACTGGTGAATGAGATAGCCGTGGGCGCCATGGATTTCGAGGACCTGGAAGCCGGCTGCGGCGGCTCGCCGGGCGGAATCGGCGAAGCTCGCCACGATTCGCTCGATCTCGTCGACGTCCAGTACGGCGGGAACGGGACGATGTCCGAACGCAATGGCGCTCGGGCCCAGCGTCGTCCAGGATTCGGGAGTCCGGCTGGGGTCCGGCCAGGGCCGCCCGGTGGCTGCCTTGCGGCCGCCATGCACGATCTGGATGCCCGGCACCGAACCCTGCTCGGTGATGAAGTGCGTCAACCGCCGAAATGCCGGAATCTGGCGGTCATCCCACAATCCGAGGTCATAGACGCTGCTGCGGCCGACGGGGTCCACAGACGTCGCCTCGACCATCGCCAGGGCGACGCCACCGACCACTCGCGCACCGAAATGCTGTAAATGCCAGTCGGTCGGGGTGCCGGCTTCCGGTCCGTCGGCGACGCCGGAGAACTGCATCATCGGCGACATCCAGGCCCGGTGCGCGAAGGTGACACTTCGGAGGGTGAGCGGTGTAAAGAGTGTCGACATCAGTTCACTCCCAAGAAGTTTCGGGCCGCTCGGGTCAGCGCGTCCTCGTCGGGCCCGTACTTGACCGCGAACCGTACCGGGTCCGATTCGGCCATGTCGAAGGGATAGTCGCTGCCGCAGACCACCTTGTCCTTGCCGGCGATCTTGCCGAGCAGTTCGAGTTGCGGGGCGTCATGGGTGACGGTGTCGAAATACAGATCGGCGACGACGTCGGACGGCAATCGGCTGCCTGCGGCGCGGACATCGGCACGGGCCCGCCAGCCGTGGTCCCACCTGCCGAGCAGACCGGGTGCGCAGCCGCCGCCGTGCAGGAAGCAAATGCGTAACTCGGGCAGTTCGTCCTTCAGACCGCTCAGCACGAGATTCGCGACCGCAGTGGCGGTTTCGACGGGGTTGCCGATGAGGTTGGCCAGATAGTAGTCGCTCCACTCCGGCCGGCCGATCTGCATGGGATGCACCAGCACGGCGAGATCGAGACGAGCGGCCTCGGAAACGATGTGACGCAATGCGCCCCGATGCAGTGAGTCGCCGTCGACCACCGGCGGTATTGCGACGCCGACGATGCCTGCGGCGTCACGCAGCGCGGCCAACTGCGAGGTGATGTCTCCGGGTTCGCCCAGGGCGACGATGCCCAGCCCCAGGAGCCGTCCGTCGGATGTTCCGACGACATCGGCCAGCGCGGTGTTGAATGCGCCGGCGTACTCGGCGCCGGCCGCGGTGAGCGGAAAAGCGAACGGAGGCGCGGAAAGTACGCGTACCGCGACGCCGGCGCGGTCCATGTCGGCGGTGATCGCGGTCGCGTCGCTCATGGCATCGGTGGCGATCGACAGCGGGAGGTCACCGAGATGCAGCTGGCCGTCGCGGTCATTCATCGGGCCGTACGGGGCGCCGGGCGGCAGTGCGAACAGTGCACGGGGCAACCAATGGGCGTGAACGTCGATGACGCCGTCGGCGATGTGCGGTCTCATGGCGCGATCTCCAACGCGTCGTTGGCGCTGTCGAGATGCTCGACGGTGGTGAAAATCAGCTCGGTTTCGCCGATGTTCTCGATGTCGTGCAGCAGGAATTCGCCTGGCCCGAAATGAAAGTGGCGGGTCTCGCCGGCTTGATAGGAGACTTCGCGGACGGTGCCGTCATGGGTGTGCTGGCGGCTGCTGCCTGCGTTGATCGCCGTCCAGAAGTAGTCCAGCACATGCCGGTGGGCGTGCCAGCGCTCACCTGGCGCCAACCGGATCTCCCACACCCGGACCCGAGAGTCCTCGCTCAGCAAGCGGGATCCGACGTTTCCGTCGAAGGCGTGCTCGGCGAACTCGGTCTTGAGCCAGCCCGGCCAGCTCTCGAAGTCGGTGGCCACCAGCTCACCGGCGAGCGGTAGATCGGTCAGATAGTTGTTGTCGGTCATTTTCGAATTCCTTTCGTCGTGAAGAGCTTTAGCGTCCGGGGCCGTAGAGGCCGAATCGCAGGTCTGGGTCTCCAGGTGTCCAGCTGTTGCGGAACTGCGAGCGTTCGCCCATGTCCACCACGCGGCGCAGCAGGCTGTCGCTCAGCTGTAGCTGCGCCGGTTCCCATTTGGCCAGGGCTGCCACGATGTCTCCGGCCGAGGTGGACAGCGCCTCGGCCAGCGCCCAGGCGTCGGCGGCGGCCTTGGCGGTTCCGGCGGCCGCATGTGGCCGCGAGGCGCACGCGGCATCGCCGATCAACGCCGCCCGGCCGAGTGCCATCCGCGAGGACCGCACGTCCGACAGCACCTGCAGGTAGGGCTGCGGCGTCTTGACGACCACTTCGGCCACTGCGGGCGCGAGTTGCGCCGCTGCCGCCGTGCGCAGTTCGTCGACGAAGCGGTCCTGCACCTGGCCTGGGTGGACCGATACCGATCCGCTGAATCCTCTTTTGTCGATGAGCAATTCGCTGAGTTCTGGGCCCGCCGGCACATTGCGGTACCAGACGTAGTTCATCAACCGGTCGGCCTCGTCGAGGCTCTGTTCACCCGGAATCGGGTACATCGTGATGTGCGAATTCGGGATCACGGTGTAGGTGATGGCGTCGCCGAGTACCTCACGAGTGGAGGCTGTCAGCTCGGACAGGGGGACGGTTCCGCGCCAGCCCACGTAGCCGGAGTAGGTGAGTGCGGCACCGGGATCGAAATGCTCGCGAGCCGGTGAGGTGATGCCGTCGGCGAAGACGACGAGGTCGGCATTGGCAGTCTTGCCGCTGACGAACCGCACCGTGGCGGTGTGCTCGTCCTGACTGAAACCACAGGCGAATTCGCCGTAGTGGTAGTGCTCGGTACCGAAGTCGGCGAGCAGTGCCCGGTAAAAGGTGCCCCACGAGGTGTAGGTCCAGCGGGCGGGCTCCCGGTGCACGGTGGCGCCGTTGGGGTCGAGGTATTGCACGTAGGAGGTGGCGGTGTGCAGATCGGCCATGTGCTGCCGGCTGCGTTCGGTGAACCAGCGCACGGTGTCCGGCTGCAGGACGATGCCGCTGCCCCGCCCGTCGAGGGGAGTGGGGGTGCGTTCGAAGACGTCGACATGGAATCCCAAGTCGCGCAGCAACAGTGCGGTGGTGAGGCCACCGATGGATCCGCCGACGACGATCGCCGAAGCAGTGGAGTATTCGGTCATGATGCGCTCTTTTCGCTGAGCCGGGTGGTGTGGGTGGTGGGGTGGTCGACGGGCATGGGTTCCCCGCGGGTTTCGCGGGCGAAGGCCAGGCCGATGACGGCGATCAGGCCTACCGCCGACACCGAGGCGGTGGCGACGCCGAGGTTGCCGTCGAACCACGACGAGGCGATCACCCCGGCCGTGAGAGGCCCGAGCGCGGTGACGTAACGGCCGACGCTGTTGCACACGGCCAGCGCGGTGGCACGCACACTGGGCGGGAAGAGTTCCGGACCATAGATGAAGGTGCCCGACAGGGCGCCGAACAAGCCGAAGCCCAGCAGCGGCATCGCGATGAGCAGCTCGGTGTGACTGCGGTCGAACGGAAACGTCCACGCGATGGTGGCGGCCGAGACCGTGAAGCTGATCGCGAAGGCGTTCCGGCGTCCGATCGCGTCGGCGACGAAACCCCATGCGGCGTAGCCGATTATGCCGCCGGCGTTGAACAGCATCGCGGCCACCGCGACCCGGTGATCGGCCACGCCGGAAGGGAGGCCTTCGGCCTTGGTCGCCTGCCGGATGATCTGCGGGTACCACGTCGACACGCTCCAGAACGCGATCAGCGCTCCGGTGGCCAGTGCGGTGCAGACCAGCATGGGGTGCAGCAGTGGCGGGCTGAACAGGCGTCGCAGCACGAATCGATCGTGGACGTGATTGTGGCCCAGTGCTTTCCGCTCCCGACGTGCTTGCAAGTGGGCGCCGATCTCGGGTGGCTCGGGTACGTAGCGGCGGATGAACCACACCACCAGGGCCGGGATGCCGGCGAGCAGCATCATGGCGCGCCAGCCGTGGTCACCCAGCAGTGCATAGGCGGCGGCCGCCATGAAGAAGCCACCGGCGTATCCGGCCATCATCACGCCGCCGGCGCGGGCCCGGAATCGGTTGCGCCAGGTCTCGGCGATCAGAGCGGCACCCACCGGTGCCTCGACACCTGATCCGAGGCCTGCGATGAATCGCAGGACGCCCAGCTGCCACCACGTGTCGGCGAAGAAGGCGAGCGCGCTGAACGCCGCGTAGGTGAGGATGCCCGCCGACAACACCCGGGTACGGCCGAAATAGTCGGCGAGTATGCCGAAAAGTATTCCGCCGGTCGCCCATCCGATGAGGAAGAGCGCGACGGTCAGGCCGCCGTAGAACCCGATGGCCGCGGCATCGGTATCGATGCCGCTGTTCGGGAGCAGCTCGTTCATGGCGGGGCCGAGGACGAGGACATAGAGGCTACCGGCGAAGCCATCCAGGCCCCAGCCCAGCGTGGTGCCCGCCAGGACCAGCCATTGCGTTCGGGTGATGTCGTGATGCCAGCGTGCTGCGGACATGGGTGTGCCTTTCGGGCCGTCGGAAGTGGGTCAGTTGAGGCGGCGCTGGGGCTGCCCGCCGTACCAGTCGACGGGCTCGGCAGCGGTGCGCACCACGATCGTCTTGACCCAGGAGAAGTCGTCGAACGACTCTGTGCCGGCGTCTTTTCCGGAACCGGATTCCTTGATGCCGCCCCAGGGGAGGGACGGTTCCAGGCGGTGGTGGTCGTTGACCCAGACCATGCCCGCGTTGATGCGCGCCGCCACGCGGTGGGCGCGGCTCACATCGGTGGTCCACACTCCGGCACCGAGGCCGTACGGGTTGTCGTTGGCCATCTGCACGCCGTCGTGCTCGCCGTCGAACGGGATGACCACGGCGACCGGCCCGAAGATTTCTTCCCGGGCGACCGTCATGTCCATGGTGGCGTCGGACAACACGGTGGGTTCGAGGTAGAAGCCGCCGTCGAAAGGGCTTGGCAGGGAGGGTATTTGGCCACCGGCGGCGAGGGTCGCGCCCTGGTCGAGGCCGGTCCGGATCAGCGCCGTGACCTTGTCGCGCTGCCGGTCGCTGATGAGCGGTCCCATCTGGGTGTCCGGCAGGGCGGGGTCTCCGACGCGAATGGCCCGGGCGCGCGCAGTGAGGGCGGCGACGAACTCGTCGTAGATGCCCCGTTGCACCAGGAATCGCGACCCTGCGACACACGACTGGCCGGCCGCGACGAACGCGCTGAAGGCTGCACCCTCGGCGGCGATCTGCGGGTCGACGTCGTCGAACAGCAGCACCGGCGTCTTGCCGCCCAGCTCGGCGGTGATTCGCGCGAAGCGTGACGCCGTCGCGACGGCTGCTGATCGCCCGGCCTCGGTGCCGCCGGTGAGAGTGATCTTGGCGATGTCGGGATGGCCGGTGAGACGCTCGCCCGCCTCGCGCGCGCCCGTGATCACATTGAGCACGCCGTCGGGTAGCCCGGCGTCGGTGACGATCTCGGCGAGGGCCAGCGTCGTCAGCGGTGTCAGCTCAGATGGCTTGACCACCACGGTGTTTCCATTGGCGAGGGCGGCCGACAGGCTCCGCGCCAGAATGAGCATCGGATGGTTGAACGGCGTGATGATGCCGCACACGCCGAGCGGTAGCCGCTGCTGATAGGTGAGGTAGGGCCCGTCGCCCGGCAGCACGGCTTGGCGTTGCGCGGCCAGCAGCCCGGCGTTGTACCGGAACCATTCCGGCACGCGAGACAGCTGGGCCCGGGTTTCGGTGATCGGCCGCCCGTTGTTCTGGGCCTCGAGGGTGTAGAGCTTCTCGGCGGCGGATTCGATGACGTCGGCGATGCGCAGCAGCAGCTTGGCGCGCTCGCTCCGGACCATGGTCGGCCACGGCCCGTCCTCGAATGCCGCGCGGGCCTTGGCCACCGCGGCATCGACCTCACGCGCCCCCTGCTCCGGGACGGTGGCGATCACTGCGCCGGTGGCGGGGCTGAGGATGTGGCGGACAGGGGTGAGGGGCGCATCCGTGACCACGGTGGGGGCCGGTGAGACTTGGGTCATGCCAATGAGTCTCATCACAACGCCAACTGCGTTCAATGTCGTGCAAGACATATTATTCGGCTGAATATGTGTGTGGCTACATCTCCTCGTGATGCACACTGATCGGATGACGACGTCGACGGGCCGCGAACGGCCGGGGGCGGAACTGGTCACGTGGCTGGCAGCGTTGCGCACCCTCAGTGCCCTTGCCGGTGCTGAGACCGATCTGGCCGAGGTGCTCTGCCTGGTCGCCGATACCGCGCGGACGCTGCTGGGCTTCGACTTCTGCGGCGTGCTCATCCCCGACGACGCCGGCGAGCAACTGCTCGTGCGGGGCTGGAGCGGATTGTCGGATGAGTACGTCGGACGGGTGAACTCCGACCGCCCCATCCGGCTGGACAGCACCTCGCCGTCGAGTCGCGCTTTTCACAGTGGAGAACCGGTGGCTATCCGCGACGTGCGGATTGAACCCCGATTCGCCCTCTGGGCCGGTGTGGCACAAGAGCAGGGCTATCGGGCGATCGTCGCCGTACCGCTCATTGCCGGCACCGAGGTGCTGGGAACACTCAACGGCTACTACGCCTCGGTGCACACCTTCACCCGCTACGAGATCGAGCGGCTGACCTTGCTCGCCAACCATGCCGCCATCGCGGTGACTTCGGCGCGCCGGCTCGATGAATTGCGCACTCTGACCAAATCGCTACGGGAGCAACGCGATGCGCTCGCGCGTTCGGAACAGATCCACGAACGGTTGCTCGCAGTGACCTTGCGGTCGGGAGGCGTCAGCGGGATTGCCGCGGCGTTGAGCGACCTGATCGGCCGGCCCGTGCTCATCGACGACGCCCGCCAGACCGAGCTCGCGCGCTCAGCCGACGGCATCGATTACCCGGCCGTCGCAGTCCGGACCGCGACGACGGATGCCGAGTCCGCAGCAGACTCGTCGACGGTCGGCGAGGCCGTCGACGATCAGGGTGCTTCGACTGGCTGGCTCGTCGCACGGGTGCGTCTGGGCAGCGAGGTCGCAGCCCGCATCTGGTTCCCCGGAGTCCCGGATTCACTTGACCCCCTACAAATTCGGGCGGTAGAGCACGCCTCCATCGTCATCTCGGTGGAGTTGCTGCGGATGCAGACCGCCGCCGAGGTCGAACGACGGGTGCGTGGCGAACTGCTGACCGATGTGCTGACCGGCAGCGGTCAGCCGTCGGACCAGATTCGGGAACGTGCGCGACGCTTGGGCCACGATCTGTCCGTCGCCCACGTCGCCGTCGTCGCCACCCTCGCCGGCCCCAGCGAGTCGGCCACCCGCCGGGCGTGGCAACGTGCGCTCTCCGCTGTCACCGAGCTGGCATCGGGGCGTCAGCCGCGCCCGCTGGTCGCGATGCATGGCGGAACGCTGGTCGCTCTCTGGCCACGTGAGGGCGACGAGTCCCCGGGTGCCATCATTCAGCGGGAGTTGTCCAGGATCGCGCCGAACATTTCCGCGACAGTCGCGGTGTCGCCCGTTTACGGATCCGATTACGGCGACGCCTACCGGGTCGCCAGGAGTGCGCTCGAGATCTCCGTGCGTTCGGGTCGCACCGGTTCCGTTGTGAGCCTTGACGATCTCGGCATCGTCGGATTGCTCCTGCAGCTCGACGACCCGGCCAAGCTGACAGCTTTCGCCAACCGGACGCTGGCGCCGATCGTCGACTACGACGCCAAACACCGCACCGACCTCGTTGCCACGCTGCGAACCCACTTCGCCTGCAAACTGGACCGCACCGCGACCGCAGAAAAACTGTTGATTCATCCCAATACGGTTGCCCAGCGCCTACGGCGCATCGAGTCGCTGTGTGCAGTGGACCTGGCCGATCCAACCGTCAGCGTGCAGTTCTCATCCGCGCTCATCGTGTATGACATTGCGGAACAAGGCCTCGGCAGATAGATCGTGACTGCGCAGGCGGGTGCGGGGACGCCCCTCAGAAGATCGGTCCCGTGAACCGGTCTGGGGCGATTAGGCTGAGTCGTGTTGAGGTCCCGCGACCCCGCGGGTCCAGACACTTTGGGGGAGAGATGTCGATGAAGATCCGTCTGACTGCCGGCGTGGTTGCCGCAGTCTCCGCGTTGTCCGTCGCCGCCGCTGGACCTGCGTCGGCGTGGCCGCTGCCGTTCACGCCGGAACAGCAGCGGTTCATCAACCAGGCCCGCAACGCGGGCTTCCCGGGCGATGACGACGCGATCATGCAGGCCGGGCTGCAGGCGTGTCAGATGGCGTTCAGTGGCCAGTCGCGGCCCGACGTCGTCGGCGCGCTGGCCGGGCAGTACGGCGCCGATGCGGGTCCCACCGGCGCGCTGGCGAAAGCTGCGCACGGCATCTTGTGCACGTCTGCCCCGAACTGACCAGCCCATGACGCAACCGCCACCGCAGCAAGGCCCATGGGACCCGACGCCGCACGGACCGCCGGGAAACCCACCGGGCCAACCGATCCCGCCCGCGCCGGGGCAGCAGGCGTGGCAACCCCAGCCGGGTTGGCCGGCGCCGAATCCGCAACCCTGGGCCGGCCAGCCGCAGGCCAACTACGGTGCCCCGAACCCGTTCCCTGGATATGCGCCGCCGCCGCGCAAGTCAGGCATCAAGCCGTGGATGTGGATCGTGGGCGCGGTGGTGGTGCTGGTCGTACTCGGCGGCATCGGCAACATGGCCCGCAAGGGACTACAGACCACGACGGTCTTCGGTTCCCACCTCAAATCGGGGCAGTGCGTCACGACCTCGGACTACGAGAAGTTCAATTTCACCTCGACCAGCTGCGAATCCTCCGACGCCGTCTACGAATTGGCGGGCGAGACCTCGAAGGGACTGTGCCCGGACGGCAAGGCGCCGTCGGAGGGCCCGTACTTCTACGCCACCAGCAATCAGGACGATCCCAAGGCTGCGAGCCTGTGCTTCGCCCTGAACCTGCATGAGGGTGACTGCTACGCGCTGGATCTCACCGGCAAGAGCGTCAGGAACATCGAATGCGCACAGGCTCCGGCGATCGCCAACTCGCACACGGGGGTGTTCAAGGTGGCCCAGCGCGTCGATGACAGCACCGATGAATCGGCCTGCGCCACTGCGGCGAAGGCGATGGTCTTCACGTCCCCGAAGCGGGTGTACTGCTTGAGCAAGCTTGTCGAGTGACGTCGGACGGCGTCACCGCGTACTGGCCTTGTGCAGTGCCCGCAGGACGCTGTGCTTCCCGAGGTCGATCTTGAACTGGTTCTGGCCCAGCGCAGCAGCGTCGCGCAGCGCGATCTCTGCGGCATCTCGAAAAGCCTTGTCGTCGGGGGCATTACCGATCAACGCGGATTCGGCTGCGGGTACGCGCCACGGTTTGGCGGCGACGCCGCCGAGTGAGATGGCCGCTGAAGTGACGATACCGTCGTCGAGTGTCAGTCCAACTGCAACGGACACCAGGGCGAAGGCGTAGCTGTGCCGGTCACGGACCTTGAGATACCAACTGCGACGGGCGTATTCCGACGGCGGCAGGTGGATACCGACGATCAGTTCGCCGGGTAGCAGGGTGTTGTCGCGGTCGGGTTCGTCCCCGGGAAGCCGGAAGAAATCGGACAGCGAGATGCTGCGCGAACCGGTGGTCGCCCGGACGTGCACCACGGCATCGAGCATCGACAGCGCCACCGCCATGTCGGACGGGTGCACCGCAACGCAGGACTGACTGGTCCCGAACAGTGCGTGCTCACGGTTGAAACCCTGCAGCGCACCGCAGCCGGAACCGGGACGGCGTTTGTTGCACGCCGGGAACTCGGCGTCCATGAAGTACGGACAACGAGTCCGTTGCAGCAGGTTGCCGCCGGCGGTGGCCATGTTCCGGAGCTGGGTTGTCGCTCCGGACAAGATCGCCTGCGACAGCACGGGATACTGTGTCCGGACCAGATCGTGGTTGGCGATCGCGCTGTTGGTGACGCCGGACCCGATCATGATGCCGCCGTCATCGGTTGCAGTGATCTGATCCAGGCCGAGCCGGCTGACGTCGACCACAGCCGTCGGCGCCGCGACGCCGAGCTTCATCAGGTCGAGCAGGTTTGTGCCGCCCGCGTAGTAGGTGGCACCGGTGCGGGACGCAAGATCGAGGGCGTCATCGACATCGCGCGCGCGGTGGAAGTCGAAGGTCTTCATGGGCGGTGCTCGGGCAGACAGGACGCGATCGCGTCGACGATGTTCGGGTAGGCGCCGCAACGGCAGATGTTGCCTGCCATGCGCTCGCGGATTTCACTGGTGGACAAGGTCTCCGGTCCATTCGCGACGTCGGTGAACGGACCGTCGAAAGTTGCGGCAGACAGATCCCCGCGCGCGTGTTCTGCGAGCATCGCTCGTGCCGAACAGATCTGGCCGGGCGTGCAGTAACCGCATTGGAATCCGTCGTGTTCGATGAACGCTTCTTGCAACGGGTGCAGCCGGCCGTCTTGGGCGATGCCTTCGATGGTCACGACGGTGGCGCCCTCGATCGTCACGGCCAGGGTGAGGCAGCTCAGGACGCGCGCACCATCGACCGAAACCGTGCAGGCGCCGCACAGTCCGTGGTCGCAGCCTTTCTTCGTACCGGTGAGTTGCAGGCGTTCACGCAGCAGGTCCAGCAGCGTGGTGCGGACGTCGGCCACCACCGTGACGGCGGTGCCGTTGATGATCAGCTCGATGGTGTGGTCACTCATATGGATTGCCTCTGGGACGCTGCGCCGAACGCGGGCAACAGATTCTCGATGGTGATCGGCAGGTCGCGTACCCGGCGACCGGTGGCGTGGAAGACGGCATTGGCGATCGCCGCGGCCACGCCGCACACTCCGATTTCGCCGATGCCGCGGGCGCCGAATGCGTTCAGGTGGTCGTCGGCGCTGTCGATGAAGGCGATGTCGAACCTCGGGATGTCGGCGTGAGTGGGCACGTAGTACTCGCCGAGGGCGTGGCCAGTACCGGGGTCGTAGGGCACCTGCTCCAGTAGCGCCATGCCGAGACCGAAGGTGATGCCGCCGATGATCTGGCTGCGCGCCAGCTTCGGGTTGATGACGCGTCCGCAGTCCATGACCGCGACCCACCGGGTGACGGTGGCTCGCCCGATGCTCTCATCTACTTCCACCTCGCAGAAGTGGGCGCCGAACGATTGCGACACGGGGCCGCCTTCCGGCGCCCCGTCGCTGGTGCTGGTGAAGGTGAGTCGCTCGTGAAATGCATTGTCGGATGCCGCAAGCAGTGGGATGACCGCGGTGACCGGGAGCTCCGGATCGGTGCTGATGACCTCGCCGTCGCGGATATCCAGCGTGTGCGGGTCGCATCCGGCGTATGGCGCATGCTCGTCGGCGACGAGAAGTTCGAGCAGCCGGCGTTTCCATTCCCGACCGGCCTCGTAGACCGCCGAGCCGACGGCCGCGGTGGTTTGTGATGCTCCGCTGTACGGGGCGCTCGGGAAGGCGGAATCACCCGAGAAGAAGGCCACCTGCGGCAGTAGCAATCCCGCGGAATCCGCGGCGATCTGCGTCATGACGGTCCGCACGCCGGTCCCGACTTCGTGTGTGGCTGAGGAGAATTCGACAATTCCGTCGCGCGTGGTCCGCACCCGACAGCCGGCGGGCATGCGACGCCCCGGATAAGTCGCGGTCGCCATGCCCCAGCCGACGAGCACATCGTCGCGGCGCTGCGACCGGGGTTCGGACGGCCGGTGCGACCAACCGAAACGATCGGCTCCCTCCCGGTAACACCGCAGCAGATTCTCGTCGGACCACGGGCGTCCGGTGGCTTGATCGTCCCCGGCATAGTTGGTGATGCGCAGCTGCAGCGGGTTGACGTCGAGCTCGTGGGCCAGCTCGTCCATGGCGACCTCCAGAGCGAACAGTCCAGGTGCTTCGCCAGGTCCGCGCATGAAACATGGAGTGGGGGAATGTACCCGAGCGACCGTGTGCGAGACGACCATTCGGGGTGATCGGTAGAGGAACCGTGTGCTGATGCCGGCCGGTTCGCAGAAGTGCGCGATTGTCGACGTCTCGGTGAGCGTGTGGTGCTCGATGCTGGTCAGTCGGGTGTGAGCATCGCCGACCAGCCGCACCTGCTGCTCGGTTGGCGGACGGTGTCCGGTCGAGGTGAACATCTGGGCGCGGCTGAGGACCATCTTGACCGGTTGTCCGGTCACTCGCGCAGCCAACGCGCACAGCACGACATGCATCCACAAGAAACTCTTGGAACCGAACGCTCCACCGACCAGCGGGGCGATGATCCGCACGTTGTCGACCGGGATGCCCAAATATGCTGCGAGAGCGAGCCGTTCACCGGCGATCCACCGCGTCGTGTCGTGCACGGTCAGCAGATCACCGTCCCAGCTCGCGATCGTGGCGGCCAGCTCGATGGCGTAGTGGGCATTCTCGGGCGTCGTGTAGCGCGAAGCGATCTTGATGCCGTCGGCCGGCTCATCGGCCGGGCCACGGTGGTCCTGGAGCTTCTCGTCCTCGAGTTTGACGAAATGATCGGGTCGGTAGGTGCCGCTGCGCACGACCCCGTCATCGCTGGTCGGCAAGTCCCGTGCCGCGAGCACATCGCGCGCCGTCAGGAGCGCGGGCTGTTCCTCGTAGCTCACGTCTATCAACGCCGCGGCGAACTGCGCGTTCTCCAGGGTATCGGCGACCACCAGAGCCACGTGCTGGCCTCTGTGTTGGACCGTCAGATCCGACAGCGGTGGCCGTCGCTCCAGCGGCAGATCCCACGTCAGGTCGACTGGAAGATGCTGCAGAGTAGGGCAATTCAAGGGCGTGAGGACGCAGGTCACTCCCGGGGCGGATTGGGCGCGCGTCGCGGCGGCCGCCAAAGAGTCGGCGATGATGCGACCGTGCGACACGGTGGACTGCACCAGCACCGCGTACTGCACGCCGGGCACTGCGGTATCGGCCGTGTAGCGCGCGCCGCCGGTCACCTTGTCGCGTCCCTCGACCCGGCTCACCGGCCGGCCGATTGCTCCATCGCCTGTCACTCTCACCCTGCCTTTGCGCGTCGTCGCGCGCTCGCTGTCACTTGAGGCGGTAAGAGCATCGCACCGTCCGCCTCCTGTGTCATCAGATGGCCGGCACCTGAGGCTCGACCTACGCGTCGACCTGGCGATGAGGCCGGAGGCCGGGCGCGTTGCGACATCGTCTGAGTAACATGCCTCACCGAGTACCACCATGAGCACCACGACCCTTGGCATAGTCCTGGCGGCAGGCAGCGGGCAGCGCTACGGAAAGCCGAAAGTGACCGCTGCCGATGGTCATTGGCTCGATGACCTGTTGCAGAACCTCTCTGGTGACACCGGCGCCGGCCCATTCCTGACGGCACATCCCGATCTGCTCCGGGTCGAATGCCCCGATCTGGCGAGCGGGGAGGACATCGATGAAGAATAAAGCTGTGCTGCAATGGATTGCGCGGCGATACCAGCACGGTGAGCCGGTTCTCGCGGTCACGGTCCTCGACACCTACGACCGATCTCCGTACCCACTCGGGTCGATGATGGCCTTCGACCGGAACGCGGCGATGGCCGGCAGCGTGTCATCGGGCTGCGTCGAGGCGGACCTGTTCGAGCGGGCCCAGCGAATCTTCGCAGAACCTGCCGGTTTTGTGGAGGGAATCGGTTGCCGGACCGTCGAATACGAAGCAGACCGGCTGAGCGGTGACCCGTTTGCGCCGCGCGGGCCCTGCGGTGGCACGGTGCGGGTGGCCATGCATCCGGTGACACCGCGGCACTTTCCGGAACTGCCGGCCCTGCTCTCGGCACTGGAAGCCGGTCAGCCGGCAGCCACGTTCTTGAACTTGCAAACCGGGCACATTTCGTTGGCCCAGGCCGGTGATGCGCCCGAGTTCTGCACGCGTTACGAAGCACCGCCCCGCATGGTGATTTTCGGCACCAGCGAGATCGCCGTCGAGCTCGCGGCGCTGGGCGCCCGTATGGGATTCGCGGTGGTGGTTTGTGATCCACGGTCGGCATTCCTGCGTCCCGACCGGTTCTCGGGCCCGCTGGAACTCGTCATTGATCGGCCCGATCGCTATCTGCGGCGCGAACGGGAAGCGGGGCGCATCGCCGCGAAGACGGCAATCGTCGATCTGACCCATGATGATCGCTTCACCGTGCCGCTGCTACTCGAGGCCCTTGATTCGCGGCGATGGACCGGCGGTCTGCAGCCGTCGTTCGTCGGCGCTCTCGGCTCGAGCGCTCGCTCGGCGAACACTCGACGTGAGCTGTCGGCGCGGGGACTTCTCGCCCATGACCTACACCGTCTGCAGGCGCCGATCGGGCTGGATCTCGGCGGTCGCGCCGGGCCCCACATCGCGTTGTCGATCCTGGCCCAAGTGGTCGCTGGTGCCGAAGGTGGCAGCGGGCTACCGAAGTCCGAACGCGCATTCCATTCGGTGTGATGCCGGGGCCGGCGACGGGCTGCGCACAGCAATCGGCCCAGCCGGAGGCAAACCCCGGCTGGGCCGATCTGTGAGTCAGCGGCGCTGCTCAGCTTCCTGTCGCTGCTCCGCGCTCTTGGCGCCCGCCCGCGCGGCGTCCGCCTCGGCTTCCTTCTTCGCGGCGTCGCGCTGCGCGTCGGCCTTGTCCTGCTGGGCCTGGCCCTCACGCACGACGTCGTCGCGGCCCGTCACGGTGCCGATGACTTCCTTGGCCTTACCCTTCACACCTTCCACGACGCCACGCACGGCTTCTTCGGGTCCGGTGTTCTGCTTCTCGCTCATGTCTGCCCTTCCGGTAGTCATGGATGGATTCCTCAGGAGCGGTATCGCTGTGCCGCGCCCTGGTTGCAGGATTTCCGATCTGCCTCGACTCGAAACACCGTGGTGTTGTGACCTGCCGGACATTGGCTGTTCGGTGTGAGGGGCGCTGGTGCTCAGGTGCCATCAAGCCGCGGGAACAGCACCTCGCGGGTGATCAGCTGCACGGCAGCTGCGACCGGAATGGCCACCAATGCCCCGACGATGCCGAGCAGAGCGCCGCCGATGAGAACCGCCACGACGGTGACCAACGCGGGCACCTTGACCGCGTGTCCGATGATGCGGGGGACAAGCAGATAGTCCTCGAGAGCTCTGAATACGATGAAAAAGACTGCGGTGGAAACACATACGGGTAGCGAGACCGTCAGGGCCACCGCCGCCACCACGACTCCGGCGATGGTGGAGCCGACGACCGGCACCAGATCGAACAGTCCGACGAAGATGCCGAGCAGTAGCGGATAGGGCACGTCGAACGCGCTCAGCCACACCGCGGTGGCGACTGCGGCGATCGCCGATATCGCCACGTTGCCCAGGACGTAGGCGCCGACCTTGGCGAAGACATCGTCGCCGATGAGAATCGCGCGCGGCCGACGGGTCTGGGGGACAAGGCGATACAGGGTGGCGCGGATGCGCGGGAAGTCGATCAGGAAGTACACGGTGAGCACGATGACGATGAGCACATCGGCCAGTGCGGCGAACACCGCCGAACTGGCAGTGACGATCTCGTTGAGTATCGACCCGCCCGAACCATTCATCGTGTCGGTGATCCGCTGCTGAATATGGAAGCGGTCGTTGAGTTTTCCGATCGTGGACGAGTGGCTCTGCGCTTGCTGAATGTAGTGCGGCGCCTGATGGATAAGCTGGGTGGCTTGCTGCGACAGCGGCGGAATCGCCGCTGCCACGAAGGCGGCCATCAGCGCGAGAAAGATGATGAAAACGGCTGTGGTGGCGAGCCAACGCGGCAGATGGTGGTTGACGAACCACGAGACGGCGGGTTCCAACCCCAGCGCCAGGAAGAACGCCACTCCGATCAGCACCAGCACCGACTGCGCGGCGACCAGCATGTGCACGGCGCCGTACGTCACGGCAACGCCTGCGGCCGCCGTCATCCCGACGAAGAAGGGTGAGTGCCGATCGAACCGCCGCCCCAATTCGCCATGGGGACGCGCATCGGTTTTCATCTCCGCGGCGACAGCTTCCGCCGCGGCGATCGGTTCCTCATCTGTGCCGTGCGGCTGCGCCACCATGTCGTGGTGCGCCGGCTGACCGGCCTCACCCGTCTTCTCTACCTGGTTCGCCTCGTCGGGTGGTTCGCGGTCACCGCACGGCCGGGCGCTCGTCACCACAGGGCCCGCGGTGCGCAGGAACGGTTACCGCGCCGGCTAGAACCACACCTTGCGTCCTGCGACCGGCCGCCCGACGGCGCCCAGGATCCACAGGACCGCACCGATCACGACCAGGATTGCACCGATGGTCTCCAGAATCGGTACTGCCAGGGCGTAGCCCAGGATTAGCAAGATAATGCCCAAGATGATCATGTGCTGCGCTCCTCGCTCGGGGTGTTGACGTCTTCGTCAACACCGGCGGCTTTCAGGTACCCACGCCGACACCCGGCCAAACCAACCGTGCATTCCGACCGTCGCGATGATTGGATGGCGCTGATGCGGGCTATTCCTCCCACCCCAGTACTGGCGCTCGAGGAGAGCACATGACAACGTCCGCCGACTCGGAGGACAACCGCCGCACCGAGGTATGGCCGGGCAAGGCGTACCCGCTCGGAGCGACGTATGACGGTGTCGGAACGAACTTCGCCGTCTTCAGTGAGGCCGCAGAGCGGGTCGAGCTCTGCCTGTTCGCCGACGACGGCACCGAAACGCGGGTGGTGCTGCCGGAAGTCGACGGCTTCATCTGGCATGGATTCCTCCCTGATGTCGTGCCCGGACAGCACTACGGCTATCGCGTCCACGGGCCGTACGATCCTGCGACGGGGCAGCGCTGCAACCCGAACAAGCTGTTGATCGATCCCTACGCCAAGGCGATCGACGGCGAATTCCGTTGGGACCAAAGTCTCTTCGGGTACAACTTCGGTGACGAAGACAGCCGCAATGACGATGATTCGGCCGCCCGCATGCCCAAGTCGGTGGTGATCAACCCGTACTTCGACTGGGGCAACGACCGGCCGCCGCAGCGCGCGTACGCCGATTCGGTGATCTACGAAACCCACGTGAAGGGGCTGACGCAGCTTCACCCCGACGTTCCCGAGCGTGATCGCGGCACCTACGCGGGCGTCGCGCATCCGGCGATCATCGACCATCTGAAGAGCTTCGGTGTCACGGCCGTCGAGTTGATGCCGGTGCACCACTTCGCCAACGACTCCGTGCTGATCGACAAAGGGCTGTCGAATTACTGGGGGTACAACACCATCGGGTTCTTCGCGCCGGACCCCAAATACACGTCAGGGGTGACGCCCGGGGGCCAGGTTCAAGAGTTCAAGGCCATGGTGCGCGACCTCCACCAGGCCGACATCGAGGTGATCCTCGATGTGGTCTACAACCACACCGCGGAAGGCAACCATCTGGGCCCGACGCTGTCCTTCCGGGGCATCGACAACGCCGCCTACTACCGGCTGGTCGATGGGGACCAGAAGTTCTACATGGACTACACCGGCACGGGCAACAGTCTCAATGCCGGTCACCCGCATGCGCTGCAGCTCATCATGGATTCTTTGCGGTACTGGGTGACCGAGATGCATGTCGACGGTTTCCGTTTCGATCTGGCGTCGACGCTGGCACGCGAGTTCTACGACGTGGACCGGCTCTCGACGTTCTTCGAGATGGTCCAGCAGGATCCGGTCATCAGCCAGGTCAAGCTGATCGCCGAGCCGTGGGATGTCGGGCCCGGCGGTTACCAGGTCGGGAACTTCCCTCCGCAGTGGACGGAATGGAACGGAAAGTACCGCGATGCCGTGCGTGACTTCTGGCGTGGTGAGGAATCCACGCTCGGAGAGTTCGCGTCACGGCTCACCGGATCGGCGGACCTCTACGAGCACACCTCGCGCCGGCCGGTCGCCTCGATCAATTTCGTGACCGCCCATGACGGATTCACGCTGCGGGACCTGGTGTCCTACAACGAGAAACACAACGAGGCCAACGGTGACAACAACTCCGACGGCGAATCGAACAACCGGTCCTGGAACTGCGGTGTGGAAGGTCCGACCGACGATCCCGACATCGAGGCGCTGCGTCGACGCCAGCAGCGCAATTTTCTGGCCACCACCTTGCTGAGCCAGGGCGTGCCCATGATTTCGCACGGCGACGAACTGGGGCGCACACAAGGGGGAAACAACAACGGCTACTGCCAGGACAACGAAATCACCTGGATCGATTGGGAATCCGCCGATACCGAGTTGACCGCGTTCCTCGGCGGCATCGCCGCAATCCGCACCGCGCACCCGGTTTTTCGGCGCCGACGCTTCTTCAACGGCCGGCCGGTGCGCGCCCGGGGCGCGCAGGACGTTCCGGACGTTGCCTTCTTCACGCCGAGCGGTTCGGAGATGACCGATGATGATTGGAACGCCGCCTTCGGCAAGTCCGTCGCGGTCTACCTCAACGGACACGGCATACCGGACCTGGATGAGCGCGGGCAGCGGGTCGTCGACGACTCGTTTGTGCTGTGCTTCAACGCTCACCACGACGCCATCGAATTCGCGCTGCCGCCAGCGCAATTCGGTTCGAGGTGGCAACTGATACTCGACACCGCCAGTGGTCTGGCCACCGTCGACGCCGAGACTGCGCCGCTGGAGGCGGAAGCCACCGTGACGGTGGAAAGCCGTGCCCTGACGGTGTTCCGTACTGTTGCCTGAAACAAGCACGCTGCCCGCGGTGACGCTCCACCATTTCGTCGCCCACTGCGGCTAGCGTTGGTCCCGGAATCAGCGAGTACTGGGAGGTCGGCGCTTTGTCGGGAGCCAATGACTCCGGAATCCCCGCAACTGCGGCGGGAGGCTCCGATGCCGTGCCCGGTGACGGTGTGCGCGATGGCCACCCGGCGCTGTCTCGAGAGTTCATCCTGGACACCGCGATCGAGTTCATCGACCAGCATGGGCTGGACAAGCTGACCATGCGCCGGTTGGGCGCGGCATGTGGTGTGGAGGCGATGGCCCTGTACCGGTATGTCCACGGCAGGGGAGACCTGCTGACCGGGGTGGTCGACCATGTCGTCGACCGCCTGTACGCCGAGCAGCTGGCGGCCCGCCGGCAGGAAGACGGCTGGCAGGACTATCTGATCCGCCTTGCTCACGGAGTGCGTCAGATCGCGCTGCAGCATCCCGAACTCTTTCCGCTGGTGGCGACACAGGCGCCGGAGGCGCCGTGGGTGCGCCCGCCGCTGCGCAGCATGCGCTGGATGGAAAGCTTCCTCGATACGTTGCTTTCCTATGGGTTCGATGACGTCGCGGCAGTGGCGGCATACCGGGCGTACACCACGTTCCTGGTGGGTCAGCTGCTGCTGGAGGTGTCCGCTCGCGGCGCCCAATTGAGCCCCGCCGAGGCGATCCTCGAAGAAGCCGACCGGCCGAGGGCCAAGCTGTCGGATTACCCGCAGCTGCAGCGGCTGCAACCCCTGCTGTCGGAAGACTATGGCGAAACGGAGTTCGAAGAAGCGCTCGAAGCGCTGTTGGACCGGCTCGAATCGAACTTGCCGCGGCGCTGAGCGGGCGTCTGACGGTGCCCGCTGCCGACACGGCTGTTTACAATGTAAACTGATCGTGGTTGGGGATGTGTGTCACGGCAGGAGACTGCCGGCGCCGCTGATGGAGCGCCGAACCCGCCGTGTACTCGCATTCCCGGCGCGGCCGGACGATGGATCGAACGTCATCTACGTATAGGTGGGGAAGGTGTGCACGTGACCGTGCCGCGCGACAGCAGGGCGATCGACATTCTGTTGATCGAGGACGATCCCGGTGACCAGTTGATCACCCGGGAAGCCTTCGCCGACAACAAGATCAAGAACGTTCTGCACATCGCCCACGACGGTGAGGAGGGCCTGGACTTCCTTTACCGGCGCGGTGCCTATGCCGATGCGCCGCGACCGGACCTGATCCTGCTCGATTTGAACCTGCCCAAATACGACGGCCGGCAGTTGCTCGAGAAGGTCAAGTCGGACGTCGAACTGTGCGACATCCCCATCGTCGTGCTCACCACATCGTCAGCGCAGGAAGACATCCTGCGCAGCTACAAACTGCATGCCAACGCGTATGTGACCAAACCGGTCGATCTCGAGCAGTTTCTGAGCGCGGTACGCCAGATCGACGAGTTCTTTGTCCAGGTGGTCCGGTTGCCGCGGGGCTGACAGCAGCCGGGTCTTCGGCTCGGGCAGACCGGCTACGTCTGCACGGCCAGGCACAGATCGCCGCCGGCGAACTCGGCGGTCGTCCGGAAGCTGAAACGGTCCATCCAATGCACGCCGGCGGCATCGTCGAGCAATGGCTTGCTGTCCTGCTCAGCGGCGCTCGCGGCCAGCTGCCGCTGCAGCTCCGTCGCGCTCACAGGGCTGACGTCATCGCCGTGGTGCGCCGGTCCGAACGGTGAGGCGGTGGAGTCGGCCCGGTGCTGGGCGCGGTACCGGACGACCGCGCTACGCAGCGTCGGATGCGCGGGTCGCGCCAGAGTCAGCACGTAATACGCGCCTGCCGCGACGGAATTGATGGCCAGTACCTCTTCGCCCATGCCCTCGAGCAGATCGATGAAGTCGGCCGCCTCGTGACCGCCGATCACGTCGCCGGCAATGCCGGTGGTCACCGCGATGCCCACGGCCGCCCGGCCGTCGCGGTCGGCGGGAATGAAGCGGAACGCTCGTCCGCCCACCGACGGCAGGCTGTCGCCCGCGGGGCACTGGACCGCGCGGGCCGGCTGCTCGGTGTCGAACAACCAGCGCAGGCCCACCAGCAACACCGGCAGGTGCACAGTCACGCCGGATGCGGCGGCTTCGTCGGACAACGGCTGGACAATGCCGGCCGCCTCGTCCGCACTTCGTGGCGCCGCCATCAGTTCGAGTGTCATCCCTGAATCCTTCGAGTCGGGCAACGCGCGAGTGCGTCAGCTGACTTCACAGTTACCCCCTGCATTCGAATGGCAAACACTCAGCGGACGCGGCGCGGGTGTACGCGTGTCCCTGACCTCGAGCTGACGAAAGGTCTTTCAATGCAAGGGCTTTCCGGGCGAATTCCGCGCACACCAGAGCGGCCCAGTCCAGCATGTCGCTGGACTGGGCCGCTGACTGTGCTGCGGTCTCAGGCGCTCCTAGTTCTGCTGCTCGGCTTTCTCGCGCGCCTCAGCGGCTTTGGCGCCCGCGCGTGCGGCGTCCGCCTCGGCTTCCTTCTTCGCGGCGTCGCGCTGCGCATCGGCCTTGTCCTGCTGGGCCTGACCTTCACGGACCAGGTCGTCACGTCCGGCGACGGTGCCGATGACTTCCTTGGCCTTGCCCTTGACGCCTTCCACGACGCCCCGGATGGCTTCCTCGGGACCGGTGTTCTTGTCCTCGCTCATGGCTACCCTTCCGCTCACGGATCGGATGATCGCACGGAGAACCGTTCCCCACGCCTGCCGAGAATTCCCGGCTCCGGTGCACGTCAAACGGCGAGAATTGCGATCTGCACCACACGGATGTGGGTGCCCCACAGGGCATTCCGTGGAGGAATTCCGAAATGTTTGGGCAGCCGACGCCCGTGGGTACGGAAGGACTGCCGCTGACCGGCAAGGTCAGACCGGGCGGGCGTCACGACGACGTGCGTGCGCTGCCCACAACGGAAAGAGGCACCATGATTTTGGTCGGAGCTGTACTGCTTGCTCTCGGGCTGATCTTCAACATCTACCCCCTGTGGGTGGCCGGCGTGGTCGTGCTGGTGGTGGGCGCGGTTTTTTGGCTGCTGGGGGCGACCGGACGTCCGATCGCCGGCCGCCGCTACTGGTACTAGCCGGCCGTGCGTCGACGCGGTCGTCTTCGCGACGAAGTACGGCAGCTGATCGAAAAAGCCTGCGGCACAGGATGAATCGGACGGCTGCACAGACGGCGAAGCGTGCTGACACCGTAGCCCGCCTTCGGGTACTGCCGCCGCCGACAGCGGGCGGCGGCGGGCGATGCATGTTTGTTTGAGCAGCCATGGACAATGGGTACACAGAGTGCGACGTGGAGTGGCCTGCACAGGGACGCTGGAGGAAATAGGTGGTTGAGGCAGTGGGGCAGGGCACCAGTGACCGGTCTGTTGAGTTGATCGTTGCGGCATCGCCGGAGAGCCTGGCCGTCCTGCGGACGCTCGTGGCAGCGGTCGCCGCCTTCGAGGATTTCGATCTGGACGCCATCGCCGATATCCGGCTGGCGGTCGACGAGGCCTGTACCGGACTCATCCGGGCCGCGGTGCCCGGGTCGAGCCTGCGGGTGGTCGTCGACCCGGCGAATGATGCTGTGGTGATTCGCGCTTCGGCGACGTGTGTGGCCGACGACAGCCGCGGCAGCGCCGTGGTGAAGCCGGACAGTTTCAGCTGGCACGTGCTCAGCTCGCTGGCCGATGACGTGTCGACCTTCGCCGACGAGCCGGCGACCGACGGCACCCAGGTGCTGGGTGTTTCGTTGACCTCGAGACGAGTGAGTCTGCAGCGGTGACGGCGGAGTATGCGGACGTTCTCGAGATGTTCCGTCAGCTCCAGGGGACGACCGAGGACTCAGCTGACTACATCGAGCAGCGGGACGCGATCATCGAGCGGTGTCTGCCGTTGGCCGACCACATCGCGCGGCGCTTCGAGGGCAAGGGCGAAGCACGCGATGATCTGCTGCAGGTTGCGCGCATCGGCCTGATCAACGCGGTGAAGCGTTTTGACGTCGAGATGGGTTCGGACTTCGCCTCATTCGCGGTCCCGACGATCATGGGAGAGCTGCGTCGCCACTTCCGCGACAACAGCTGGTCGGTGAAGGTCCCGCGCCGCATGAAAGAGCTGCATCTGCAGATCGGCACGGCCAGCGCCGAGATGTCGCAACGCCTCGGGCGCGCGCCCACGGCTTCTGAGCTGGCCGCCGAGCTCGGCATCGATCGCGACGAGGTCCTCGATGGCCTGATGGCGGGCAGTTCGTACAAGACAACCTCGATCGACGGGGCCGCGGGGAGCGAGGAGCGCCCGTCCCTGGCGGAGACGCTGGGCGACGTCGATCCCGGTTTGGAAAAGGTCGAGTACCGCGAGGCGCTCCGGCCGCTGCTGGCCGAACTGCCGGAACGCGAGCGGACGGTGCTGGTGCTGCGATTCTTCGAATCGATGACGCAGTCTCAGATCGCCGCCAAGGTGGGCATCTCGCAGATGCACGTCTCGCGGTTGCTGGCGAAAACCCTGGCGCAGCTTCGGGAGAAGTTGGAGTAGGGCTGCGCCCCGGTGCCCGGCGACTGCGGTGCGCGTCAATGGCGGGAGCGGTGTGGGGCCAACTGGTAACGTCCGCGACGGTAAGCACAGCGCAACACGATGGTCAGCACGACGTAGGTGGCCGCTTGGTGAAGGATGTGACCACTTGTCCATGCCGGCAGAGCCGCGGATGAACCGTTCCGATTCCGCCAAGGCGGAGCCCCCGGGGGACCGGCCGCTGTCGCTGCTGCTGGTGGAAGACGACCGCGGTGACGCACTCCTGGTCGAGGAGCTCATCGCCGACGCCGCGATCGACATCGACTTCCACTGGTCGTCCACATTGACCCAGGCCGCGGCCGCGCTGGAAACGATCCGTCCGGACTGTGTGCTGCTGGACCTGCACCTGCCCGACGCCGGCGGCGTCGACGCACTCGACCGTTTGAGCGCCCTGGCACCGGGATTGCCGATCGTCGTTCTCACCGGTCTGAACGACGAGCATTTCGGCGTTTCTGCCATGGCGTCGGGTGCGCAGGACTACCTGGTGAAGGGCCGCGTCGAGCCGGAGACCCTGCGCCGGGCGGTCCTGTATGCGATCGAACGCAAGCGTGCCGAGTTCACCGCGGTCGACCTGCAAGCCAGTCGACTGCGCGCTCAGGAGAATGCCCGACTCGAGCGGGGCCTGCTGCCGTCGCCACTGCTCGCTGACGATCCCGGCGTCGAGATCGTCACCCAGTCGCTGCCGAGCCGGCGTGACGCGCTGATCGGCGGTGACTTCTACGACGTCGTGCAGACCCCTGACCGCACGGTGCACGTCATGATCGGTGACGTGGCCGGCCACGGACCCGACGAGGCCGCGTTGGGCGTGGCACTGCGAATCGGTTGGCGCGCACTGACTTTCGCCGGCCTGCGCGGTAATGAGCGGATGCGGCAGCTCGACCGCATCCTGACCACCGAGCGGCCCAGCCGCGGCACCTTCGCAACCCTGCTGAGTGTGGCCCTGACACCCGATACGGGGCAGTTCGACGTGGTGCGGGCTGGTCATCCGGGCTTGCTCATGCACGGGACGGGTACCGTCGACTGGCTCGAACCGACCGCCGGCCCGGCACTCGGCCTCGGCGCCAGGGAATGGCCGGTCAACCGGTTGCAGTTGCGGCCGGGCGACGGCTTGATGCTGTTGACGGACGGGCTGTTCGAGGGGCCCGCGGGCGACGGCGGTGAACGCCTCGGCGAGGAGGGGCTGCTGGCGGCGGCCCGGTCACTGGCGCGCCTGCCCGGCACCGAGTTCGTCAAGGCGCTGATCAGCGAGGTGGAAACCTGGGCCGAGCCCTACGGTGGCCTCACCGACGACATCGCCGTCATTCGAGTGGAGCGCTCGGTTCGATGAAGTTGACGGTGCAGGGCTGGCAGAACCTGGTTCTTTCCGCGATGGGTGTGGTGGTGCTCTCGGGTGCCGTCGGTGGTGCGCTCCTGATGAACCAGACCGACACGGTGTCGAGCGAGCTGATCGAGCACCTGCAACCGGCGCGCGTGGCCGCCTACCGATTGCAGGCCGGACTGCGTGATCAGGAGACCGCGGTGCGCGGTTATGCGAGCGCCGCCGACAGCCAGTTCCTGGCGCCGTATGAGGACGGACAACGCGCTGAAACCGCTGCGGCACAGAAAATCAGGACATTGCTGGAGGGTCGTGACGACCTCATCGCCGACCTCGATGCCATCGAACGCGCCGCCGGTACCTGGCGCAGCACCTACGCCCAGCCGTTGATCGCGAGCGTCGTCGTGGGACACCCGGCCGTCGTCGACAGCCGCACCAACGAGGACGGCAAGAAAGAGTTCGACAACCTCCGCACGCTCTTCGATACCCAGAACCGGCACCTGGAACAGGCGCGCGACGCTGACACCGCTCGGTTGGCATCGATACGCCAATGGCGCGACCGGGTGCTGGCCACGATGGTCGGCGCCTTCGTCGTCACGGCGGTGGTGCTGGCGATGCTGGTGCGCAGCTCGGTCACTCGCCCGCTGGGCGCACTCGCCGCAGCATGCCGCCGGATCACGCAGGGAAACTTCGATGAGCGCATAGTTCCCCAGGGGCCCACTGACATTCGCGCGATCGCCGTCGATGTCGAGGAGATGCGGCAGCGCATCGTCGAGGAGCTCGAGGCATCTCAGTTCGCCCGCGTGGCGCTCGACGAGCAAGCCGAGGAATTGCGCCGATCCAACGCCGAACTCGAACAGTTCGCCTACGTCGCGTCGCACGATCTGCAGGAGCCGCTGCGCAAGGTGGCGTCGTTCTGCCAGCTGCTGGAGAAGCGGTACGGCGATCAGCTCGACGAGCGCGGCGTCGAGTACATCAACTTCGCGGTCGACGGCGCCAAGCGCATGCAGGTGCTGATCAACGACCTGCTCACCTTCTCCCGTGTCGGCCGGCTGAACGCCAGGAACACCGAGGTCGATCTGGGCGAGGCTGTCGCGTCGGCCATGCAGAACCTCGCGACCTCGATCGCCGAGTCGGAGGCCGAGGTGGTGCTGCCGCCCGCCGGCCTGCCGCGCGTCGACGGCGACCCCACCTTGTTCACGATGCTGTGGCAGAACCTGATCGGTAACGCGGTGAAGTTCCGGCGCGAGGGCCAAACGCCGCGGATCGTGATCGACTGCACAATGGGAACGGGTGAGAACGCCGACAACTGGGTATTCACGGTGACGGACAACGGTATCGGGATCGCCGAGGAGTTCGTGGACAAGGTGTTCGTCATATTTCAGCGCTTGCACGGGCGCGACGCCTACAGCGGCACCGGCATCGGCTTGGCACTGTGCAAGAAGATCGTCGAACATCACGGCGGCACCATCGGGATCGACACGTCGTACACCGATGGCACGCGGTTCGTGTTCACCTTGCCGGCCACCCCGATCACCGAACCGAACGTCATCGCGTCAGAGCAGCCGGAAGGAAGTCACCCATGAATGCGTCGTCAGCCGGCCGAGTCGTCGACATCCTGTTGGTCGAGGACGATCCGGGGGACGAACTGATCACCCGTGAAGCGTTCGCGGACAACAAGATCAAGAACACTCTGCATGTCGCTCGCGATGGTCAAGAAGGTCTGGATTTCCTCTACCGCCGCGGTGTCCATGCCGACGCCCCGACCCCGGACCTCATCCTGCTCGACTTGAATCTGCCGAAGTACGACGGCCGGGAGTTGCTGGAGGCGATCAAGTCCGACGCCGATCTGTGTCACATCCCGGTCGTCGTCCTGACCACGTCCTCGGCAGAGGAGGACATCCTGCGCAGCTACAAACTGCACGCGAACGCCTACGTGACCAAGCCGGTCGACCTCGATCAGTTCATGAAGGCGGTGCGGGAGATCGACGAGTTCTTCGTGCAGGTGGTGCGGCTGCCGCAGTAGGTGCGGGTCACCCGCCGCCGGCGGGCACGGCGTCGATGACGTCCCATTGCAGGCGCACCTCCGTACCGGCATCGGTCGGTTCGATCGACGCATGATCCGTCAGCGCCTGCATCAACGGAATTCCGCGTCCGCGGGCAGAGTTCGCGAGCTGTGCGGGGGCGGGGCGCCACGTGCCCTCGTCGGTCACGGTCACGGTCAGCCGCCCTGACACGCGGTCGAAGTCGGCACGAACATGCATGACGCCGGGAGCGGGGGCATCGGCATACGCGGCCTCGACGGCGTTGGCCAATGCCTCGTTGACGGCGAGCACGATGTCGCTGGCTTTGACGCGGTCCACTGCGATGTGGCCCGTCAACCAGGTCGAGAACTCCTGACGGACGGATGCGGCATGTTCGGGGATGGCTACCACGTCCGTCTTACTGAAACGTGCCCCGCTGCTCGACTGGTCCGGCTCCGTCATAGCGACCTGCTCGACCTACCTTCCGATTGACAACGACCGCACTAGGCGGTGACAGCCGCGAGGGCCTCGTCTCGCGTGGCGAACAGCTCGATCAGGTCGGCGATGCCGACCAGCTTGAGCGGGCGGCTGGTGGTGGGGCTGTCGGCGACGATGACGAGCCTGACCGCCGGCGCCAGGTCGGCGTGCGCCGCCACGAGCACGCCCATCCCGGCCGAGGCCAGGAAGTCGACGGCGCTCAAGTCGACGACGACCGCCTGGGCTGTGCCGACAGCCGCCGGGCTCAGTGCGGATTCGAGCTGCGGAGCGGTGAGCATGTCCACCGTTCCGGATACCGCGACCACGCTGACCGCGCCGATCTGGCTCTGTTCGACCGCGCAGCTCGCCGCGGCAGGGTTGCCGCTTCCCTGGACTGGCTGGCCTGTCATTGTCACCTCCGAGGGGCTCACACGCGTGAGCCGACAGTCCAAATACTATCGGCGCTTCTGCTGCCCGCTGCACCAAACCTAGTAGGACACAGCCTGTTCGTCGGTGTGGCAAATAACATGTTTCGTCCGGCTCACCGGCGGGTATCAGTAAAGGCCTATTTTGTCGGCCGGTGCGGATCCGGAACCGACGCGACCGTGGGGCCGATGGTCAATCCGATTGTGCCGCATGCGGATTGATTATAAGGGTGGTAAAGCGCGTTCGGTTCGACCCGCCGGGTCGGCGTCCCGGTCTTCGGCGCTGATTGTTTCGCCAGGCGCGTACGCGCCAACCGCCGGAAATCCCTTGCCATCAATCTATAACGGTGTTATGAATTGTCATAACACCGTTATGGCGAATGGAGTTGCACCATGCACCACCATGAAGACCTCCCGTTTCCCGAGCCGACGCGAAACAGCGCCGGTGGCGCCGCGACCGAGACGGTCGGCAGTCACATCCGGATCGGCGATGCCGAGCGCGAAGTCATGTCTCGCCGGCTCATCCGTGCCGTCGCTGACGGCAGGCTGACCCTCACGGAGTACGACACCCGCCTGCAATGGCTCTACCGGGCCGAAACCCGCGGCGAGCTCGCCGACATCGTCTCGGACCTACCGCCATCCGACGAGCGGGGTAAGCCCAAACGGCAACGGAAGCAGTCGATTCCGGCCTGGGTCGTGATCATGTGGATGCCGTGGGCCGCAGTGAACCTGTTGTGCCTCGCGATCTGGCTCGCCACCGGCGCCGGCTACTTCTGGCCGTTCTGGGTGGCGGTCCCCTGGGGCTGCGCGTTGTTGGTGCCCAGCGCAATCGGCGTGTTCACCAGTGGCGGGGCCCACGGGGGAGAGGATTCGAAGGCCGTTGGTTCCGTCACCCCCAGGCGATCCTGCGACGCCGCGTCCCGATCCGGCCGCGAAGCGCAACGGTGGTCTCCAGCGGCCATCTGATGGGTCATGCTTGACCGGCGTCTGGGCGGGTATACGGCGTTGGTGAACGACCCGCCACCACTTGCGGACACGACGATTCCGGACCAGCACACCGTCGTGACCGGCACCGAGACCGAGACATACCGGTCATTGCTGCGCACGCCGGCCACGCGGGACGAGCGGTACGCATTGGGTAAGGCCCTGCGCAAGAAGGTGCCCCGGCGGGCATTGGCCACGTGGTCGGATCGTGCGGGGCGGCCGGACCCGGTCGACCTGATCCAGGCCAGCCATGAGGGGCGGATCGAGCGACTCATCCCGATCAGGGTCGGGCGGATGGCTGCATCGCCCTATGGCTTCCTGCGTGGTGCCGCGGTCGTGATGGCGCGTGACGTCTCGCACCTGCCGACGACCGGAATCATGCCGGTGGTCTGTGGCGACGCGCACCTGGGCAACTTCGGGTTCTACGCATCGCCCGAGCGGGAACTGGTCATCGACCTCAATGACTTCGACGAAGCGCACCCCGGCGGCTGGGAATGGGACCTGCGCAGGCTGGTGGCGAGTATCTGGGTGGCCGGGCGGGAGAACGACGCGTCGGAAAGCGCTTGCGGTGACGCCGTGCAAGCGTGTGTCGCGTCGTATCAGAAGGAGATCCGGCGGCTCGCCGATCTGCCGCTGTTCGTCAGGGCCTTCAACCGACTCAGCGTCGACCGCGTCGCCACCGAGGCCGACGGACCACTGGAGCGGCTGGTCACCCGCTCGGCGAAGCGGGCACGTCGCCGTACCGGTGATCGCGCGTTGCCACGCTTCACGCACGAGGTCGACGGGGTGCGGAAGATCGTCGATGAACCGCCATTGATCACGCGGCTACCGGCGCGGGAAGAAGCGCAGCTCACCAAGGCGATGGACGACTATCTGGAGACCCTGCCGCTGTACTGGCGCCGACTGGTCGGTGGCTACACCCTGCTGGACGTGGCACAGAAGGTCGTCGGGGTCGGCAGTGTCGGGCTGCGGGCGTACGTGGCGCTGCTGGCGGGCTCGTCGTCCAAGGACGTCATCTTCCTGCAGCTCAAGCAGGCCCGACGATCCGTACTGGCGCGCTACGTCCACGGTGATTCGCCGCTTCACGCCCACCAGGGGCAACGTGTCGTCGAATACCAGCAGTGTCTGCAGACGGTCAGCGACCCGCTGCTGGGCTGGACGACTGTGGACGGCCGCCAGTTCTACGTCCGGCAGCTGCGAAACATGAAGGGCCGCATACCTCTCGACGAACTGGATGCCAAGATGCTGACGGGCTACGCCAGCGTGGTCGGTCAGCTACTGGCGAAGGGACACGCCAGGACCAGCGGAGCCTCGATGATCGCCGGTTATCTCGGCCATTCCGACCGCGTGAGCGAGGCGCTGTCCGGCTTCGCCCGGCGCTACGCCGACCAGACCGAGGCGGACCACGCCGTACTGCTCAGCGCCGTCGACCGTGGGGCATTGCCTGGGGACTACGAGTGAGCCGTCGGGCCACAGCCAGATCACCTGGGGCGCAAGGGCACTGCGCCGGCCGCAGCTGCCTCGGCGTTTGTGACCCATCACAATCGCTTGGTCTGATACTTCGGCGCTCGGTGTAGAGACGGCGGCCACCCGGACACCGATACTGATTCGGACAACGAGGCAGCATCGGCGCTGCCGCAGCCACCGAACGGGGCTCGTTGAAACAGGAGGGCTACACCGTGGTTGCCGCACCCGAGAATCTGTTCCCGCTTGACCGGAGTAACGCCCGTCGCGTCGAGTTCGAAGGCGGCAGCATCCAGTCGCGCCTTGTCGCGTTGGCGTTGAAGGTCACGGTCAAACCGGCATTGACGGTCTGGGCGATGGCTCCCGGCCTGCCCTGGCCATATCGGGCGGTCGATCATGTCGGGCGCGTGCTGTGGTCGGTTGCGGGCACCACCCGCCAGCCTGTCCACCTGGCGTGCTGTCCGGCCGAGACGACCCGCCCGGCGGCCGTGCGCGGGGATCGCTACGTCGTGTACATGCACGGCGGTGCCTTTCTCGTCGGGGGCCGTCACCTGCACCGTCAAATGATCTCGCGGATTGCCGCGGCGCTGCAGAGCGAAGTTGTCGCAGTGGATTACCGCAAGCTGCCCGAGCACACCATCGCCGACGGTATCGAAGACTGCATCGACGCATATCGGTTCGCGCTCGGCCGAGGTGTCGCGCCGGAGAACATCGCATTCATCGGAGACTCGGCCGGCGCTTACCTGGTCTTCATCACGGCGCTGTTCGCGGCCAGGCGCGGGTTGCCGATGCCCGGCGCGATCGTCTCGATGGCGCCACTGACCGACTTCGACGTGCAGGCCAAGATCGATGCCCCCTCCGGATCAACCGATGTGCTGTTCTCGAAGGCCTTTGCCCGCGCGTTCCATCGATTCGTCATGCGGCACAGTCCGCCGGAAGCTGAGCACCGACTGCTCGATGCGGATCTGGGTGGGCTGCCGCCATCTTTGATCCAGGTGAGCTCGACCGAACTGCTCACCCCCGACGCCGAGGAGCTCGCCGTCGAACTGACGAAGGCCGGTGTGCCGCACCAATTGCAGGTGTGGCGGGACCAGGTCCACGTCTTTCAGGCCGCGGCCTCGATCGTTCCCGAAGCGGCGCGTGCACTTCGCGAGGTCACGCAGTTCATCGAGTCGGCATTCGCCCGAAACGGGGCGCAGGAGCAGTCCGCTTAGTTGCTCATGGCGCGGCGAACCCGAGGGCGTTCGCAACCGCGGTTCGTGTCGCCTCCTTGAGGTACTCCGGCGAGGCGTGCCTGCCAAGGGCCGCCTGCGTGACGATCATGCCCGTGACCAGATGAAAGATCGACTGTGCATCGTCATCAGGGCACTGTGACGACATCTCCCCGCTCCTGCATCCGACGCGGATGGCCTCACGCAATGGCTCGATCAATTCGTCCACGAGCGCATCGTTCTGGTCGGCATGGCGTCCGGAACGCTCGAGCCAGGCGGTTGCCAGCACCGAGGCTCGTCCGCACCGCTCTACCGGGTAGACGTAGTCGATCATCGTCGCGGTGTACGACAGGATGCGCTCGATCGGGCAAGTGCTCTGCGTGGCCGCGTGCCGCAACTGCCTTGCGGCGCTGCGAAGTTCGTCGGACAGCAACTCTTGGTAGTTCACCACTGGATTCACATCTCGTGCCGTAGGGATACGAAGAACTCGCGTTCGATGACCGAGGTCTGCTCAGCTAGCCGGGATTGCCCGGGCCTGTGTCGGCGACCGGTGTACCTGCATGGTCGATGGTGTACACGGTCATGGCCGACGCCAGCAATCGGGACTGGTGGGGGTCGGTGGGGTCATAGCCGGTGATCTCCTGAATACGCCGTAGGCGGTAGGTCAGGGTGTTCGGATGAATGAAAAGCTCTGCCGCGGCGGCCTTCCGGTCGGCGCCGTGCCGCAGATGCGATTGGAGCGCTTGCAGTAACCCCGGGTGGTCGCGCAGCGGCGCGATGTGGCGCGCCAGCAGGTCCCGGGCGGGCCCGGGGCGCGTCGACTGGTACTCGAAAAGGACATCAGCCAGTTGGTAGATACCGGGCTCTCTGTTCAGTTGCCTTGCCAGGCAGGTGATTTCGGTGGCTTCCGCGGCCGCCGCGGGAATGGCCGCCAGCGTCGCGCCGGGATGGTACGCGGCGTAGATCGCGACCTCGAGTCGTTCACCGAGCGCGTCGATCAGTGCACACAGGTGTGCGGCCATGGCGGAGTCGTCCCGCTGTTCCACGACCTGTGCGGGCAGCAAGATCACGCCCGTGTGTCCGTCGAACGTGTTGAGGATTTCGCCGGCGCCGCGCCCGTAGAACACTTGGTTGGCGAGCCGTAACCGCCGGCGCGCCGCCAACGTCTCATGCGTGGTCCGCGGTTCGTCGCCGTCCACCCGGATCGCCAATACGTCATAGCGGTCGCTGAGCTTGACACCGATTTGTTTGGCGATCATGTCGCTGCCGGGCTCGCCGTCGATGAGGTGGGCGCACAGGGCACTCATCTGCTGGCGCGTGGTGGCCCGGAGGACGAAATCGGAGTCCTGGTAGACCTCAGTCATCAGCACGCTGATGGTCCCGGTGAGGTCGGCGAGGTACATGCCCAGCGCAGCGATCGTTTCCGCGTCGCCCTCGGAGGCCGATTCGAGCACGATCTCCCACAGTTTTCGGATACCGGCATGGAGCGCGGTGAACAGGAACGGCAACGGGATCCCGTCCTCGGCATGCCGCTCCGCGACCGGCAGGACGAAGGTCGCCGCCTCGGCACGGGTCACCCTGCGTCCTTCGGTGATCAGGTCGAGCCCGTACAGAAATCCGCCGATGATGTACGGGGTCACCTCACCGTCGAAATGTTCGATCGGCATGGGTGTGGGCCAGTCGATGGATTCGACGGCCTCATGGAGAAGCGTCGTGGCGATCTCGTCGATCCGGTCCTCGATCACCTTTCGCAACGGTGCGTCCGCCGGGATCGGCGGCAGCTCGGACGGGGACGGCACGTGCCGATTGTGATCTATCACAACGCGGTGGCGGAAGATGGCGGGACAAATCGGCCGAAGGTTTGTTTCCGGCACCAAAAGCGTGGCCCATTCTTCTCACGCCCGCGCGGCGTGTTGGGCGTCAGATCACGTACGGCGCGATGAGCATGGTGGCGCCCAGTACCGCGACGCCGATCAGGAATGCGACGACCGTAAAGCCCATCACCTGACGGACATTCAGCTTCGCGATCGCCAGCAGGGGCAGCAGCCAGAACGGCTGGATCATGTTCGCGACGCCTTCGCCGACAGCGACCGCCATGGAGATCAGCCCCAGGTACTCCGGTGAACGCTGGCCGATGGCCAGTGCCGAGTCGACCGCGATGGGGCCCTGCACGGCCCAGTGGCCGCCGCCCGACGGGACGAACAGGCTGATGATCAACGACCCGACGAAGGTCAGGAACGGCAGTGTGTGCTCCGTCGCGCCGTTGACCACGGCCTCGGCCAGGAGCGTCTGCAGCGGCTTGTCGGCCTTGGTCGCCTGATAACCGAGCAGGCCGACCAGACCGCCGTACAGCGGGTACTGCAGGAGCAGCGGGCCGGACACCTTGGCGGCGCCGGTGAACGCTCTGATGAAGCGGATCGGCGTGCGGTGCAGCAGCGCACTGGTGATCGTGAACAGCATGATCATCGACGAGATGTTCAGGGCGAATCCACTGAGCACGAAATAGGCCATGCCGGCGGCGAATACGAGGACGTTGAGGATCCAGAGGTTCTCGAGCCACTCGGCGAAGGTCTTCTTGCCGGGCACCGGCGGAGCCGGCACCTCGTCTTCGAACACCGCGGGGTCCGGTGCCAGACTCTGCGCCGGGGCCATCCGCCAGACCGCGAGTGCGAGCAGCGCCAGCACCGCGATCGCCGACAGCCAGCTGTAGGGCTGGAAGATGGTCTGGCTCAACGGAACAGTGCTGCCGGTGAGCTTGTGGATCACGTTGATCGGGCTGCTGCTGTCGGTGTTGGCCAGCGCGATCGATGACGAGAGTCCCTGTGTCCAGACGATGAAGCCCATGAACGCGGCCGCGATCAGGTAGCCGAAATGTGCGTCGGTGAAGCGCTTTGCGACCTGCCGGGCGACCAGCGCGCCGGCGACGAGTCCCAGTCCCCAGTTCAACAGCGACAGCACGGCGCTGACGCCGAAACACAGTAGGGCTCCCTGCACCTGGTTGTTCGGCTTGCCCGCGATGTGGACGATGGCCCGCTTCAGGACGGGCGCCTCGGCGAGCGTGTAACCCGTTACGAGGATCAGCACCATCTGGAACGCGAACGTGAAGATGTTCTGCGAACCCCACACGCCGCCGTACCAGGCCTTGAGCATGCCGCTGGGGGTGGCGCCGTGCACCATAAGTGCCACCATCGCGGCGACCAGGACGGTCAGGATGACGGCGAACAGGTACGGGTCGGGCATCAGGCGTTCGACGTAGCGGACGCACAGTGCCGTCAGGGATTGCATGACGCCGCGGCATTCGGGCTGGGTGCCTGCGCTCGTGCCCTTCGGATGTTCGCTCGTTGCCACGTGATCCACCTTCGCCGTGTCTGGTTACGGCACCCATCATGGCGGGTGCGGGGCGTCCGGGTGGCGCCTTTGCCGAACGGCTTCGCCGGTCCGGGAGCGTCCGGCCGGCGCCCGACGGCCCTGCCCGATTGGGTAGTACGCGGCCCGCCCGGGCAGGTCCGGTACTCGGCCCGATCGGGGCATGTGGCGGCACGTCGCTGTCAATAGCGTTGTGTGCTATCAGCTTTGCGCCAATCAGAACCTCAACACCTTCCCCGCAACAATTCTCACGAATGGAGTGAATCGATGACACAGACACTGGCCACTGAAACTGTGGCGGGACACGCCGACACCATGCGGGCCGCGGTCGTCACCGACTTCGGCATGCCGTTGCAGGTGCACGATCTGCAACTGCCGACGCCAGGCTATGGCGAAGCCCTGGTCAAGCTCGAGACATCCGGTGTCTGCCACACGGATTTACATGCCGCACATGGTGATTGGCCGGTGAAGCCGCAGCCGCCGTTTGTGCCGGGGCATGAAGGCTACGGCACGGTCGTGGCACTCGGTGAGGGCGTGGTCGACCTGGCGGTCGGCGACAAGGTCGGCAACGCCTGGCTGTGGTCGGCGTGCGGCCGCTGCGAATACTGCCGGACGGGCTGGGAGACCTTGTGCGAAAGTCAGCGCAACGGCGGCTATTCCGTCAACGGAAGCTTCGGCACCTACATGCTCGTCAACGCGGACTATGCGGCGCGGATCCCCGACGGCGCCGACCCACTGGAGATCGCGCCGATCCTGTGCGCCGGCGTCACCGTCTACAAGGGACTCAAGGTCACCGACACCCGGCCCGGCCAGTGGGTGGCGATCTCCGGCATCGGCGGGCTGGGACACATCGCCGTTCAGTACGCCCGCGCGATGGGGCTTCGCGTGGTGGCGATCGATGTCGACGACGCCAAGCTCGCACTCGCCACCCGGCTCGGCGCCGAGGTCGCCATCAATGCCCGTACCAGCGACGTGGTCGAGTCGGTGCAGCAGGCCACCGGCGGTGTCCATGGTGTCCTGGTCACCGCGGTGCACCCGCAGGCGTTCGGTCAGGCGATCGCACTGGCCCGTCGCGGTGGCACCATCGTGTTCAACGGCCTGCCGCCGGGCGACTTCCCGGCCCCGATCTTCGACATCGTCCTCAAGGGCCTCACCATCCGCGGGTCGATCGTCGGAACGCGGCAAGACATGGCCGAGGCACTGGACTTCTACGCACGCGGCCTGATCAAGCCGACCGTCACCAGCGCGCGCCTCGACGAGATCAATGACGTGTTCGCGCGGATGGAACAGGGACAGATCGACGGCCGCATCGTCATCGACTACCGAAATGCGTAGCGGCACATAGGGTCGAACCGCAACCCACAACAGCTGATCTAGGCCGACGAAGATCGTCGGCCTAGATCAGCCCGCGTTTACTGGCCGCGTACACGGCCTCGGCGCGCCGGCTGACGTCGAGCTTGCGCATGATGTTGCTGACGTGGAACTTGGCGGTCGTCGCCGAGATGTACAGCTGCTCACCGATTTTGTGGTTCGACAGCCCCGCCGCGAGCAGCCGCAACACTTCGATCTCCCGGTCGGTCAGCTTCTCGCGCTGATCGCCGCGTCCGCTGAGCGAGCGGACCACAGCCGCGGCGCTGCGCGAGTCGAACGCGCTCTGCCCGGCGGAGATGGCACGGATCGCCCGCACCAGTTCGGTGGTGTCGACGTCCTTGACCACGTAGCCACGCGCTCCGGCGTGCACCGCACGTACCACCAGATCCTCATCGAGGAACGTGGTCAGCACGAGCAGGCCGAGGTCGGGATGGGCGCCGGAAAGCCTGGTGCACAAGGACAATCCCTCGAAGTCCGATCCTGCCGAGAGTTTCAGATCGACCAGCACCACATCGGGTTGCGTCGCCGCGACCATGGCCACGGCTTCCGGTTCGCTGGAGGCCTCGCCGACCACCACGAGGTCGTCCTCGCGCTCCAGTAATGACCGCAGCCCCTGGCGAAGGATGGCGTGGTCGTCCACCAGTGCAAGGCGGATGGTCTCGGTGCTGGTGTCAACGGTCATGGCACGACTCCTTCGGCCGGAGCTTCTTCTAGGTCCCGCGGAATGGTGGCCACGACCCGCACGCCACCGATACGCGAGCGGCCGACGGTGAAGGTGCCACCGTATTCGCGGCACCGTGCCAGCATGTTGGCCAGCCCGCGATGATGCCCGTCGAGGTCCGCGACGTCCGCCAGTCGGAGCCGAAGCCGGAGTTTGTCCGGGTCACCGATGCCGTCGTCGGACACCGACAGGGTGACCCCGGCGGGGCGGTAGCTCAATCGCACGATGGCCCGGGAGGCGCGGCCGTGCATCGCGGTGTTGAACAATGCCTCACCGGCGATCCGAAGCAGGCTCCGTTCGACAGCGCTGGGCAGTTCGGCGACATCTCCGTCGACCCGCAGCGTCACCCGCAGGTCTTTCGGCATATGCACGGTGGCGAGCTGTTCGAGCAGCTCGGGGAGGCTGGACCGGTCGGCGTCGGAAGAATGGTTGAGCGCATAGATGGCCGACCGTAGCTGGTCGATCGCCGATCGGGTCAGCGCTTTGGCCGTGTCCAGCCGTTCGGCCAGGCCCGTTGGACCGGAACGTGATTCGACCTCGCTTCGGCACACCTCGATCTGCATGCCCGCCGACAGGACGGTTTGTGTGACGCTGTCGTGCAGCTCCCGTGCGATGCGGTGTCGCTCGGAGTCCAGCACCTGATGACGTTGTGCCGCACCGAGTTCGCGTTGCGTCGCCAGCAGCTGCGCATTGCGCGCCTCGGATTGCGCCAGCAGGGTTTGCGAGCGCTGGAACAGTTCACAGTTCTGTAGCGCGACCGCCGTCTGACTGGCCAGGATTCGCATCACCGCTTCGTCGATGCCGTCGAGCAGCCGGTGCGGTGGTGTCCAGGCCGCGAACGCGCCGACGACGCCGCCGTCGAGCTCGATCGGGACGTGTGAATGGTGACTTTCGATGACGGGTACCCGGAACTGAGCAAGCTGACCGCGAAGGACATCGTTGAGCCGGTTCAGGACCGCATCCGGAAGGTGCGGTACCGGATGTTTGGTGCCCGACAGGCCTTCGAAGGAGTATGCGTGCCCCTCGGCGTCGAGGATGAGGTGACGGGGCCGTGCCTCGGGCAGGGCACCGTCGGCAAGCGCCAACAGCACCCATTCGGCACCGAGATGGGTACGGGCTGCCTCGGCGACGGCCCGCACCAGGTTCTCGGGGCCGTTGACGGTCTGCACCAGAGCGCGGGAGATGGCATCGAGCGCTGCGACCACCCGTTCGGTGCGTTGCGCGGCCACCCGGAACTCGGGATAGAACGTGCCCTTGCCGGATCGGACGCCCGTGAGTTGGTCCAGATCCGGGACTGTCGCGCGGCGCGGCACCACCGGGTTGCCGGGCAAGGTCGTCATAGTGCGGCCCGGAACAGCGCGCGCAGCTGTGCATCGTCGATGGGGCGGGGGTTGGTGCTCAGGCACGCGTCTTGAAGGGCGTTGTGGGCCAACACCGGTACGTCGGAGTCGCGTACCCCCAACTCGGCGAGCCCGCGCGGCACGCCGACCTGTCTGGCCAGCTCTTGGAGCCGATCGGCGAGTGCCAGTGCGGATTCCAGTTCTGGCGCACGCCTGTCGGCGATGCCGAGGCAGGTGGCGATGGTGGCGAAGGGAGCCGGGTCGGCCTCGGCGTTGAACCGCACCACGTGGGGGAGCAGTACGCCGTTGATGACGCCGTGCGGCAAGTCGAGGAGCCCGCCGACCTGATGGCTCATGGCATGCGCGGCCCCCAGGATGGCATTGGTGAACGCGAGACCCGCTTCCAATGCGGCTTGGGCCATCAGCACCCGCGCCGGCATGTCGTGTGGCCGCTCGATGGTGGTGACCAGGTTCTCGGTGACCATCACGACCGACCGCAGCGCGTGGTGGTCGGTCAGCTGGTTGTGCCCGAGCGACACGAACGCCTCGATGCCGTGCGTCAGCGCATCCAGACCTGTTGCCGCATTGAGCCATTCGGGCATGGTGGTGAGGAGCCGGGGGTCGATGACGGTGATGTCGGGGACCAGGGCGCGGCCCAGGATGGTGATCTTGGTGTTGTGGGTCGTGTCGGTGACGATGCAGAACTGAGAGACGTCGGCGCCGGTACCCGACGTGGACGGCAGCACCACGAGGGGCGGGATCGGCGCCGTCGCCTTGTCGACTCCGGCGTAGTCGAGGATGTGGCCGCCGTTGGCCGCCAGGATCGCGATGCCTTTGGCCGCGTCGATCACCGAGCCGCCGCCCAACGCGATGAGCACATCGCAGCCGTGCGATCGGTAGAACTCGTGGCCGGCCGTCACCTCGTGGTCCTTGGGGTTCGGGGTCAGCGCGCTCCACACGTGCGCCTCGACGCACTGGGCGCGCAGGTGCCCCACCAGCTCGGCCACCCAGCCGGCCTCGATCAGCCCGGGGTCGGTGACCAGCATGGGCCGCAGCCCGCCCAGGCGGACGGCGGCGTGCGCAGCCTCCGCCATCGAGTCGATACCGAACACGATCTCAGGGGCATGAAACTTCAACAGCCGCGTCGGCACGGCCGTCGCTGCCGTCGTCGCCGCGAGCTGCGCGGGCGCCATCACATCGAGTCTCACCAGACCCATTCCTCATCCTGTGATCCAGGTAACACGCCCAGCCTACGGTGTGCCGCCGCTCAGACCAATGTGCACGTGGGTAGGTCGGCACCTACCCGATCGGGTAGGTGCGCCGACGGTTTGCCGGTTTCCGCGGCGGGTATCCACGTCCCAGCAGCTACGCCAGTCGAAGAGGCCACGAAGATGCCGTACTCCGCGATCGCAGTAGCGGCGGTTGCCGCACACTTCGCCTTCCTCGGCTATCTCATCGGAGGCGGGTTCCTGGCGTGGCGGTGGCCGGCGACGATCTGGTTGCACGCCCTCATCGTCGGCTGGACCGTCATCATCCTCACCGGTGTCGTCGAATGTCCGCTGACCACGATCGAGCGGTGGGCCCGCGACGGCGCCGGCATGTCACCGTTGCCCCGCGCGGGTTTCATCGACCACCACGTCGCCGGGGTGCTGTATCCACACGGCTGGGGAGCCGCGGCTGAAATCGTGGTGTTCGCAGCTATTTTGGCGTCGTGGCTCGGGCTGTGGCGCCGGCACGATCGAACGCCGAGGCGTTCCCATGGTGGTTGATGGCCGGTGGTCGTTGTGGTGTTCGCCAGGCGGGCACAGGTGGGGAAGCGCCCGCTCGCCGGTCCACTCCAGCCCAAACCAGTTCCGCGGGAACGCATTCGTATCGGAAACCGGTACGCGCAGCGGTGCTAGTGGGCGGTGTCGTCGACCTGCAGGGGCAACGTCGGATCAGCACTCCATTCCTCCAGGGAACCGTCGTAGACGCGGACCGATTCGACACCGCAGGACGCGAGCGCCAGCGCGTTGGCCGTCGCCGAGATACCACCGCCGCAGTACAGCAGCACCTCGCGGTCGAGATCCGTTCCGGCGTCCCGGTAGCGTTCTCTGATGTCCGCGGGTGGACGCACCAGGCCACGGTCGTCGAAGAGTTCGCGGGCCGGCACGTTGACGCTGCCGGGTATGTGTCCGCGGCGGGTGTAGCGCGTCGGTTCGATGCCCGAGAATGCCGGCGGCGACAATGCGCATACCAGATTGCCTGCATGGCATTGGATTTCACGTAGCTCGTCGAGATCGATCCACGCCTCACGTATCGGTCGTGCCGACCACGACGCGACGGGCCGGGCGGGCACGGACCCGGATTCCACGGGAAGTCCCGCGGCCCGCCACGCGTCGAGTCCGCCGTCGAGCACCCGCACCGGAATTCCGATCCAGCGCAACAGATACCAGGTTCTCGCCGCCCAGAAACCACCCGTGCTGTCGTACACGACGGTCGGAGTGTCGGCGCCGATGCCGAACCGGGCGAGGCGGTCGGCGAGATCTTGTGGTGGCGGGTGGTGATTGTGGGTCGCGGCGGCGATCGAGAGATCGGTGTCGACCTGCACGTGGAGGGCGCCGGGAAGGTGCGCGGCTTCCCAGGCGCTGCGGCCGCTGTCCGCGCGGAAGTCGCCGTCGACCTGTGGGCGGTGTAGCACCAGGCTGGCGTCGAGAATCACCGGCGTGGCGTCGCTCGCCAGCGCGGTGGAAAGCTCCTGAGCGCTGATGAAGGGTCCGGAGTTCACCATGCCGGATCCGTCGTGACAGCAGGGATATTCGCGAACGCCGCAGGCCACCGTTCGGGCGCAGTGAGAATTCCGTGCCCGGCGAGCCAGTGTGCGTACGGCTCGACGAGCTCGGGACGTACTGTGCCCCAGGAATTCTCGTGGAACCAGGTGCTGGAGATGGCGTCGAGTGAGCGGTCGATGACGTCTGCTGGGAAGTACGGCATGACATCGCTCAGCAGGTCGGCCGCCTCGTCGGGGTGCTGGGCGGCGTAGCGGAAACCTCGTTCGCTGATCGCCCGGAAGTCGGAGACCAGCAACGGATTTCGGTCGATGAGGTCATCGTGCACGCCGAGCAGGTAGCTGTGGTACCCGAACGGCAGCTCTTCATCGACGCGCCAGATGCGCTCCGGGCGGTCCGGATGCTCGCTCAGCAGGATGTCCCAAGCCCAGTAGGAACCGAAGGTGGCGTCGGCGACGCCGGCGGCCAATTCGGCACTGGTGAGCTCACGCGCGCCGACGTCGACAAGGGTGACGGCATCGGGGTCGCCGCCTGCTTGCGCGACCAGATCGCGCACGACGGCCACCCCGCGGGGTGTCGGATTGAGTGCCACCCGCTTGTTGGCCAACTCGGCCAAACTGCTGATCCCACTGCTGACGAGAGTGCGAATCGTCTCCAAGCCGCGCTGGTTCACCGCGGCGATCGCCTTCAGCGGCTCGCCGCGCTCGGTACGCACCAGCAGCCGGTTGGTCGGGAATACCGCGAGATCCACCAGGCGCCGGCCGAGGTGTTCGAGGCTGTCACCGATGCCGGGGTCCACCGTGCGGATCTGCAGTTCGATCCCTGCGTCGGCGTACCAGCCCCGGTGCCTGGCCAGATAGAAGCCGGCCGAGTTCGGCCACGGATGAAAGTACTCCAGGGCCAAAGAGATCGAGGTGGTCATGACGTCCTTTGCGAAGCGGTGAATTCGAATCCGGTCGGCGTCGCGAGTGCGATCAGGTCGGCACACCGCCGCGGCCGATAGCGGGTGACGAATTCCTCTTCCTGGGCCGCCCAGCGGTCCCAGTGCGGCCGGTACAGATCGCCGTCGCGGCGTAGTGCCCGGCGCTTGCGCACCTCGTCGTCGGCGTCGACCCAGATGCCCAGATCGGCGAGCCGCCGCCCGGCGGGCGTGAGGGCCCCGGTGCCTTCGACGATCAAGCGCTGTCCGCACTCGACACGGTGCCAATCTCCCGGGACCTCACGGGCCCAGTCCCAGCTCCGCCAACGTCCCGCCTCGCCGGCGGCGCGAGGTGCCAACAGTGATTGGTGCACGTGGTCTACGGCCCAGAACAATCCGTCCCAACCCGGATAGATGTCGTCGAGGCGGACCACCACACTGGCAGACCAGGCATCGTGCAGTTGCGTTGCCAGCGTGGACTTTCCTGATCCTGAACGGCCGTCGACCAACACCGTCGCTGCGTCGTCGAGGCGCCCCAGAATCTCATCGAGTACCAATGAAGTTCCACGCTCCGGTGGCGACCGACGTGGCGATCGCCACCGCGATGATCGTGAATCCAGCTGTGACAAGGGCGAACTCACGTCCAGCGAAGGGCGAGGGGCGAGCCCAGGTCCGGTGGCGGTGCGCGCCGAACCCGCGCGCCTCCATCGCGGTGGCGAGTTTGGTCCCGCGTCGGACCGCGAAGACCAACAGCGCGAAGGACTGTCCGGCGATGCGGCGCAGCCGCGCGTGGTCGGCGACGCCCCGGGCCCGGCGCGCGTATCCGAGGTACTGCCAGTCCTGGCCCAGCAATCCGACCAGACGCAGGCCGGCCAGCGCGCCGAGCACAAACCGGGCCGGTAGTTTCAGTACCTGCCCGAGCCCGTCGGCGAGCTCGGTGGGATCGACGTCGGCGAACAGGATCACTGACGGCAGTGCGATCGCGAGGACGCGCAGAAAAGTGGTCAGCGCCAAGGTGATCGAGCCGTCGCTGATGGTGACGAGCAGGAAGTGCCAGTGCACGGCGCCGCTCGGCTGGCCGTAGAGGAGGATGGTGACGGCGGTCAGTGCCGCCGCGACGGCGATCACCGCACCCCGCGTCAGGACCGGGCGCAGCCGGGCGCCGACCACGAAGAACAGGACGAGCTCGAGCACCAGCGCCGTCAGGGCCGACACCCAGTCGACGGACAGCACCAGCCCACCCGCGATGACGAGGGCGGTGAGCAGCCGGGCGACGGGGTTGACCGGGCGGGTGGCGACTGCCTCCACGGTGGTCATTCTGTTGTCTCCGTTGCGGTTCGCCACGCAGGTAGCTCGATGCGGGTGTCGGCGAGCAGGGCGGTGAAATCGAGGTCGTGCGTGGCAGCCACCACGGCCGTCCCCGCGTCGGCGACGTCGGCCAGCAGCCGGACCAGTTCCTCCCACGTCCGGCGGTCCTGCCCGAACGTCGGCTCGTCCAGGACGATCACCGCGGGCCCCGTGGCCAGGACGGTGGCGACGGACAGTCGACGTTTCTCTCCACCGGAGAGGGTGTACGGATTCGCGTCGGCGACGTGCTGCAAGCGCAGTCGCTGAAGCAATTCGTCTGTGCGGGACTCGATTTCGGGGCCGGTTCGCTTCAGCGCCCGTGGTCCCAAGGACAGTTCGTCGCGGACGGTACCGGTGAGAAACTGATGCTCCGGGTCTTGGAAGACACTGCCGATCCGGGTGAGCAATTCCTTCGATCGCCACCGGACCGGCTCGAGCCGGGAGCGCGGGGGAGCGAGCGCGGCGTCGGCCGTGAGCCGCCCGGCCGCCGGTCGCAGCAACCCGCCGAGCGTCAGCGCCAGGGTGGACTTGCCCGCACCGTTGGGACCGGTGACGACGGTGGTACGTCCGCGCCGGATCTCGAAATCGAGCCCGGTGTTCAGTGGGGCGTCGCCGTGCTGCCCCACCAAGAGGTCGGTGGCGCGAAGCAGGACGCTGTCGTCCCCACCCCGGCGCCTGGCGATCTCAGGCAGAGGGTCGCCCGGCACCCAGACGCCGGACCGGACCAGGTAGTCGTGTTCGCGTCGGATCGTGTCGTCAGGCGTACCGTCGGCGGTCACCGTGCCGTCGGCACCCAGGACGATCACGCGGTCGATGACCGGCAGCCATACGTCGGTGCGGTGCTCGATGACGATGAGCGTCGCGCCCGTCCGGCGCGCGGACTCGACGATCGCGTCGCGGACCTCGATGACGCCGGCGGGGTCGAGATTGGCCGTCGGTTCGTCGAGCAGGATCAGGCCGGGGCGCATGGCCACCACACCGGCCAGCGCGAGGCGCTGCTTCTGCCCGCCGGAAAGCTTCGAGGTGGGATGGGAGAGCGACGCATTCAGTCCGACCGCGTCGAGCGCCTGGCGCACCCGAGGCCAAATCTGATCGCGCGGAACGCCGAGGTTCTCCATCCCGAAGGCCACGTCGTCTCCGACCCGGGACAGGATCACCTGCGAATCGGGATCCTGCAGCACCATGCCGATGCGGGACCGGCGTTCGGCCGGCGGTGCACCATCGACGTGCAGCTGTCCCGCCTGACGGCCTTCCTCGGCGCCGCCGAGCAGTCCGGCGACGCCGTGCAGGAGTGTGGACTTCCCGGCGCCCGACGGCCCGAGGAGCAGCACCCGCTCTCCGGGCGCTATCGACAAATCGAGATCGCGCACAGCCCAATTCGCGCGCGTCGCATGCTGCCAACCCCAGCCGCGCGCGGTGACCGCAGCGCCGACGGAACGCGCCGCGTCCGTCGAGGTCCGCGCCCGGCCGCCCAGGGCGTTCACGACGCCGGGCTCGGTTCCAGACGTCCCGACGCGAAACGGCTGAGAACTCCGGTCCGGGCCAGGTTTCTCACCACGACCCATGACAGCAGTCCGGCAACGAGGGCGCCGGAGAGGATCGCCGAGGCCACATAGACCGCGGCGAAGCCGGCGGCAGAACCGGGGTACCACAGGATCAGGTCGTTGATGGCCAGGGCGATCCCGGCGACCGCTCCGGAGAGCACTGCGGTGGGCAGGCCCCACCGCCGGTACAGGAACACCGCGAAGACCAGTTCCGCACCGAGACCCTGGACCAGGCCGGATTCGAGGGTGAGCACACCCCACTGATTGCCGACCAGCGCCGAAATGGAAGCGGCGACGAGCTCGCCGTAGACGGCCGCACCGGGCTTGCGGATGACCAGAGCAATGAGCACACCGGCGAACAGCCACCCACCACCGAGCAGTGCCTGCAGACCGGGGAGCACTGCGCCGAGAGGCGCGCTGACCGGATTGGATGCGATGTTCCACAGCACGAAGATCAGTCCGGCAGCCGTCGCGAGCACACTCGCAACGACGATGTCGACGACGCGCCAGCGCAGTACCGGGCGATCAATGGTGGACGGGGTGCTCATACGTCTCCTTCATGCCGTCGCGCGGGACCGCGACGGCAACAAGTATGGACGGCCGGCACAACCGCTGTATGCCTTCGCGTCATCATGAGTATTTTCTGTATACAAAACAGCTTCAAATGTATTCTCGATGGAACGCAACACTTGGAGGACGGGTGCAACGGACCGCTTTTCACAGTGCATTTCGCGCTGACCTGTTGGCCGGCCGGTTCTCCGCAGCCGAACCCCTGACCGAGAGCGCGCTGACCGCCGCATACGGCGTGTCCCGAACTCCGGTACGCGAGGCGCTGAGCCGCTTGGAACAGGAGGGGCTGATCAGCCGCTCGGTCCGCGGCTATCGCATCCGATCGGGCTCGCCGGACGATGTCATCGAGATCTACGACGTCCGCATTGCACTGGAGAAAGCGGCTGCCGAGGCAGCATCGGCACGACGAACCGAATTGCAGGTCGCTCAGCTGGCGCAGCTGCACCAGCGCGCGGCCGCGGCTGAGGACGCGGCCGTGGCTCGGCAGCTGAATTCGCAATGGCACGAGGTGCTTTGGGCCGCATCGCACAATGCGACGCTCCAGGAAACGCTGACCAACCTCGTGGCCAGACTTCGCCTGTGTGACAGGGAGGCGATGCACAGGGACGATCTGGCCGACGTGGCGACCGAACACGAGGCGATCATGGATGCCATCCGGCGGCACGACTCGGCAGCCGCCAGTGCGGCCATCGCCACGCACCTCCAGCGGACCAAGCAGGAACGTCTCGATACGTTTGCGCGGCTCTACAGCCCGCCGCCACTGGCCCAGCGGTGAACCTCGGCAGCAGCGCTGTGAAAGGATCAGTGTCCGAGCTGTTTTGGTGATCTGTCCGATTCGTTCTCGAGCCGCGATGCGCGGTGTTCAGTCTTTGTTTGCTGCAGGGAAATTCAGATGACTCCTGTGAAGGCGCTGTGATATCCCTTGGGGCATGAGTGATTTGACGCTGCGCTCGGTCAGCGACAGCGATGATTTCGATGCGTTCATGGCTACGTCGTACGGGGTGTTCCTGCAGGATCCGCAGCAGGACGAGATCGACCTGATGCGCGCCTTTACCGAGTACGACCGCATGTTCGGTTTTCACGACGGCACCCGTTGGGTGTCCACTGCCGGTGCCTTCGGGAAGCAGGTGGTGCTGCCCGGTGGGGCGACGACGGCCGTGGCTGCGGTCACCGCCGTCACGGTGTCGCCCAGTCATCGACGCCGCGGCCTGCTCACGGCGATGATGCGCCACCAACTCGAGGACATTCGGGCACGCGGCACCGAGGCGCTGGCCATGTTGTACGCATCGGAGGCCACCATCTACGGGCGCTTCGGCTACGGCATGGCAGTGCCGGTGGCGGAGCTCTCGGGCAAGGTCCGTGAACTGGGATTCCGCCCGGACGTCCAGCTCGGCGATGGCTCGGTGACGCACGTCGACGCCGAGACGTTGCTGGCCAACGGACCCGAGATTCATCAGCGCGCCATGGTGCAGCGGGCCGGACTGATGGAGCGGCCGGGTCCGTGGTGGGACAACTGGATTCACGACAACGAGCCGAGGCGCAAGGAGTTCGGCAAGCTTCGCTTCCTCCTGCATCGCGAGGCCGACGGCACCGCCAGTGGATTCGCCATTTACCGGCCCAAGGTCAGCTGGACCGACGGCGGCCAGCCCGACAGCGAACTCCAGATTCAAGAGGTGCTGGCCACCAATCATCGTGCGTACGCGCAGATTTGGCGCTATCTCCTGGATATGGATTTGATCAGGACCGTCGGATACGACGGTGCGGCAGTCGATGAGCCGCTCCTCAGCCTGGTGGCCGACCGGCGCGCGCTGGCATGCCAGGTCAGGGACGGCGTCTACGTACGACTGGTCGATCTGCCTCGCGCGCTGAGTCTGCGGAGCTACTCGGCTCCGGTCGACGTGGTGCTGGAGATCTCCGACGAGTTCTGTCCGTGGAACACCGGCCGGTGGCAGCTTCGCGGCGGACCTGATGGGGCTGAATGCGAAAGCACCACGGCATCAGCGGATATCGCCATGTCGGTGCGTGACCTCGGCGCCGTCTACCTCGGCGGGGTGAGTCTGCAGGCGCTGGCGAGCGCAGGGCTCGTTCGCGAGCTCACGCCGGGTTCGGTGCACCGCGCCGCCGTTGCCTTCGGCTGGCCGACCGCCCCGGGTGTGCCCGACGACTTCTGACGACTACGCGGTGCGCCTGGATATCAGGCGCACCGCGGGGTCGACGGCGGCCAGTGCCTGCCGCAGGACATCGATCTCGTCGGCCGCGACCTGCGTGACGAAGTGGACCAGGGCGGCGTGCCGGTCGCTTCGTTCGGCAGCCTGCCCGAGTGCATCGACCATGAGACCGGCCACCAGCTCGTCGCGGCTGCGCGACGCGACGTAACGGTGCGCCCGGTCATCACGCAGTTGGTGGACGACGCCCTTCCCGGCGAGTCTGCGCAGGACCGTCATGACGGTTGTGTACGCGAGTTTGCGTTCGGCGCAGATGGCGTGATGGACCTCGCGAACGGTCTGTGGCCCGTCCGCGTCCCAGAGGTGATCCATCACCTCGCGTTCCAGGTTGCCCAAGTGCCTCAGCATGGCCATCGTCCGTCCCTCTCTGGCGCCCTTTGGGATCTAGTCGCATGGGAGTCGGCCGAGTTCCCGCGGACCCAGCGCCTCTGGCATTCGAACAAAGTTTCGAATATTCTGATGGGGTGGGTTGGCACAACGGGCCGCCGAGCTGGGCGGAGATGCAGCGGGTGCTCGAGGGTAAACCTCGGGTGGCCGGTGCTGCTCCGGAGTCGCCGGCCGACGGCGGTGACAGCCCGGCCTGGTCGCGCAAGCGGGGTGACTATCGACCGGTGGACCGCCCGGCCCGGCCGGGAACGTCGGTGCCGTACGCCGAGTTGCACGCCCATTCCGCATACAGCTTCCTCGACGGCGCCAGCACTCCGGAAGAACTGGTGGAGGAGGCCGTCCGGCTGGATCTGCGGGCCATCGCACTGACCGACCACGACGGGCTCTACGGCGTCGTGCGTTTCGCCGAGGCCGCCAAAGAACTCGACATGGCGACGGTGTTCGGCGCCGAACTTTCGCTCAGCAACACTCCGCGCACCGAGTTGCCCGACCCGCCCGGCCCGCATCTGCTGGTGCTGGCCCGCGGACCCGAGGGGTATCGGCGGCTGTCCCGGGAACTGGCTCGGGCGCATCTGGCCGGCGGCGAGAAGGGCGTGCTGAGTTATGACCTGGACACCCTCACCGAAGCCGCCGGCGGACACTGGCAGATCTTGACTGGATGCCGTAAAGGCCATGTGCGCCAAGCCTTGTCGTCAGGTGGTGTGGAAGCGGCGGACAAGGCGCTGGCCGGCCTGGTGGACAGGTTCGGCGCCGACCGGGTGACCATCGAACTGACCCACCACGGACATCCGCTCGACGATGAACGCAATGCGACGCTGGCGGCTCTGGCCCCGCGGTTCGGCCTCGGTGTCGTCGCCACCACCGCCGCGCATTTCGCCGCGCCGTCGCGGGGAAAGCTGGCGATGGCGATGGGCGCCATTCGCGCGCGCAACTCGATGGATGAGGCCGAAGGCTGGCTGGCTCCGCTGGGCGGGTCGCACCTGCGGTCCGGGGCGGAGATGGCCCGGCTGTTCGCCCACCACCCGGGTGCGGTGACGAACGCTGCCGAACTGGGGGAGCAGTGTGCGTTCGAATTGCGTTTGATCGCACCGAAATTGCCGCCGTTCGACGTGCCGGAAGGGCATACCGAGATCAGTTGGCTGCGTGAGCTGGTGGCGGAGGGGGCGGCCCGTCGCTATGGCTGGAAACCGGACGCGGACCGGGAGAAGGCATACCGGCAGATCGAACACGAGCTCAAAATCATTGAGCAGCTGGAGTTTCCGGGCTACTTCCTGGTGGTACACAGCATCACCGAGTTCTGCCGAAGCAGTGACATCCTGTGTCAGGGCCGGGGATCGGCCGCCAACTCGGCGGTCTGTTACGCACTGGGCATCACGAACGTCGACCCGGTGGCCAACGAGCTGCTGTTCGAACGGTTCCTGTCCCCGGCGCGCGACGGCCCGCCGGACATCGACATCGACATCGAATCGGACCTGCGCGAGAAGGTCATCCAGTTCGTCTACGAGAAGTACGGCAGGGACTACGCCGCGCAGGTGGCCAACGTCATCACCTACCGCGGTCGGAGCGCGGTGCGGGACATGGCTCGGGCCCTGGGGTTCTCGCAGGGACAGCAGGATGCCTGGAGCAAGCAGATCAGCCGGTGGAACGGGCTCGCGGACTCCCCGGATGTCGAGGACATCCCCGCGGCGGTGATCGACCTGGCGCTACAGATCAGGAATCTGCCGCGGCACATGGGAATTCACTCCGGCGGCATGGTGATCTGCGACCGGCCGATCGCCGACGTCTGCCCGGTGGAGTGGGCGCGGATGGAGAACCGCAGCGTGCTGCAGTGGGACAAGGACGACTGTGCCGCAATCGGTTTGGTGAAATTCGACCTGCTCGGGCTGGGCATGCTCTCGGCCCTGCACTACATGATCGACCTGGCCAGGGACCACATGGGCATCGAAGTGGATCTGGCCAAGCTGGATCTGACCGAGCCGGCGGTGTACGAGATGCTGCAGCGCGCCGACTCGGTCGGGGTGTTCCAGGTCGAGTCCCGGGCCCAGATGGCCACGCTGCCGCGACTGAAACCCAAGAAGTTCTACGACCTGGTGGTCGAGGTGGCCCTGATCCGGCCCGGTCCGATCCAGGGCGGCTCGGTGCACCCGTACATCCGGCGGCACAACGGGCTGGAGGCCGCGGTCTGCGAACACGAGTCGATGAAGCCCGCGCTGGACCGGACCCTGGGCGTGCCGCTGTTCCAGGAACAGCTCATGCAGCTGGCCGTCGACTGCGCCGGGTTCACCCCGGCCGAGGCTGATCAACTGCGGCGGGCCATGGGGTCCAAACGCTCCACCGAACGGATGCGGCAGTTGCGCGGACGGTTCTACGACGGCATGCGGGAACTGCACGGCATCACCGGCCAGACGGCCGAGCGGATCTACGAAAAGCTCGAAGCCTTCGCCAATTTCGGCTTTCCGGAGAGTCATGCGCTGAGCTTCGCGTCGCTGGTGTTCTCCTCGTCGTGGTTCAAGCTGCACCACCCCGCGGTGTTCTGTGCGGCGTTGCTGCGGGCTCAGCCCATGGGCTTCTACTCGCCGCAGTCGCTGGTGGCCGACGCCCGCCGGCACGGGGTGCTGGTGCACGGGCCGGATGTGAACGCCAGCCTGGCGTATGCGACGTGCGAGAACCGCGGCACCGAGGTGCGGCTGGGGCTGGGGACCGTCCGGCACATCGGGGACGAGTTGGCCCAGCGCATCGTCGACGAACGAAATACCAACGGGCCGTTTGCTTCTCTGCTCGACCTGACCGGGCGGGTGCAGCTGTCGGTACCCCAGGCCGAGGCGCTGGCGACCGCAGGCGCGCTGGGGTGCTTCGGCATCACCAGGCGCGAGGGATTGTGGGCGGCCGGGGCGGCGGCCGCGGAACGCCCCGACCGGTTGCCCGGCGTCGCGTCGGCCGGCGGCATACCGGCGCTGCCCGGGATGACGGAACTGGAGCTGGCGGCCGCCGACGTGTGGGCCACGGGTGTCTCGCCGGACAGCTACCCGACCCAGTTCCTGCGAGAAGGCCTCGACGCGCTGGACGTGGTGCCGGCGAACAGGCTGCTGGAGGTGCCCGACGGCACCCGCATCGTGGTGGCCGGCGCGGTGACGCACCGGCAACGTCCGGCCACCGCGCAGGGGGTGACGTTCATCAACCTGGAAGACGAGACCGGCATGGTCAACGTGCTGTGCGCACCGGGGGTGTGGTCCCGGCACCGGAAACTGGCGCAGACCGCGCCGGCGCTGTTGGTGCGCGGCATCGTGCAGAACGCCAGCGGGGCCGTCACCGTGATCGCGGACCGGATGGGCCGGCTCGATCTACGGGTGATGACCAAATCCCGGGACTTCCAGTGAGAGAGCTTCGGCCCGAATCACCCCAACGGACTCCCAGACCAGACGAAGTGGGTAATTTTGCCCAGTTCATTGACATAATGGCCGATTTGTAAAAAGCTGGATCTATGGCAGCCGCACGCTGTCGAGTAGTGTTACCGAGACCGCCGGTACCGCAAAATTACCGCGCATCCGTGATCGACTCAGGAGAGCCAGCATGCCCGCACCGTCAGCGCAGGTTTTCGATCGTCTGCGTCAACTGGCCGCCATTGAGAACATCGACGACCGGCCGACCCGCACCATCGACGAGGTCTTCACCGGTAAGCCGCTGACCACCATCCCGGTCGCGACCGCCGAGGACGCCGAGAAGGCGTTCGCCAAAGCGCGTGCCGCCCAGCGTGATTGGGTCAAGCGGCCGGTCGCCGAGCGGGCCGCGGTGATCGCCCGCTACCGCGACCTGGTCCTGGAGAACCGTGAGTTCCTGATGGACCTGCTGCAGGCCGAGGCCGGCAAGGCGCGGTGGGCGGCCCAGGAAGAGATCATCGACCTGTTCGCCAACGCGGACTACTACGCCAAGGTTGCGGCCAAGCTGCTCAAGCCCCGCCGCGTCGCGCCGCTGCTGCCGGGCCTGAACCGGACCACCGTCGCCTACCAGCCGAAGGGCGTCGTCGGCGTCATCTCGCCGTGGAACTACCCCATGACCCTGACGGCCTCGGACGCCGTGCCCGCCCTGCTCGCCGGTAACGCGGTGGTGCTCAAGCCGGACAGCCAGACGCCGTACTGCGCGCTGGCCTGCGCCGAGCTGCTCTATCGTGCCGGTCTGCCGCGCGCGCTCTACGCCGTGGTTCCCGGGCCGGGCTCGGTGGTCGGCACCGCGATCGCCGACAACTGCGACTACCTGATGTTCACCGGTTCCTCGGCCACCGGTAGCCACCTCGCCGAGCACGCGGGCCGTCGTCTCATCGGGTTCTCCGCCGAACTCGGCGGCAAGAACGCCATGATCGTCGCCAAGGGCGCCAACCTCGACAAGGTCGCCAAGGCCGCCACCCGCGCCTGCTTCTCCAATGCCGGTCAGCTCTGCATCTCGATCGAGCGCATCTACGTCGAGCGGGACATCGCCGACGAGTTCACCCGCAAGTTCGGTGACCAGGTGCGCAAGATGCAGCTCGGTACCGCCTACGACTTCAGCGTGGACATGGGCAGCCTGATCTCCGAGGGCCAGCTCAAGACCGTCTCCGGCCACGTCGACGACGCAAAGGTCAAGGGCGCCAAGGTGATTGCCGGTGGCAACGCCCGCCCCGACATCGGCCCGCTGTTCTACGAGCCGACCGTGCTCACCGACGTCACGCCCGACATGGAGTGCGCCAACAACGAGACCTTCGGTCCGCTGGTGTCGATCTACCCGGTCGCCGACGTCGACGAGGCCGTCGCCAAGGCCAACGACACCGAGTACGGCCTCAACGCCAGCGTGTGGGCCGCCTCGATCGAGGAGGGCGAGCAGATCGCCTCCCGCCTGCGGTCCGGCACGGTCAACGTCGACGAGGGCTACGCGCTGGCCTGGGGCAGCCTCGGTGCGCCCATGGGCGGCATGGGCATCTCCGGGGTGGGTCGCCGGCACGGCGCTGAAGGCCTGCTGAAATACACCGAGTCCCAGACCATTTCGACGTCGAAGGTGCTCAACCTCGACCCGCCGTTCGGCCTGTCGAAGTCGCTGTGGCAGAAGTCGCTGGTGCCGATCGTGCGCGCAGTGACGAAGCTGCCCCGGCACTGACGGCGACGAGCCCGCCGCCACGGGGTGACGGCGGGCCGGCGGTAATGTGCGGCTATGACGCTGAACCTCACCGCTGACGAAGTGCTGACCTCCACCCGATCGGTGCGCAAGCGACTCGACTTCGAGAAGCCCGTGCCGCGCGAGGTGATCATGGAGTGTCTGGATCTGGCGCTGCAGGCGCCGACCGGTTCCAACGCCCAGGGTTGGCAGTTCGTCTTCGTCGAGGACGCGGCCAAGAAGAAGGCGCTGGCCGACATCTACCGCGCCAACGCCACGCCGTACCTGGACCTGCCCAAGCCCGAACGCGGCGATATCCGCGACCAGCAGATGGACGCCGTGATGGGCTCGGCCAAGTACCTCAACGAGAACTTCGAGAAGGCGCCGGTCCTGATGATCCCGTGCCTCGAGGGGCGGCCCGACGGGATGGACGCCGGCATGCAGGCGTCGTACTGGGGCTCGCTGCTGCCGGCGGTGTGGAGCTTCATGCTCGCGTTGCGCTCCCGCGGTCTCGGCTCGGCCTGGACGACGCTGCACCTGATCGGCGAAGGGGAGAAGCAGGCTGCAGAACTGCTGGGGATCCCGTTCGACAAGGTCACGCAGGGCGGACTGTTCCCGATCGCCTACACCAAGGGCACCGATTTCAAGAAGGCCCAGCGGCTGCCGGCCGAGCAGCTCGCGCACTGGGACAGCTGGTGAGCTGAGGCGTCAGCTCGGTCAGATGCCCTCGGCGAAACCGAGCTGACGCCACGCCTCGTACACCGCGACAGCCGCGGCGTTGGACAGGTTCAAGGACCGCCGCCCCGGGATCATCGGGATCCGGACCTGCTGGGTGATGTGCGGGTCGGCGAGGGTCTCGGCGTCCAGCCCGGTGGGCTCGGGCCCGAACATCAACACGTCATCCGCCTGGTAGGCCACGTCGGCGAACGACGAATTCGCGTGCGCGGTAAAGGCGAACACTCGCGCCGGCAGGAGTGCCTGCCACGCGGTCTCTAGATCGGCGTGCACCGTCACCGACGCCAGATCGTGGTAGTCCAACCCGGCGCGACGCAGCTTCGGCTCGGACAGGTCGAAGCCGAGCGGCTCGACCAGATGCAGCTCGGCGCCGGTGGCGGCGACCATCCGGATCGCATTGCCGGTGTTCGGCGCGATGCGGGGTGAGTAGAACAGCACCTTCAGTGCCACCCTGCCGCCTCTCTGTCTGGGTCTAGGTGGGGCCGAAGTAGGTTACTGTGCCGCGGCGGAATCGCCGATGCCGTGGGGCAGCTGGTTCAGATCAGCGTGCGGTGACACCAGTGCGTCCAGCGCGGTCATGCACAGGTCGACGGCGGCGTCACGAGAAAAGCTCTGCAGCTCAAGCCATTCCAGTGCGACTTCGCGAACCAGGGCCAGCCATCCGGACAACGCCACCGACACCAGGTCGCGACCGGACCCCGCAAGGTCCAGGGCGTCCAGGGCGTTGTCGCGCAGTCGGGTGAGTTCGAAGGTGATCGGGCTGCGCACCGCCGGGTCGGCAGCGATGGCGCTGCGATTGGCGATCATCATCAGCGTCAGGTTCTGTTCGTAGAACGTGTAGTGCGCGACGAGCGCACCGCGGATCTGTGCGCGCACGGTGTCGGTGGCGGTGAAGTGCGAATCGTGCGCGAGTTTCTCGTGGGCGCGTGCCCACAGCGCCGCGAACAATTCCTTCTTGCTGGGGAAGTAGTGGTAGATCAGCGCCCGCGAAATTCCGGCCTGTGCCGCGATGTCCTCCATCGCCACCTGCTCGAAAGGCAGGACAGAGAATGCCGCCATGCCGAGATCGAGAATCTGATCCCGACGTTGGTCGGGTGTTAACCGACTCCGTGCCATTCAGGCACTGTAATTCAACCGTTGACCGTATCCGTGCAGGGTCGATAGCCTCGTATTGGATTACGTCCAATAGGGGTGTGAAATGGTGGTGAAATGGTGGCTGACCATCTTCGGTGCGGTGTGCGTCCTGATCGGACTGGCACATCTGCTGATCGGTGCGCCGTCGATCATCGGTGGTGGACCCGTCAACGCCACGATCGATAGCGATCTGCGGTTCTATGCCGTGTTGTTCATCGGTTTCGGTGGCGGATTCGTCTGGGCGGCCGCCGACCTGCCCCGTCGCGCCGCGACAGTGCATGTGCTGGGGGCATTGTTCCTGGCCGGGGGACTGGCGCGGTTGCTCGCGATCTGGCAGACCGGCGTCCCGCACATCTTCTATGTCGCGATGATTCCGGTTGAGTTGGTGGTCCCGGTCGTCAACTGGGCGCTGCTCAAACGCATCGCCTGACCATTCGATCGAATCTGCGGCCTCTTACCACACAACTGTGCAACACATAGGTCACGAACGCTGTTCGTTGGATGTGAAGCATGGAAACGGCTGCTCATCGCTGTCATACTGCGACAGATTGCCAGGCGGATTTCCCGTGCCCGAGTGGGCTGATAATCCGGCGGGGAACACCAATATGAACCAAGCGCCTGTAACCGATCGCGGACCCATGGCCGGCGGGAAAGCCGAGCCGCGATGACTGCTGCGCAACAGTTTTCGGCAGCTGATCAGATCACCCGCGCGCCCGCCAAACGCCCGTCCCGCTTCGCGCCGTCGAATTGGCCCGTCGCCTGGAAAGTTTTCGCCATCGCCTTTGTGCCTCTGATGCTGGCCGGCACGTTCGGCGGAATGCGCATCTATTCGGGCTGGACGGACGCCGCGGATTTGCGGCGCGCGGCGGACCGCGCCGAAATGGTGCCCGCCATCGAGAACTACATGGCGACGTTCGACGCCGCGCTGCTGGCCACGTCCACCGGCGGCGATGCGCAACAGGCGCTGAGCGCCTACGACGAGAGCAAACGACGTCTGCAGCACCGGCTGTCGGACACCGACGTCGCGACCGACGTCGGTACCGGCATCAAGACCCTGCTCGACGGTGGTCAGGGCCTGCTCAACAAAGTCGCGACCAACAGCATCGGGCTGCGCGAGCGAGTGACGTTGTACGCGCCGATCCTGCTGACCGCCGAGGACACCATCACCGGTTCGGTGCGCATCGACGACGAGAAGATCCGCGCCCAGACGCAGGGCCTGAGCCGGGCCGTCGGCGCTCGCGGCCAGATGATGATGCAGCAGTTGCTCGTCACCCTCGGCGGCGAGCTGCCGGACAACGAACTGCGCAGCTCGATGACCACCCTGGCGGGCACGGAGCCGTCGACGTTGTTCGGCATGAGTGAAGTGCTGGGTGTCGGCTCGCCCGACGCGCAGAAGCTGGCCCAGGAGATGGTCAAGCGGATGTCGATGATGTCCGACCCGAACGTGCAGCTGGTCAACAATCCCGACCTGAGCCAGTCGATCCAGACCACCAGCGGCATCGCCGGGAAGCTGCTCGACAGTGTGTCCAAGACCGTCGTCTCGGCGGTCGACGACCAGGCCACCGCCAAGCGCACCGAAGCCATCCGCGATTCGGCCATCGTCGGTGCCGTCATGGTGCTGGCCCTGCTCATCGTGTTGTACATGGCGCGGACACTGATCCGGCCGCTGCGGCGCCTGCGCACCAGCGCTCTCAAGGTCGCCCACGAGGACCTGGTCCGCGAACTCGACGAGGTCCGGTCTGGCGCCGACGTGACGGTCCGCCCGCTGCCGGTGCAGAGCACCGAGGAGATCGGGCAGGTGGCCCATGCGGTCGACGAGCTGCACGAGCAGGCCGTGCTTCTGGCCGGCGAACAGGCCCGGCTGCAGCTTCAGGTCAGCGACATGTTCGAGACGCTGTCGCGGCGCAGCCGGTCGTTGATCGACCAGCAGCTGACCGTCATCGACCAGCTGGAGCGCGACGAACAGGATCCGCAGCGGCTGTCCAAGCTGTTCCGGCTGGACCACCTGGCCGCGCGGATGCGGCGCAACGGGGCCAACCTGCTGGTGCTGGCCGGCACCAACGTGCCGCACGAACAGGGCGAGCCGGTGCCGGTGACCGCGGTGATCAACGCCGCGGCGTCCGAGGTCGAGGACTACACCCGCGTGGCCATCGTTGCGGCGCCCGACACCGAGATCCACGGTTCGGTCGCCGGCGACCTGGTGCACATGATGGCCGAGCTGCTGGACAACGCGTTGCGGTATTCACCGCCGAGTTCGGAGGTCCAGGTCTCGGCGGTGCATGCGCCCAACGGCGCCCTGGTGATCGAGGTCAGCGACAGCGGTCTCGGCATGACCGAAGCCGATCTCCGCATGGCCAACAGCCGTCTGCGTTCCGGCGGCGAGGTCAACACGTACACCGCGCGGCATATGGGCCTGTTCGTCGTCGGCCGGCTGGCCACCCAGCACGGCCTGGTCGTCCGGCTGCGCGACACCGTCGAAGGCGATCCCGATTCGGGCACCACCGCCGGCATCTACGTCCCGGTCGAGTTGCAGGCCGGGCTGCCCGCCATTCCGGACTTCGGCACCTACTGGGACGGCTCGTCGACCGCCGAGACCGGCGTGACCGACCTCCCGGGCCTGGGTCCCGACACCGGCGGGTTCGCGACGTTCGGCGCCGTGGCGCAGCCGCTCGCTCAGCCCCCGGCGTCGCCCGCGCCGTCGGTGGAACCGGCTTTCGTGGAACCCCAGACCCGCAACGGCTTCGGTGCCGGACCCGCCGACGCGGGCGACCTCAGCGGCGTCAACCTGCCGCAGCGCAATCCGGGAGCCAGCGGCATCGCCGGCCGTACCGAGTCGCCTGCCGAGCGGCCCGCTCAGGCGCCGACCGACACGTCGTCGTTCTTTGCCGCCCGGGCGCAGACGCCGCCCGCGGCGCCCGAACCCGCGCGTCCGGCGCCGGCGCCGGTCCGCCCGACGCCCCAGCCTGCGCCGCCGGTCCGTCCCGCCCCGACGCCCCAGCCGAGCCCCACCGCCGGAAGTGAGGACGCCATCTACCAGAAGATGCTCTCGGAATGGCTGATCGACGATCCCACCCAGTTGGCGAACAGCACCGACCTCGACTGGCAGACCGTGTGGGACCAGGGCTGGTCGGCGGCGGCCGCCGCGCAGGACGCGCCGGTCGTCGAGCACACCGAGGCGGGCCTGCCGGTCCGCCAGCCCGGTGCCCGGCTGGTCCCCGGCGCGCCTGACGAGGGCGGACACCCCGAAGGCTCCGACGAGGGCGCACTACGGCGGGATCCCGCCGCAGTGCGGGCCAGCATCAGCGGACATTTCGGCGGCGTGCACGCGGGCCGGTCGCAGTCCCGGGACACGGGAGGCCGGTGATGACACGTACGACGCAGCGCGAGTCGCTGGATTGGCTGGTGACGAAGTTCGCCGACGAGGTGTCGGGGGTCGCGCACGCCATCCTGGTGTCGGCCGACGGTCTGCTGATGGCCGCGAGTTCGCGGATGCCCACCGAGCGAGCCGACCAACTCGCGGCCGTTGCCTCCGGGCTGGCCAGTCTGGCCACCGGCGCCTCCCAGCTGTTCGACGGCGGGCACGTACTGCAGTCCGTGGTCGAGATGGAGCACGGATACCTGTTGCTGATGCGCGTCGGCGACGGTTCGAACCTCGCGACGCTGGCGACCCGGTCGTGCGACATCGGCCAGATCGGCTACGAGATGGCGATCCTCGTCGAACGCGTCGGGACCGTCGTGCAGTCTGCCCGCAGGACCCGATAAGGACACCTCATGGAGCCGACATCTGACGCCTGGGAGTCCGCATTCACCGCGGAGCAGCCCAGTCTGGTGCGGCCCTACACGCTGACCGCGGGCCGGACCACCACCGAGATCGAGCTGCCCATGGAGGCGCCGATCTATCCGCTGGCGGGCGCCCCGGCGTCGCACTGGCCCGGCAACGACGTGCGCGGCGAAATTCTCAAACTCGGTTCCACCCGGCCCTCGGTGGCCGAGGTCGCGGCAAAGTTAGCAATACCACTCGGTGTTGCGCGTGTGCTGATCGGCGACCTCGTCACGCAGGGTTATCTTCAAGTACACGCCACGCTCGGCACCACGGCGAGCATCGACGACCGGCGTGACTTGATCGGGAGGACACTGCGTGGCCTACGGGCACTCTGATCGGCACGCCCCCGCGTCGACGAAGATCGTCATCTCGGGTGGGTTCGGCGCCGGTAAGACGACGTTCGTCGGTGCGGTCTCCGAGATCATGCCGCTGCGCACTGAGGCCATCGTCACCAACGCCTCGGTAGGCGTCGACGCGCTCGCCGGCACCCCCGACAAGAACACCACCACGGTCGCCATGGACTTCGGCCGCATCACCCTCGCCGACGACCTGGTGCTCTACCTGTTCGGCACACCGGGGCAGCGCCGGTTCTGGTTCATGTGGGACGACCTGGTGCGCGGCGCCATCGGCGCGATCATCCTGGTCGACGTCCGCCGGTTGCAGGACAGCTTCGCCGCCGTCGACTTCTTCGAGGCGCGGGGTCTGCCGTTCATCATCGCCGTCAATGAATTCGACGGTGCGCCAAGGCATCCCGGCCACGCGGTCCGCAAGGCGCTGGCGCTACCAGACCACATCCCGGTCGTGACCGTCGACGCGCGGCAGCGGCAGTCGGCGCGCGACGCGCTGATCACCGTCACCGAATACGCGCTGACGAGGTTGGGCGCCCCGGCCTAACGAGCCAGGTCCCACTGGCCGTAGTCGGCCGCCAGGATGTCGTCCTCGTCGACGTGGAAATCACCGATCATGGTGCCCGGGTCGGAAGCTGTCACCACCGTCGCCTGATACAGCACTGCCATCGGCGCGCGGGCGCCACCGGACCAGGCCCGCGTCTGCCACGCCCAGCGATGTCCCGGCGTGGTGGAGCGACCGATGACGCCGTCGTCGGCCGCCCAGGTGACCTGGCGCGCACCGCCGTAGATGCCGGTGCGCTGCACCCCGAGGACCGAATTGATGCCCTTGAACCATTGCAGCGCAACGTTTTTCCATGTGTCGGCGGAGATGTCCTCGTCGACGCTGAAGAAGATCGGCGCGGTGTCCGGCCCGCCGGCCGCGCCATGCAGTCTCAGTGCGGTGCGGGCGTCGGCCACGCCGCCGTCGAAGCCGCGGGTGAAGTCCGACGGGCTGTTCACCCAGCCCGGCTTGCCGTACTGGTAGACGCTCACCACGTGCAGACCCGCTGCCCGCAGCGCGTCGGTGTAGTCGCGGCTGACGGGCTTGAAGTCGAACGTGGCACCCGGCCGTAGCTCCGACACGTAGACGATGACGCCGGTGTAGCCGGCGGCGACGACCTGGTCGACGGGTACCTGGAGATGCGTGAAGTCGATCAGTTTGCCATTGTCGGCGGAGCCGACGGGTTTGCCGTTGTCGGCCAAGGCAATCGGGGTGCCGACTGACGCGGCCAGTCCGGCGGTGGTCAGAGTGAGGAAACCACGTCTCGACAGGCGGTCAGCGGGGCGTGCCAGGTCTGCCATGGGGGCTATCGTACGAACTCGTGACGGTTCCCGACGAGCACTGGCAAGACACGGAATTCACCGGAGTCGTCTTTCGTGACGAGTACGACGGGGACCTCAGTCGGCTGCGCACCGAGCGGGTCGTCTTCACCGACTGCGACTTCAGCGGCGTCGACCTCACCGAGTCCGAGCATTCCGGCTCGGCGTTCCGTAACTGCACCTTCCGCCGGACCTCGCTGGCGCACAGCACGTTCCGGCATTGCACCTTGCTGGGGTCGACGTTCACCGAGTGCGCGATGCGGCCCATCACCATGGTCGAGGTGGACCTGCGGCTCGCGGTGCTGGCCGGTTGCGATCTGCGGGCGGTTGACCTGACCGACTGCCGGCTGTCCGAGGCCTCGCTCGTCGGCACGGACCTGCGCAAGGCCGTGCTGCGCGCGGCCGACCTACGCGGCGCGCGGGTGCAGGACGCGAAGTTCGAGCAGGCGGACCTGCGCGCGGCCCGCACGGATGCGACGTTCTGGACCACTGCCGGGTTGCGGGGCGCCCGCATCGACGTCGACCAGGCCATCGCCTACGCCGTCGCCCACGGCCTGGACCTGTCCAGCTAGCCCCTAGTCGGCCTTCAGACGGATCCGCCAGCGCACGAAGCCGAGATAGCACGCCGAGAGCAGCAGCAGGGCACCGATGTCGGTCCACCACGCGCCGGTGGTGTGGTGCCAGAACTTGTCATTGGGCAGCACCGGCTCGGGGACCAATCTGGTCAGATCGATGGTCGAGGCCGACGACGCGAAACCCCACCGTGCCGGCGTGAGCCAGGACAACTGGTCGAGCACCACGCGGCCGGTGACCGGAATCAAGCCGCCGGAGAACACCAACTGGCTCATGACGGCCACCACGAGCAGCGGCATGATCTGCTCGGCGGATTTGGCCAGACCGGACAACGCCAGACCCGTCATGGCCGCGGCCACACACGTCATCGAGATGTCGACGAACATCTCGAGGCTGCGGCTCGGTATCACCGAACCGTTCGTGACCGCTCCGGCGCCCCAGCCTTTGCCCATGATCGTGATCGCCACGACGATCGACGACTGGACGACGGCGAACGCAGTGAACACCGCGACCTTCGCCGCTAGGTACGCGGTAGTGGAGAGGCCGACGGCCTGTTCCCGCCGGAAGATTGCCCGCTCACCGATCAGCGCGCGAATGGTCAGCGCGGTGCCCATGAAGATGGCGCCGACGTTCATCATGACCAGGATCTGGCCCGGTTCGCTCGGTGCGGCGCCGAAATCAGGTGGGCCGGCCGCGAGTGGTTTGCCGAAGCCCACACCGGATTTGTTGGGGCCGCCACCGGGCACCGAAAGGGACAGCACGCCCATGATGAACGGCAAGAACAGCAGGAACGCCGTGTAGGCACGGTCGGCCAGGATCAGCTTCACCTGGCGTCGGGCGATGGTGGAGAACTGGCGCAGCAGCGACGTCTTCGCCGGCGCACCCAGGTCGGCCGGTGTCGCCGCGGGTGGCTGTGGTGGCGGCGGGCCGGAGCGCTGCAGGAACTGCTGGTGGGCCGCCTCCGGATCGCCGGCCACCGACGAGAAGATGTCGGCCCAGTTGGTGGTACCCAGTTCGGGACCGATCTGGCTGGGCGGGCCGCAGAAGGCCGTCATGCCGCCCGGTGCCAGCAGCAGCACCTGATCGCAGACGTCGAGGTAGGTCAGTGAGTGGGTGACCACCAGCACCACACGACCGGCATCGGCCAGCTGGCGCAGCATCGTCATCACCTGACGGTCGAGCGCCGGGTCCAGGCCGGACGTCGGCTCATCCAGGATCAGCAACGACGGACCGGTCAGCAGCTCGAGCGCCACCGACGCACGCTTGCGCTGACCACCGGAGAGCTTCGCGACCCGGGTGTCCAGGTGCTTCGTCATCTCGAGCTCTTCGAGCACCTGCATGACGACCTGCTCGCGGTCTTCCTTCGTGGTGTCCGGCGGCAGCCGCAGCTCGGCGGCGTACATCAGGGCTTGCCGGACGGTCAGGTCGCCGTGCACCACGTCGTCCTGCGGCACCATGCCGATTCGGGAGCGCAGCGAGGCGTACTCGGCGTGGATGTCGTGGCCCTCGAAAGTCACGGTGCCGCTGGTCGGATGGGTCAGGCCGGCGACCTGCTTGGAGAACGTCGACTTGCCGGCGCCGGACGGGCCGATCACCGCGGTCAGCGTGCCGGGGCGGGCGTCCAGCGAGATGTTGTTCAGCAGGGTCTTGTTGCCCTCGATGGTCCACGTCAGGCCGTGAACCTCGAGACCGCCGGTGCGGGTGTCGGCGGTGGTGACGGTGCGGCGGGCCAGGGTGCCGCCGCTGTAGACGAGGTCGACGTTACCGATGGTGACGGTGTCGCCATCCCGGAGCATCGCCTCCTCGACCCGCTGGCCGTTGACGAAGGTGCCGTTGATGCTGCGGTTGTCGATGATCTGGGCACCGCCGCCCGCCGACGGGATCAACGTGGCGTGGTGCCGCGAGGCCAGGACGTCGGGGATGACGATGTCGTTGTCGGTGCCGCGACCGATCTTGATGGCTCCGGCCGGCACCTCGGCGTTGCGGCCGGGCCGCAGGATCTTGAGCATCGTCGTGCCGAGGTTGTTCTCGCTCGGCCGCGCGACCGCGGTCGGCCCGAACTGCGTGGCGGGCGAGCTCGACTCGTCAGGCGCGATTCGGGTCGGCGCCGGCCGGGACATCGGAGCGGACGGCGGCGCGTACTGCTGGGGTGCGGTCGGGTAGCGCGGCGGCTGCTGGCCGTACTGCGGCTGCGGCCCGCTCGGGTATTGCGGCTGCGGACCCGACGGGTACTGCGGCTGCGGACCTGACGGGCTGAACGTCTGGGGGCCGCTCGGGTATCGCTGCTGCGCCGCTGACGGCGGGGTGTACGGCTGCTGGCTCGGCCAGGTCGCGCTGGGCCGGTTGTTGGTCGACGGCGTCGGCGTGACGGGCATGGACGTCGTCGGCGGCGTGCCGGCCGGGCCCAGGTGCTGGCCGACCTCGAAGGTCAGCAGCGGGCCGTCGGGGTTACCGATGTTCACCGCCGAGCCGTCGTGTAGATCGGCGGCCGGGACACGCTGCCCGTTGACGTACATGCCGTTGAGGCTGCCGTTGTCGACGGCGACCCAGCGGCCGTGATCGAAGCGCAGCATCAGGTGCGCACGCGAGATCAACGGGTGGGCGACGCGGAAGTCGGCGCGCAGATCGCGGCCGACTACGACATCGTTTCCCGGGGCGAACGTGCGCGTGGTGGCGTCATGGCGAACGGTGAGCGCTGGCAATGCGGCTGGTCCAGTCATCGAAGGCAACTCTATCCGTTGCCGGGGACTTTCCTGGGGACCAGCCGGGTCAGTAGGGCTTGCCGGTCACGACGCAGTGGGTGCGGCTGTAGATGGTGGGCATGCACAGATTGCAGTGTGTGCACACGGATTTGACGGGGTTTTCACTGTCTTCTGCTCGAATGCGGTTGAGTAGGTCGGGTTCGGCGAGCAGGGCGCGGCCCATCGCGACGAACTCGAACCCCTCGGCCATGGCCAGATCCATGGTTTCCCGGTTGGTGATGCCACCCAACAGGATCAGCGGCATCGACAGTTCGGCCCGGAACTGCCGGGCCTGCTCGAGCAGGTAGGCCTCCTGGTACGGGTACTCGCGGAAAAACTTGTGCCCGCTCATCCGGATGCCCCAGCTGATCGGCGGCCTGAAGTTCGCGGCGAATTCCTTGACCGGTGCATCGCCGCGGAACAGGTACATCGGATTGACCAACGAACTGCCCGCAGTCAGCTCCAGCGCGTCCAGGGCGCCGTCCTCTTGCAGCCAGGTGGCGGTCTGCAGCGACTCTTCCATGGGGATGCCGCCGCGGACGCCGTCGCTCATGTTGAGTTTGGCGATCACCGCGATCCGATCACCCACGGCCTCCCGTACGGCCTGCACGGTGCCGCGGGCGACCTTGGCCCGGTTGTACAACGAGCCACCGAACTCATCGCGGCGCTTGTTGATCAACGGCGACAGGAACGAGGACGCGAAGTAGTTGTGGCCCAGGTGCACCTCGACGGCGTCGAACCCGGCCTCGATCGCCAGCCGGGCGGCGTTCGCGTGCGCGGCCATCACATCGTCGATGTCGGCGCGGGTGGCCTTGCGGGCAAAGCGCATCGACAGCGGGTTGAACAACCGCACCGGCGCCAACGCGGTGGCCTTGTTGGTGCGGGCATTGGCGACCGGGCCGGCATGCCCGATCTGCGCGCTGATCGCCGCCCCCTCGGCATGCACCGCCGCGGTCAACTTCTGCAGCCCCGGGATGGCCTCCGGGCGCATCCACAACTGCCACCCATCGGTACGCCCACCCGGGGCCACCGCGCAATAGGCCACCGTCGTCATCCCCACCCCGCCCGCGGCGGGCAGCCGGTGATAGCGGATCAGATCATCGGTGACCAGCGCATCTGGCGTCGCCGCCTCGAACGTCGCGGCCTTGATGACCCGATTACGCAACGTGATCGGACCGAGCTTGGCTGCACTGAAAACGTCAGTGGACACATTGGGCTGGGTGTTCACATTCGGCAGCTGACCACGCGGTATTGGGTGGTGTCAACGGGTGTTCCCGCGGGCCTGACACAATGTTCGCCGTGGGTGCAATCACGCTGGACGGCAAGGCCACACGCGACGAGATCTTCACGGACCTGACCAAGCGGGTGGCGGCGCTGACCGCCGCCGGCCGGACGCCGGGTCTCGGTACGGTCCTGGTCGGTGACGACCCGGGCTCGCACGCCTACGTGCGTGGCAAGCACGCCGACTGCGCGAAGGTCGGCATCAACTCGATCCGCCGGGACCTGCCGGCCGACATCAGTCAGGCGGAGCTGAACGCCGTCATCGACGAGCTGAACGCCAACCCGGAGTGCACGGGCTACATCGTGCAGTTGCCGCTGCCCAAGCACCTCGACGAGAACGCCGCGCTGGAGCGCATCGACCCCGACAAGGATGCGGACGGACTGCACCCGACCAACCTGGGCCGGCTGGTGCTGAACGAGCCCGCACCGCTGCCGTGCACGCCGCGCGGCATCGTGCACCTGCTGCGCCGCTTCGAGGTACCGATTGCCGGCGCGCATGTCGTGGTGATCGGCCGCGGCGTCACCGTGGGCCGGCCGATGGGCCTGCTGCTCACCCGGCGTTCGGAGAACGCGACAGTGACGTTGTGCCACACCGGAACTCGTGATCTGCCGGCCCTGACCCGGCAGGCGGACATCATCATCGCCGCGGTCGGCGTGCCGCACATGCTGACCGCCGACATGGTCAAGCCGGGCGCGGCCGTCGTCGACGTGGGTGTCAGCCGTGTCGACGGCAAGCTCGCCGGTGACGTGCACCCCGATGTGTGGGAGGTGGCCGGTCACGTGTCGCCCAATCCGGGCGGCGTCGGCCCCCTGACCCGCGCTTTCCTGCTGGCCAACGTGGTCGAGGCGGAAGAGGCGAAACTGTCTTGACCGCAAAGGAATTCGCCCGCAAGGTGTTCGCCGGCCAATGGCCGATCCTGTCGGTGGGCGTGTTCTTCGTGGTGGCGTTCGCATTGGTGGTCGGCGGCTACTGGCGCCGCGGCGCGCTGGTGATGGCGATCGGCGTCGGTATCGCGGCGGTCATGCGCCTGCTGCTGACCGATGACCGCGCCGGCCTGCTCGTCGTGCGCAGCCGGATCATCGACGTCGCGACAACAGCATCGGTCAGCGCCGTCATGTTGTACGTGGCGTGGACCATCAACCCGTTGGGTACTGCTTAGTTCCTCGGTGCCGAGTGGCTGCTCGGCGTTTGATGTGGAATAAATCGGACTATAGTCCGCTTATTGGTTCAGGCTTGCCATCACATCATCCGAGGAGCTCAACATGAACACTGCACTGTGGATCGTCGCCGGCGTACTGGCATTCGTCTTCGCCGGAAGCGGCACCATGAAGCTGGTCCTGCCCAAGGAGAAGCTGGTTGCGCAGGGCCTGGGCGCACTCGCCGACGTGGACCCGAACGCCATCCGCGGGATCGGCGCGGCCGAAGTAGCCGGCGCGATCGGCCTGATCGTGCCGCCGCTCGTGCACATCCTCCCGGTACTCACCCCGCTGGCCGCCGTCGGCCTGGCGGCGGTCATGGTCGGCGCCATCGTCACGCACGGCCGGCGCAAGGAGTACCCCAACGTGGCGGTCAACGTGGTGCTGCTGGGCCTGGCGTTGTTCGTCGCCTGGGGCCGGTTCGGCGCCTACGCCTTCTGATCCACAGGGATTTGTGCACGATTTTCCGCGGTCACCGCGGAAAATCGTGCACAAATCCCTGTCAGTGACCACCGGTGCGGGCGAGGCGGTCCTCGTGGATCTGCACCAGCTCGCGGAAGCCGAGGCGGTGATAGTGGGGCACCGGTTGGACGCCCCAGGTGTCCTTCGCGGTCTGCTGGCCCGCGGCCTCCGGTGGCCCGCCGAAGGGCGCACCCGAGAAGTCGTACGGGAACTTGCATTCCAGCGTGTCATCCGAGTAGCGCACCTTCATCAACTCGCTGCAGATTTCCCGGAATGACAACGTCGGCCAGCCGTACCAGACGGCCAGCGCCGGCATGGTGAACGATCCCTCGATGACGAGTCCGAACAGGCACACGAAAAGACCGCGCTTGAGCCACTTGTGCATGTTGGCGTAGACGGGCGTGGTGCCCAGGGGGAGGGCGGCTGTCGATTCGGCTTCGGTGGTGGTCATGGAATTCCTTTAGTCGCTGAAGATTTCGCGATTGACGGTGTGCAGATATGGGATGGCCAGGAACGGCGTGATGTAGAAGATGTCGTACAGCCACCATCCGAGCACCGGGAAAACCACACCGGCATAACGGATGTCGGCGAACATCGTCATGTTGAACGTGTAGCCGATCCAGATGACGATGCCGAACCAGCAGGTGATGATGAGCCACTGGTGGCCCCACCTCTTCATCTGCAGGAACGCGATACCGGCGGCGATGCGCATGGTGAACACCGTCAGGATCAATGCGACTTCCCAGGCCTTCTCGCCCGGTGCGCCGGCCCCACCGATCCACAGTTCGTTGTAGTGCCAGAAGTATCCGGCGTCGAACATGTTGCCCCACGCCGTGATGATGGTGCGGTTCAGCAGTGTGTGGTTGGCGAGCAGATCCAGTGACCACCCGATGCTGTTGAGGGCGGCATCGAGGATCACCAGATAGCCGATGAGCGTCACGATGATCGGCCGTACCGACAGGCCGGCCTTCTGTGCGCGCCGTTGCAGCCACACGCCGCGCAGGAAGAACGGCAGCCCGACGAAGCCGATGAACATCGACCCCATCAACAGGGTGCCGGTGATGAGCCAGCGGTCGGCTTGTCGTTGCGCCAGCCGGGATTCGTCGTGGTGCTGGTCGTAGCTGACGGTCGGGACTGCTGTCGTACTCACAGTGACCACCAGCCCCGGACGATCGACATGTGCAGTTGGATCAGGAACATCGCCAATAGCCAGCCGTAGGCGAACAGCTGGAAGACGATCAGTGCCCGTTTGCGTTTGCGGTCCTGCTCATTCATGGCCGTGAAACTCCTTTTCTGACTGTGACATTCGTGGTCAGCGGATACCCGCCGGTTGCAGGCACGCGGCGGCGATCTCGCGCAGGCCTTCATTGATGGCGCCGTCGCTGCTCAGCGGGGCCAGCACCGCGGCTTCGGCGGCCGACATCTCGTCGGCACCCGCGGCGACCAGGTGCGCCGCCGAGACCAGCACGCGCGTCGACGGCGGCTCGAAATGGAAGGCGTCGTCGGCCTGGCGAATGCTGTTGGCGCACTGCACGAGCCGCATGGCGGCGCCGATGTCGATGCCCGTTTCGCCGACGAGGACTTCGGCCTCGCGGTCGGGTGGCAGATAGGTCATCGCGATGGTGACGAAGCGCTGGCGGAACGACGGCTTGAGGTCCTTGAGCGAATGCCGGTACGCCGGGTTGTACGAGCAGACCAGCAGGAAGGAATCGGGTGCCGGCACCACTTCGCCGGCGCGGTCCAGATAGAGGGTGCGGCGGTGGTCGGTCAGCGAATGCAGGATCGCCAGCGAGTCGTGGCGCGCCTCCACCACCTCGTCGAGATAACAGATGGCGCCGTCTTTGACGGCGCGGGTCAGTGGGCCGTCGGTCCAGAGCACGTCACCGCCGGCGACGACGAACCGGCCGACCAGGTCCGAACTGGTGAGGTCGTCATGACAGCTGATGGTGACCACGGGGCGCCCCAACAGGTTTCCCATGTGCTCGACGAAGCGCGTCTTGCCGCAGCCCGTGGGCCCGGTGAGCATGACCGGCAGCCGACGCTGATACGCCTGGCAGAAAGTGGTCATCTCGTCGCCGGCCGGCAGGTATGGCGAATCAGTCATGCGGAAACCAACTCTCGGTGTACGTGCGCCAGGGCGCGGGGGAGTTCTTCGACGCGACGGATGCGCTGGGATCGCCGGGAGCCGAAGACCTCGGGCAGTGGATCCACCCGGACCGGTCCCAGTCCCAGGTAGTAGACGCCGACGCCGGCCTCGTCGGCTTCACCGACGGCGTGCGCGACGTCCGCCCAGGCGTACCGGCCCTCGTAGCCTTCGTCGGAGATCAGGCCGTCGCCGATCACGATGAGGAGGCGACGTGCCGCGGGCTGGGTCAGGAGGCGGCTGGTCAGGTGCCGGATGGGTGCGCCGAGTCGGGTGTAGCCGCCTGTCACGAGGCCGGACCGGCTGGGTAGCGCAAAGTGGTTGTCGCTGAAGTCTTTCAGGCATCGAACCTCGACGCGATGGCGGGTGTTGCCGCTGAAGACGAAGATCCCGTGGCGCTCGCGGGCGACAGTCATGGCTCGGGAAAGTGCGTCGGCACAGGCCAATTCGAGGTCGAACACCCGGCCCTGATGAATGCCCAGCGACGAGCTGCCGTCCAGGAGTACGGCGGTGACGGTGTCGCGTGCACTCGGCAGCAAGCTGCGGAACACCTTCGCCTCCTGCTGCGACCCGGATCGCTCGTCCGTATAGGCCGCCACATAGGCGTCGACATCGAGGTCGCTGCCGTCCTCCAGTCGGTTGACCATCGTGCGATGCGTCGGCTCGTCGAACCAGCGCCGGATGTCCGGCGGTGCGCCACCGCGGCGGTCGTGCCGGGTCTGCCGCCGTTCCAGGACCGCGACGTGATCAGGTAGAAACTGGCCACGCCACGAATTCCATTCGGGGTAGGGGATTCCCGCGCGACGGTCGGGCCGGACGTCGAGGTCGTCGTCTTCGGGCCGGCTGGCCGGTGGCAGGTTGGCGTTGCGCACCCCGCCCTCGCCGCCGACGGGGATCGACATCAGCCGTTGCGTATCCGAGCGCGACGACGACCACGGCATGCGCCCGAGCGTGCGCCGGATCGCGCTCGCCAGCGTCCGGTTGGTCGGCGCGCTCAGCGGCGGTGTGCCGAGCAGCGGGTAATCCGGCAGACGTTCGCGGGAGCGTGCCAAGGTATCTGTGCGGCAGAGAATTTCGTCCGCGGAGAGATCCGGGTCAGCCGGTTCCAGTCCGGGCAGCGCCCGACGCGCCTCGGACAGCAACCCGGGCCAGCGCCGCGCCACCCAGCCCAGCGCCGTTGCGCCCTCGACCTGGCGGAGCGCACCGAGTTCGCGCTCCGCCAACCGGTGCAGCGGGTACTGCGCGATGCGGTCTTTCGACGGCGCGCACTGCAGGGCGACACCACACGTGTAGGTCCGCAACGACCAGTCGGGGACGGGCGCGGGATACGGAACGTGGATGACGGACCGGCCGGCGCTGAGGCCGAAGCGGCGCTGCTCGCCGGAGATCAGATGCACCCCCGCCCGCCGTCGTTCGGACAGTGCCACCGCGGTCAGCGCACAGGCCCGTTCGAGCTCTGTGGCCGTAATCGGTTGCGACACTTGCAGACCGGCCGGATCAGAAGGTTCCGATGTTCGAGAACATCCAATACCAGAACGCGATGAGGGCGGCCATGGCGCCCCATGCGATGGCGAGGCGGGCGATCTCCTGCCACATGGTGTCTCCTCCGGTTATCGGGCCGCGATACCTCGCAGCGCGGTGTGGACGAAGTTGTCCAGCAGCGCGGTGCGGATCTGATCCGCGCCGCGACTCGTGGTCAGCAGGGCGTAGAGGCTGAGCAGGAAGTAGACGGCGCTGTGGAACGCGTCGACATCCGCGTCGGCCTCACCGGCCTGGCGCGCCCGCTCGATCTCCTGGACCACCAGCACGATCACCCGGTGGTCGGTCCATTCGTCGTCGAGTGGGCGGTTGGAGGAAAAGTGCAGGGCCAGAACATCTTTGAAGAGCAGTCGGCCGAGCCGCTGTTCCACGGCCACGATGACCCGGACCACCTCGTTCAGCGCCTCTTCGAGGGTGTGGGGGGTCTGCAGGAATGTGGCGAGCTCGCGTCCGGCGGATTCCTCGGCTTGGCGTTCGAGCTCGAACAGCACGTGCTCTTTCGTGGGGAAGTGGAAGTAGAAGGTGCCGTGTGCGACGCCGGCCGATCTGATGATGGCGCCGACATCGGCATCGGCCATTCCCGCGCGCTTGAACTCGGTGATCGCGGCATCGAGAACCCGCTGGCGGGTTTCCAGCCGTTTGGCTTCTCGCAGCGATGGTTTGGCGGTGGCGCGGGTCATGGTGGCTCAAGTTGTACTCGCTTCACTGACCAGAGTCAATGACTCAAGTCAGTTATATTCACAGGAAATTGCCCGTTAGGCAAACTTGCCCGGTGTGCAAAATCATCGGTACCGTGGCGGCATGCCCGAATCCGCCGCAACCGGTCTGCGCGAACAGAAGAAGCTCGACACCCGTCGGGCGCTCAGCGACGCGGCGCTGCAGCTGGCGTTCGACCGCGGCGGGCTGGATGCCGTCACTCGCGAGGAGATCGCGGCGCTGGCGGGAGTGTCCCTACGGACGTTCAACAACTACTTCAGCGGCAAGTACGAGGCGCTGGCTTATCGCATTGCCGAGCGGATGCAGCGCAGTGTCGCGACGTTCCGGTCGCGGCCGGCCGACGAACCGCTGTGGACGTCGATCATCGTGGCCGTGACGGGCACGCTGGAAGAAGAGATGGTCGACATCACGGGTGCCGACCTCATCCCGGACCGCCGCGAACTCGTCGAAGTCCGAAAACTGCTGATGCGCACCGAGGTTCGCAATGCGGTGCCACAGATCCTCTATCAGGACTGGGTGGCGGCCATCGCCGAGCGAACGGGCCTCGGCCCTGACGACATGTACCCGCGTCTGGTGGTGGCCGTGGTCCGCGCGATCGGGGACACCGCGATGGAGGCGTACGCCAACGCTGATCCGCCGGTGTCCATCACGCAGCTGATGCGTGAGGGTTTCGCTGCCGTCATGGCGGGGCTGCCCGAACCGAACAGAACGAAGGAGTGAGTATGCCCGCTGACGTCGTGATCTCCGGCGCCGGACCCAACGGCCTGATGATGGCCTGTGAACTCGCCCTCGCCGGCGTCAAACCGGTCGTGCTCGACGCGCTGCCCGGGCCCGGTGACGAGCCCAAGGCCAACGGCCTTGTCGGACAAGTGATCCGGCAGCTCGACATGCGTGGCCTCTACCAGGCATTCACCGGCGATCCCCACGCGCCGCAGCCCGCCTACGGCTGGATCTTCTCCGGTTTGCCGCTGGATTTTGTTGGCGTCGAGGACAATCCGATGCGCGCCGTGTTGATGAAGCAGGCCCGGCTTGTGCAGCTGCTGTACGAACGGGCGCAGACTCTCGGGGTCGAGGTGCGGTGGGGGCATGCCGTGACCGCGCTGTCGGCCGGGCCCGACGGCGTCACCGTCGAGGTGGCCGGGCCCGACGGCGCCTACGTGCTGCAAGCCGATTGGCTGGTGGGTGCCGACGGCGGCCGCAGCACCGTCCGCAAGCAGTCGGGTATCGGCTTTCCCGGAACTACGTCGCCGACGGTGGCCCGGCTGGCGCACGTGCAGATCGCCGACGAGTTCCGCGGCCCCGGCGGCGAGCTCGATGTGCCCGGATTCGGGCGGATTCCGTTCGGGCACAACCGCTATGACAACGGCATGGCGATCTTCTTCGAGGCGCACGGAGACCCACCGCTGCTGGGCACCCTCGAGTTCGGTGCACTATCCGACGACGCGCCGGGGGAGTTGACGTTCGACGAACTCCGGCAGAGCCTGCGTCGCGTGCTCGGGGTCGACGTGCCGTTCGAACCGCCGACCGGACCCGGTCCGTTCGCGATGCGCCGCATCGACGGCCAGAACACGCGGCAGGCCGATGCCTATCGGTCCGGCCGCATTCTGTTGATCGGTGATGCGGCACATGTACATTCGGCCATGGGTGGCCCTGGGCTGAACCTCGGTCTGCAGGACACGTTGAATCTGGGCTGGAAGCTGGCTGCCGTCATCAATGGCTGGGCGCCTGAGGTATTGCTCGACACGTATGAGTCCGAGCGCTATCCGGTCGGCGAGCGCGTCATGATGCACTCACTGGCCCAGATCGCCCTCACTGCACCGGGACCCGAGGTGCGCGCCTTGCGCACGCTTCTCGGTGAACTCTTCCAGCTGCCCGATGTCACCGCGCACATGGCGGGACTACTGGCTGGGGCCGATGTTCGCTACGACATGGGCGGCGGCACCCCGCACCGGCTGACCGGGTTCATGGTGCCGGACGAGACGCTGGACGACGGGCGCCGGCTCACCGAGTTTCTGCACGGTGGCCGGGGCGTGGTGCTCGACCTGTCCGGCGGTGCGGCGGCCCCGGTCGCCGCACCGTGGGACCGCCGCGTCGACACGGTGGTCGCCGCCATGGCCGACGGGCCCGCTGCGATGCTGATCCGGCCCGACGGCTACGTCGCCTGGGCCGCAGACACTTTCGGCGCGGCCGATGCCGAGGACCTGCGCGCGGCCCTGGAGCGCTGGTTCGGTCCGGCCGAGATCAGCGACTGAGCGCGCGTCGCGCGACGCCCGGGTGGGCGGCGAGCCGTGGCCCGAGCAGCAGGGCGAAGATCGTCACCGCGAGCCACGGCCGCAGGTGCGGGCACAGCCGCTGGATCAACCCCGCATCGTCGAGTTCGAACACCAGGGCATCGGTGATGGTGAGTCCCGCGATGCGCCCGCGGCTCACCGCGACGCGCGTGCGTCCGTCGCCGATGACGTTGTCCCACTCGAGGTTTCGCATCCTGGCGTAGACCGCGGTCAGCAGGACCCGGAGGTCGTCGCGGCCCCGGAACACCAGGCGCCCGGACAGCGGGGAGATCAGCTCCGCGTCGGGTGCGAGGGCGGCGATGAACCGGTCGACGTCGCCGCTGCGGGTGGCCGCGCAGAACGTCGCGACAGAGTCGGTGCTGGTCGTCATCAGAACCCCCTGAGCGTCACTTGTTATTTGCAACCCACCTAATCAGAGTCCATTGCAGAAAGCAATGGACTAGGCTGATGTGGTGTCCAAACAGTCCTTCGGTGACATCTCCTGCTCGATAGCGCGGACGCTCGACGTGGTGGGCCAACGGTGGACGGCCTTGGTGCTGCGGGACCTGTTCGCGGGGATGGCCCGGTTCGAGGACATCCGCCGTGATCTGGGCATCGCGTCGAACGTCCTGGCTGCGCGTCTGGACGATCTGGAGCGCCACGCGATCGTGGCCCGGCGCCAATATCAGAGCGCGCCTCCGCGTTTCGAGTACGTCCTCACCGACAAGGGGCGCGAGCTCTACCCGGTGATCGTGACCCTGCTCGCGTGGGGTGACAAATGGACCGCCGGGGAAGACGGCCCCCCGGCGCTACTCGTGCATGGCGAATGTGGCTGTGTCACAACGGCGAAGACCGTCTGCGCCGAATGCGGCGGGGAACTCGGGGCGCTGACGACAACCGCGGTGCCCGGGCCTGGGGCGCGGGTCGGCCCGGGCACGGCAGTCATCGGAACATTTCTGGCTCCCGGCGAGCCGAGTGCCTAGGCCAGCGTCGCCCGCACGCAGTGCGTGACGTACGGCAGCGCCAACCCGGTGCTGCTGGCCAGCGCCGGGTGCGTGTTCAGCAGCTCGCGTACCTCGCCCAGCACTTTGCGGCGCACGTCGGCGGGTGAGGTGATGCAGTAGCTCCGTGACGCCACGAGGTCCAGAAGCGCTTGCGGCGTAAGGTAACTCGTCCACTCGAAGCGGTGCGTCTCGATGTCGGTGAAGCCGCCGCACAGTGAGTCGGCGGACGGATCGTGCTCGCAGCCGATGATGCGGTTCAGTTCCTTGACCCAGCCCAGCCGCTCGTCGCGGATGTTCCAGAGCAGCCCCAGCCGGCCGCCCGGCCGCAGCACCCGGGCCACTTCGGCGGCGGCCCGCTCCGGGTCGAACCAGTGCCAGGCCTGGGCCACCAGGACCGCGTCGACACTGTTGTCGGGCAACGGGATTTCCTCGGCCGTGCCCAGCAGGGCCGGCACCGACGGCAGTGACCCGCTGAGCACCTCGAGCATCTCGGGGATGGGGTCGACGGCCGTGACCGACAGGCCGCGCTCGGCCAGCCGGACGGTCAGCTTGCCGGTACCGGCGCCGAGGTCGAGGACGTCGACGTCGACGGCGGGCAGCAGCCAGTTGATGGACTCCGGCGGATACGACGGGCGCCCCCGCTCGTAGGCAGCGGCCTGCTCTCCGAAGGACAGCGAGCGTTCGCCGGTCACCGCGAGGCCAAATCCAGTGTCTGGCGGATCAGCAGGCCCACCTTGTCGGTCTCGACCAGGAATCCGTCGTGGCCGTAGTCGGATTCGATGACCTCGAGACCCGGACAGCCCGGCAGCAACGCGGCCAGCTCTTCCTGCAGCCGAATGGGATACAGCCGGTCGGAGGTGATGCCCCCGACGATCACCGGCACCGGACAGCTGGACAACGCCGCCGCGACCCCGCCCCGTCCGCGCCCGACGTCGTGACTGCTCAGCGCGTCCGTCAGCGCCACATAGGTGCCCGCGTCGAACCGCGCGGCCAGCTTGCGGCCCTGGTACTCCAGGTAGCTCTCGACCGCGTACAGGCCGTCGCCAGAACTCTTTTCATGGTTCTGCGCGGTGTTGCGGAACCGGTCGTCGAGTTCCTTCTCGCCGCGGTAGGTCAGGTGCGCGAACCGGCGGGCGATCTGGATGCCGTCGTCCGGGGTGCGTCCCGTCAGGTAGTAGTCGCCGCCGTTCCAGTTCGGGTCGGCCTTGATGGCCGCGACCTGTGCGCACTGCGTGCCGATCTGGTCGGCGGTGGCGCGCGCGCCGACCGCCAGCACCAGCCCGGCCCGCACCGTGTCGGGATGTCCCACAAGCCATTCCAGCGCCCGCGCGCCGCCCATGGAGCCGCCGACGACCGCGGCCACCTGGGTGATGCCGAGGGCGGCCAGGGCCGCCAGGTCGGCGTTCACCTGGTCGCGCACGGTGATGGCGGGAAACCGTGAGCCCCAAGGCTTTCCGTCGGGAGCCAGCGAGCTCGGGCCGGTCGACCCGCGGCAGCCGCCGAGCACGTTGGTGGCGATGGCGCACCAGCGGTCGGTGTCGATCGGCGCCGCCGGGCCGGCGACGCCGTCCCACCAGCCGCCGGTCGGATGGTCGGGCCCGGCCGGGCCGGTGACGTGGGAGTCACCGGTCAGCGCGTGCAGCACCATCACGACGTTGTCGGCGGTGGGGGACAGCTCGCCCCAGCGCTGCACCGCGATGGACACGTCGGGCAGCACGATGCCGCTCTCCAGCGTCAGCGAGCCGATGTTCACCACACCGGTCTCGCCTTCGGCAGGCAGCCGTGGCGCTGCGGATATGTCAGACACGGGCACGTCGATAATCGTCACACCAAGGCCGCCTCTCGGTCGGCACCCCCCACCGATCCGGCGGCAGCGAAGCCCTGCTCCAGGTCGGCGAGGATGTCTTCGATGCCCTCGATGCCGACGGCCAGGCGCACCAGACCCGGGGTGACGCCGGAGGCCAGCTGCTCCTCGGCGGTCAGCTGCTGATGCGTGGTCGACGCGGGGTGGATCACCAGCGACCGCACGTCACCGATGTTGGCGACGTGGCTGTGCAGCGTCAGCGCGTTGACGAACGCCTTGCCCGCCTCGACGCCACCGGTCAGTTCGAACGACAGCACCGCACCGGTGCCCTTGGGGGCCAGCTTGCGGCCCAGCTCGTACCACGGGGACGACGGCAGGCCGGCGTAGTTCACCGAGAGCACGTCCGCGCGGCCCTCGAGGTACTCGGCGACCTTCTGCGCGTTGGACACATGGCGTTCAACGCGCAGAGACAGCGTTTCCAATCCCTGCGCGATGAGGAAGGAATTGAACGGGGCGGCAGCGCTGCCCAGATCGCGCAGCAGCTGCACGCGCGCCTTGAGCGCGTAGGCCGGTGCGCCCAGGTCGGCGAACACCACACCGTGGTAGCTCGGGTCCGGTTCGGTGAAGCCGGGGAACTTGCCGTTGGTCCAGTCGAACGTGCCGCCGTCGACGATGACGCCCGCGATGGCCGAGCCGTGCCCGCCCAGGTACTTGGTGGCCGAGTGCACGACGATGTCGGCGCCGTGGGCCAGCGGCTGGATCAGGTACGGCGTGGCGACGGTGTTGTCGACGATCAGCGGCACGCCGTTGTCGTGCGCGACGCCCGAGACGCCGGGGATGTCCAGGATGTCGATCTTCGGGTTGGAGATGGTCTCGGCGAAGAACGCCTTGGTGTTCGGCCGGACGGCGGCGCGCCAGGAGTCCAGATCGTCGGGGTCCGCCACGAAGCTGACCTCGACGCCGAGCTTCGGCAGCGTGTAGTGGAGCAGGTTGTAGGTGCCGCCGTACAGCCGCGGCGAGGCCACGACGTGGTCGCCGGTGCCGGCGATGTTCAGGATGGCGAAGGTGGCGGCAGCCTGACCCGACGACAGGAACAGTGCGGCCACGCCGCCCTCGAGAGCGGCGACGCGCTGCTCGACCACGTCGGTGGTCGGGTTCATGATGCGGGTGTAGATGTTGCCCGGCTCGGCCAGCCCGAACAGCGCGGCGGCGTGGTCGGTGTCGCGGAACGTGTACGACGTCGTCTGGTAGATCGGCAGCGCCCGGGCATTGGTGGCGCTATCGGGGCTCTGACCTGCGTGGATCTGCTTCGTCTCGAAGCTCCAGCGCGCGGTGGGGTCGATGGCCTCAGTGGTCATGTTAGGGGTGTCTCCTGTGAGTTTTTGGGTACGACGAATGGGTGCGCGAACTCGCACGAATCACAGACAGCGACGCATAGGAAGCCTCCACTCACCCAGTCATCCGGGTCCGTGGTGGCGGACCCGCGCTTGCCTCGCAGCCGATGTACGACTGCTCAACCTGGTCGTCTCCCGGGGCACCCCACCGCGGATGGAGGGTTGCCGGCCAGCAAGCCGGGGCTTGACGCTGGCACTCATGACCGGACTCGAGGGTATCTCAAGAGCCTGGGCAACTGCTAGCTGGTGCCGTCCGGTGGGCGGGAGACGGCGTGTCGGTGTCGGTCTGGTTCGCGCAGCCTGTCGGTATCGATCCAGATCTGTGCATGACAGACCGGACCACCGGAAACCTGCCCCGCCGGTCACGGTAGTTTCGTAACCGTCGTGCGACGGGGTAGTCATGTGCAGACGCCGGACTCGACATAGATTTTCGTACGTACCGTCCGTGACGCCGGGAGAGTGACCATGAGTGGCGAGAAACCATCCATCATCTACACGTTGACCGACGAGGCGCCGCTGCTCGCGACGTACGCCTTCCTGCCGGTCGTCCGCACCTTCGCCGGCGCCGCCGGTATCGACGTCCAGACCAGTGACATCTCGGTGGCGGCCCGCATCCTCGCCGAGTTCAGCGACTACCTGACCGATGAGCAGAAGGTCCCCGACAACCTGGGTGAGCTGGGCCGGCTGACGCAGGAACCCGACACCAACATCATCAAGCTGCCCAACATCAGTGCCTCGGTGCCGCAGCTCGTCGCCGCGATCAAGGAACTCAAGGAGAAGGGCTACAACCTGCCCGACTACCCGGGTGACCCGAAGACCGACGAAGAAAAGGCGATCAAGGATCGCTACGGCAAGTGTCTCGGCAGCGCGGTGAACCCCGTTCTGCGCGAAGGCAACTCGGACCGTCGTGCCCCGAAGGCGGTCAAGGAGTACGCCCGCAAGCACCCGCACAGCATGGGCGAGTGGTCGCAGGCCTCCCGCACGCACGTCGCCACCATGAAGACCGGCGACTTCTACCACGGCGAGCAGTCCATGACGCTCGACAAGGACCGCCGCGTGAAGATGGTCCTGAAGACCAAGTCCGGCAAGACAATTGAGCTCAAGCCCGAGGTCAAGCTCGACGCCGGCGACATCATCGACTCGATGTACATGAGCAAGAAGGCGCTCATCCAGTTCTACGAGGAGCAGATGGAGGACGCCTACAAGACGGGCGTGATGTTCTCCCTGCACGTCAAGGCGACCATGATGAAGGTCAGCCACCCGATCGTGTTCGGCCACGCCGTACGCATCTTCTACAAGGACGCATTCGCCAAGCACCAGAAGCTCTTCGACGAGCTGGGCGTCAACGTCAACAACGGTCTCTCGGACCTGTACGACAAGATTTCGACACTGCCCAAGTCGCTGCACGACGAGATCGTCGACGACCTGCACAAGTGCCACGAGCACCGTCCCGAGCTGGCCATGGTCGACTCGGCCCGCGGTATCACGAACTTCCACTCGCCGTCGGACGTCATCGTCGACGCCTCGATGCCGGCCATGATCCGGCTCGGCGGCAAGATGTACGGCGCCGACGGAAAGCTCAAGGACACCAAGGCCGTCAACCCCGAGTCGACGTTCTCCCGGATGTACCAGGAGATCATCAACTTCTGTAAGACGCACGGCCAGTTCGACCCGCGGACCATGGGCACTGTGCCGAACGTCGGTCTCATGGCGCAGAAGGCCGAGGAGTACGGCAGCCACGACAAGACCTTCGAAATTCCGGAGGACGGCGCCGCCAACATCGTCGACATCGACACCGGTGAGGTGCTGTTCACCACGAACGTCGAAGAAGGCGACATCTGGCGCATGCCCGTCGTGAAGGACGCGCCGATCCGCGACTGGGTCAAGCTGGCCGTCACGCGGGCCCGGCTCTCCGGTATGCCGGTGGTGTTCTGGCTGGACCAGGAGCGTCCGCACGAGGCCGAGCTGCGCAAGAAGGTCGCGACCTACCTCAAGGATCACGACACCGAGGGCCTCGACATCCAGGTGATGTCGCAGGAACGCGCCATGCGGCACACCATCGAGCGGGCCATGCGCGGTCAGGACACCATTGCCGCGACCGGCAACATCCTGCGCGACTACCTCACCGACCTGTTCCCGATCCTGGAGCTGGGCACCAGCGCCAAGATGCTGTCGATCGTGCCGCTGATGGCCGGCGGCGGCCTGTACGAGACCGGCGCCGGCGGTTCGGCGCCCAAGCACGTGCAGCAGCTGGTCGAGGAGAACCACCTGCGCTGGGATTCGCTGGGTGAGTTCCTGGCCCTGGGCGCGAGCCTCGAGGACCTGGGCAACAAGACCGACGACGCCAAGGCTCTGTTGCTGGCCAAGACGCTGGACGCCGCCACCGGAAAGCTGCTGGACGAGAACAAGAGTCCGTCGCGGCGCACCGGTGAGCTGGACAACCGCGGCAGCCAGTTCTACCTCGCCATGTACTGGGCGCAGGCCCTTGCCGAGCAGACCGAGGACGCCGAGCTGGCCGCCAAGTTCGCTCCGCTGGCCAAGACGCTGGCCGAGAACGAGGAGAAGATCGTCGCGGAACTGGCTGCGGCACAGGGCAGCCCGGCCGACATCGGCGGCTACTACTACCCGGACCCGGAGAAGACCTCGGCGGTGATGCGGCCGAGCGCCACCTTCAACGCCGCGCTGGCTTCCGCCCAGGAGTAATTCACCTCGAACGTGAGCTTGTGTGCGAGATTTCGTCCTCAAAGTCAATCGATTAGTGCAACGTGGCTAGGCGGCTTGGTTCAAGAGCGCGGCTAGGCGTTGGGCTGGGGTGTCCAGATCGAGGGTGGGTCGGGGACGCTTGTTGAGGGTGTCCTGGATACGGGTGAGGTCGGCTTTGGTGTGCACGCTCAGGTCGGTGCCTTTTTCGAACCAGAACCGCAGCAGCCGGTTGGTGTTCTCGTTGCTCCCGCGCTGCCAGGGTGAGTGCGGATCGCAGAAGTAGACCGGCGCCTTGAGCGCCAGTTTGATGTCACGCCAGTTCGCCATCTCGCTGCCGCGGTCCCAGGTGATGCTGCGGCGCAGGTGTTCGGGCAGCTCACTCATCGCCGCGATCATCGCCGCGGCCACCGAGTCGGCGGTGTGATTGTCGGGTAGGTGCAACAAGATGGTGAACCGGGTGCTGCGTTCGACCAGGGTGCCGATCGCGCTGCCGCCGCGAGTACCCAGGATCAGGTCGCCTTCCCAATGTCCCGGCACGGCACGGTCATTGGCCTCGGCTGGCCGGTCACTGATGGTGAACACATCGGTGAACTTGCCGCGGCGTTCGGTGTGGTCGCGGGGCTTGCGGGTGGCCCGTTTGGTGGACAGGCACTTGTTCAGATCAGCGCGCAGTTGGCCACGGCCCTGCACGTAAAGGCACTGGTAGATGGTTTCGTGGCTCACGCGTTTGAGCCTGTCATGCGGGTGATCGCGGGCCAACATCTCGGCGATCAGTTTCGGGCTCCACCCGTCATCCATCCACGTTTCGATGGCGGCGCACAGCGCGGTGTCGTTGAGTTTGAACGCTTTTGGTCGGTGTGACCTCTGCGCCGCCCGCCCGTGTGCCATCCGGGCGTGGTAGTCGCCGTCGGCATTGCTGTTGCGCCGCACCTCACGCCAGATGACGCTGCGGTGGCGGCCGATCTGCGTACCGATCTGCTCATAAGTCAGGCCAGCATCGCGGCCCCGCATGATCGCGATGCGCTCATCGAGACTGAGCCGATGCCCCCGTCCACCGGGCCGATCGGGAACGCCGGCCTCGGCCAGCCCGTGCATGCCGCTGCCCATGATCAGTTTCATCGCACCAGCGTTGCGCCACCACACCCACGCCGAGGTCGTCGACACACCCATCGCCTTGGCCGTCTCGATTAATGGAGCGCCCTGACACACCCGGTCAAACAACTCCCGCCGGGTCTGCTTCGAATGCGGATACCCACTGGGCACGACAACCTCCCAAATCAATGGATGTTGTCTTGACCGTATGAATCTGCCGTCGATTTCTCGCACACAAGCTCACGTTCGTCGTTTCCGGCCTGTCGTACCCCGACGTTAAGGTTCTGCTTCGTGATCGTCACCACCATCAACGTCAATGGCATCCGCGCCGCGGTCAAAGAGCGCTCGGCGGAGAACCTCGGGCTGCTGCCGTGGCTGAAGGACACCAAGTCCGACGTCATCTGCCTGCAGGAGACCCGGGCCGACGACACGCAGCTGACGCAGGCTCTGGCGCCGGCTCTCGAAGCGGGATGGCAGCTGGCGTCGGCCGAACCGTCGGCGAAGGGCCGCAACGGGGTGGCGGTGTTGTCGCGGGCGCCGATCACCGCGGTGCGCGTGGGGCTCAGTCCGGACTGCGAATTCGTCGCGCACGGGCGGTATGTGGAGGTCGACACCGACGGTGTCACGGTCGCCAGTGTGTATGTGCCCACCGGTGAGGCCGAGACCGACAAGCAGGTGGAGAAGGAGCGCTTCATGGTGGCGCTCGCCGGCCGCATGGCCGAGCTGACCCGCAAGCGCCGCGACGTGGTGATCTGCGGCGACTGGAACATCTGCGCGACGGAGCTGGACCTGAAGGCGTGGAAGGCCAACGTCAAGAAGTCGGGATTCCTGCCGAGTGAGCGGCAGTGGCTGGCCGAGCTGATGGCCTCCGGCTGGACGGACGTGGTGCGTGAGCTGCACCCGGACGTCGCCGGGCCGTACAGCTGGTGGTCGTGGCGTGGCAAGGCGTTCGACAACGACGCCGGGTGGCGCATCGACTACCACCTGGCCAATGCCAAGTTGGCGCCCAAAGCCGTTGCGGCGCGGGTGGAACGGGCCGCGGCGTACGCGCTGCGCTGGTCGGACCACGCGCCGGTGACGGTCGAGTACAGCTGATCTGGCGGCCGGTTCGGTGACCGGCCTCCTGCAACAATCCGCGCCCGGAGTCGTCAGCTTCGGCTGACATTGTCACCATGTGCTGACTGTGTCAGCCGATGCTGACAGGTTCAGATCGCACACGTCCCAGGAAGCGGCGACACGCCGATCGGGGTGCAACCGCGACACGCCGCCGAGGCCCGCCGCTGCGGGTCGCGGCCGGGATATCGACGATGGTCTGGGATCAGCTCCGAAGGGGTAGAGCCGACACCAGCGGGGTGTCCACTCCGACACGACCGATCGCACTGGCGCCGCCGGGCGAGCCCAGGGGCGCGTCGCGTCCGGGGAGTACCTCATCGAAGAATGCGGCATTGTCGGCGAGGTACGCGAGCTGGTCTTCTGGCAGATCGGCGTCGTAGTAGATCGCATCGACTCGGCAAGCCAGCTTGCAGGCACCGCAATCCACACATTCTCGCGGGTTGATGTAGAGCGCCCGATCGCCTTGGTAGATGCAGTCGGCCGGGCACTCCTGCACGCACGACATGTCCGTGACATCAACGCATTCTCGTCCGATTACGTAAGTCATACAACGGACGGTATCGATGACGGAACGCTTGACCTCAGTGGCCGAAAGTTACTGATAACAGGGCCGGAAGTCCCCAATCTGTTACTGGATGGGACGGAGTGGCCCGTGGCCGACCGCATCGCCCCACTGCGGGTCGCGCCCGAGATGACGCAGCAGCCCGTCGAAATCCGTTGCGCTGTCACCTGCTTGGGCCGGACCGAACGGCGCATCGGGCATGCTGCGGAAGTCCCCGTCGGGCACGGCCAGGGCCAGGGGCAGCGCAGTGGCCACGACGTCGTCGGGCAGCGCGAAGGGGACGCCCAGACTGGCGGCGACGTCCCAGCCATGCACGACGTAGTCGATCAGGTGGAAGCCGATCCCCATCTCCGCCGGTACCGACGTGCCGAGTTCCGGCAGGGCGAACTGACTGTCGGGGTCCGCGGCGCCGAACGCATCCACCACATCATGGGCGGCTGCGGCGTAGTCGCCTACCGGGTCGTGCGTGTCGCGACAGGACGCCGGATTCCATAGCGCGAGGTCCTGGCCGCCCCCATGCGCGGCGGCTGCGAACCCGCGGTGCTGGACCGTCATGTGAGCAAGAAGGTCAGCCAAATCCCAAGCGGCACAAGGGGTCGGGCGCCGAAGGTCGGCAAGCCCGACGGTGTTGACGACGTCGACGGAGGCAAGGATGGCGCGGCGATGGGCACTGAGGAGATCGGTGGATAACGTAGGCATGAGCGTATCGTAAGCAGGCGCATACGATATGGCAATGCCTACGATGATCGGATGCCGGCCAAGCGCCCTGACCTTGCTGCGATGCTCGCGCCGCTGCTGCGCGAGTTGATGGCTGCCGAACAGCCCATCCTCGACAAGCACGGCGTGAGCATGTGGGGATACGTCGTGTTGGTGGCGCTCGATGAGACGCCGATGCGGTCGCAGGCCGTGCTGGCGCAGGCGATCGGCGCCGACAAGACCCGCATCATCCGCACGCTCGACGACCTGCAGGACCGCGGCTACATCGAGCGCACACCCGACCCCGACGACCGCCGGGTCCGGCTCCTGTCGATCACGACCGCCGGGCGCCGCCTCAAAGACGCGGTGCAGGCCGACATTCAGCGCGGTGAGGAGCGCTGGCTCGGTGAGCTGAGTGCCGAGGAGCGACGCGTCTTCCTCAAAGTGCTGCAACGCCTGACGCCGACGCCGGACTGACCACGCCGTCGGCGACCAGTGTCACAGCGTCTCCGTGACCTTCCGCAAGCCGCGTGGCTGATCGGGGTCACCACCGCGGGCGAGCGCCAGATGCAGCGCAAGCTGTTGCAGCGGAAGGATTTCCAAGAGCGGGGACAGCTCGTCGCTGACGCCGCTGGGTAGCGCGATGCCGCCGGCCAGCCCGGCCAGCGCCGCGGGGTCTCCGACACCGAAGACGTCGGCGTGACGCTCGGCGAGCCGTTCCAGTACCGGCGCCATGGCCTGCCCGCCGGCTCCTTCCGGTACGACCGCGAGCACCGGCACCTGAGGGTCGACGGTGGCGAGCGGGCCGTGCAGCAGATCGGCCCCCGAAAACGCCTGTGCGGAAAGGTAAGACGTCTCCATCAGCTTGAGTGCGGCCTCGCGGGCGGTGGGGTAGGAGTAGCCGCGGCCGGTCGCGATGAGTCGCTGCGCGAACCGGTAGCGCTGCGCCACCTCGCGGACCAGCGCGTCGAAGGCCAGGACTTGCTCGCCGAGATCGGGCAGTGCGTCAACTTCGTCGCGGTCGTCGCCCAGCAGCAGTTGCAGCGCGAGCAGCTCCGCGGTGTAGGACTTGGTCGCTGCCACCGACTTCTCGGCACCGGCAAGCACGTCGATGTGGATCGCCGCTGCCTCAGCCAGGTCAGATGCCGCGTTGTTGGTGACCGCGACGGTCAGCGCACCCTGAGAGCGCGCGACCTCTACAGAACGCACCAGGTCCGGAGAACCGCCGGACTGGCTCACCGCGATGTAGAGCACATCGCGCAGGTCGGGCCGAGCTCCGTAAACCGTCATGGTCGACGGTGACACCAGGCCCGCGGGCAGCCCGTGGTTGATCTCCACGAGGTACTTGGCGTACAGCGCGGCATGGTCGCTGGTGCCCCGCGCCACGAACAGCACGAATCGGGGCGAGGTCGCGGCGATCTGGGCGGCCGCGGCGCGGATGGGTTCGCGGCCTTCGTCGAGCAGCCGGCGCCAGACCTGCGGCTGTTCGACGATTTCGGAGGCCATCAGGTGGCCGGGGATCGTCTGATCGGCACTCATCGTCTTCTCCTTGTTGGCGGCACAATTCAGTAGTAGTCGCTGAGTCGGCTCGACGGCACGGCACGCGGCATGGCCAGCCCCGGACAAAACCGGATGACGGCAGTGCGAAAATCGAACACATCATGAGCAACAGCGGTGCAGGCGCGGACAAGCGCGTCGTCTTTTCCGGGGCACAGCCCACTTCCGACTCGCTTCACCTGGGCAATGCCCTGGGCGCGGTGCAGAACTGGGCCCACCTGCAGGACGGCTATGACGCGTTCTTCTGCGTCGTCGACCTGCACGCCATCACCGTCCCGCAGGACCCGGACACGCTGCGTCGTCGCACGCTGGTGACTGCCGCGCAGTACCTCGCGCTCGGTATCGACCCGGCCCGCAGCACGGTGTTCGTGCAGAGCCACGTCGCCGAGCACACCCAGCTGGCGTGGTTGCTGGGCTGCTTCACCGGCTTCGGTCAGGCGTCGCGGATGACGCAGTTCAAGGACAAGTCGCAGAAGCAGGGCGCCGACGCCACGACAGTCGGCCTGTTCACCTATCCGGTGCTGATGGCCGCCGACATCCTGCTGTACGACACCGACCTGGTGCCCGTCGGTGAGGACCAGCGTCAGCACCTGGAACTGGCCCGTGACCTTGCGCAGCGGTTCAACGCGCGCTTCCCTGACACCTTCGTGGTGCCCGAGGCCATGATCCCCAAGGCCACCGCCAAGATCTACGACCTGCAGGATCCGACCGCCAAGATGAGCAAGTCGGCCGCGACCGACGCCGGGCTGATCAATCTGCTCGACGATCCGGCCAAGAGCGCCAAGAAGATTCGCTCAGCGGTCACCGACAGCGAGCGCGAAATCCGGTTCGACACCGAGGCCAAGCCCGGCATCTCCAACCTGCTGACCATCCAGTCGGCGGTCACCGGAACCGCCGTCGACGCCCTGGTGGCCGGGTACGAAGGACGCGGTTACGGCGACCTCAAGAAGGAAACGGCCGAGGCCGTCGTCGAGTACGTCACCCCGATCAAGAACCGGGTCGACGAGCTGCTCGCCGACCCGGCCGAGCTCGAATCGGTGCTGGCCGCGGGTGCCGAGCGCGCCGAGCAGGTGGCGTTCAAGACGCTGCAGCGCGTCAACGACCGGCTGGGCCTGCTGCCGCGTCTGCGCTGAGATTGCCGGCGCCGCGCCGGGACACCGCCGGCGTCGCCTACTAGGCTTTTCGGCAGACAAGGGGGTTTGCCGAAAATGACCGACTCGGACCAGCCGGGCCTACTCGACCGACTGCGTCAGCGGCATCCGTGGCTGGATCGGATCATGCGGGCCCAGGACCGCTACGAGTCCTGCAACGGCGACTTCTACGCCGCCGGCATCACGTACTTCACGGTGTTCGCGCTGTTCCCACTGCTCATGGTCGGTTTCGCGGTGGGTGGCTTCGTGCTGGCATCCCGCCCCGACCTGTTGGCCGAACTCGAGGTGCACATCCGCTCCGCGGTCGCGGGCGACTTCGGTAACCAGCTGGTCGGGCTGATGGACTCGGCCGTGAAATCGCGCACCTCGGTCGGCGTCATCGGCCTGGCGACCGCGGCGTGGGCCGGCCTGGGCTGGATGGCGAACCTGCGCAAGGCCCTCACCGAGATGTGGGAGCAGCAGAGCGAACCCGATGGCTGGCTGGGCACCAAGCTGTCCGACCTGCTGGCGTTGATCTCGGCGTTCATCGCCATCGTCATCACCATCGGCCTGACCGCCCTGGGCGACACCGGATTGATGACGACGGTCCTGCACTGGTTCGGCGTCGGGCACGTGCCCGGCCTCGGCGTGCTGCTGCGGGTGGCGTCGTTGGCGGTGTCGTTCCTCGTGGCGTGGCTGATGTTCACCTGGATCATCGCCCGGCTGCCCCGCGAGAAGGTCAGCCTGCGCAGCTCGGCTCGGGCTGCCCTGATCGCCGCGGTGGGCTTCGAGCTGTTCAAGCAGGTCGCGTCGATCTATCTGCGGACCGTCATGCACGGGCCGGCCGGCGCGACGTTCGGTCCCGTGCTGGGCCTGATGGTGTTCGCGTACATCACCGCGCGGCTGATCCTGTTCTCGACCGCGTGGGCGGCCACCGCCGCGGACACGATGGCGCTGGCCCCGGTGGCGCCGCCCGGACCAGCTGCGATCGTCACCCGCTACCGCGAGCGCGAGGGCGTCGACGCGAACAGCGCGGTGGTCGGCGCGGCTGTGGGCCTGCTTGGTGGGCTGGGTCTTTCGCGCCTGGTGCGACTCCGCAGGGGATAGTTGCGCCGGCGGCTCGTTGCCGACCGATGGTGTATATGCAACACTGGTGGCATGGTCCACGCCGCTGTCGATGAGATCGTCAGTAATTGCCTGGCGGTTCGCGTCCGGCTGCTCGGCCGGGCGGTGACGAGTCTGTACGACCATGCCCTCGAGGAGCACGGCGTCAGCATCGCCCAGATCAATCTCATGGCGGCGCTGGGGAAGGTGGGGCCCTGCTCGCCGGCCCGGATCGGTGAGGTGCTGCAGCTGGAGCGGTCGACCGTCAGCCGCAACCTGAGTCTGTTGATGAAGCACGGCTGGGTGGAGGCGGTCTCTGCGAACGCCAAAGGGGTGCGTGAGGTCGCGCTGACCGGATCGGGCCGCAAGAAGATCGAGACCGTGCTGCCGGCATGGCGGCAGGCGCAACAGGAGGCCGCCGAGCTGATGGGCGCCGGCGGCGTCAAGGCGGTCCGGACCCTGGCGACCAGTATCGGTCTGCCGCCCGGCGACTAGAGATCTGTTGGGCTCGGCTCATTCCCGCGATCCCAACGTTGTATATACATCAAATAGAGGAGCTGTCATGTCACATCCCACGTCGAAGATCTTCATGATCGGCGCGACCGGGGCCCAGGGCATCCCGATCGTCCGCGACCTCGTCGCGGACGGAAAGTACTCCGTCCGCTTCCTCACTCGCGACGCCACGAGTGCGCGGGCCAAATCGTTGCTCGAGCTGGGAAACGTCTCGCCGCTCGAAGGCACCTTCACCGACGAGGCCGTGCTGCGCGAAGGCTTCCGCGGATGCGACGGTGCGTTCATCAACATCGACGGATTCAACGCCGGTGAGAAGACCGAGATGTACTGGGCCATCCGCGCCTACGAGATCGCCATCGAAGAAGGCATCCGATTCTTCGTCTACGGGAACCTCGACTACGCACTCAAGAAGGCCGGGTACGACTCCAGGTACCGCGCCGGCCACTACGACGGCAAGGGCCGCATCGCCGAATGGATCCTGCTGCAAAATCAGGCGAATTCGGCTCGCATGGGCGCCGCCATCTTCACCTCGGGGCCGTACATCGAGATGACGATCTCACCGCTGACGCCCATGGCACCCAGCGTGGAAGACGGCGTCGTCACCTGGCGGGTACCACTCGGCGACGGTGCGGTGCCCCATGTCTCACTCGAGGATTGCGGTTACTACGTCCGCTGGCTCTTCGACAACACCGACCGCTCCAACGGCATGGACCTCGAGGTGGCCATCGACCACATCCCGTATCACGAACTTGCCCGGGCATTCGAGACGGTCACCGGGCACCCCGCCCGATACGTCGACACCGACATGGACGCGTACTGGCGCGGGCCGCTCGGGGGCGTCGCCGACAGCCCTGCCGGATACAACGCCGACCCGAATGACCCGAGCACCATGACATTTCGCGACAACTTCACCGGCTTCTGGAATCTGTGGAAAGACGGCATCATCACGCGCGATTACGCGCTGCTGGACGACATCCACCCGAACCGGATTGGCACCGCTGAGCAGTGGTTCAGACGCGAAGACGAACTCGGCAGGGCGACCGGGAAAGGCAGCCTCTGGGAACGCGTCCAGCCGGAGAACTGGACTCTGGACTCGGCTGTGCTGAAGAGCAGCCAGGACCTGCGCACCGGAAAGCTCTGAACCCGGTCGGCACGCCGCCGTCAGCAGCCGTCGGGGCACACGATGTCGACGAGAGCCGACGGGGTGCCGCCCTCCAGCGTGCGCACGCCACCGACCGTGCAGGCCGTCAGCGGTGCCGTGGGTGTCTGATTGAGTTGCACCAGATATCCCGCGGCCCGCAGGTCGTTGACGGCCCCTTCGGCCGACGCTGCCGATGCCGCCGGCGCGTGCAGCATCACGACAGCAGCCAGCGCCGTCATGCCCGACCCGATGAGTACTGCTTTCATGTCATTCCACTTCCTGGTGGGCCGGTCGCCGGCGCACCAGCGCCATGATCGACCAGCGGTTCGAATAACCCTGTCCGACAAGGACGCCCACGCTCAGCAGCGCCATGATCGGATATTGGGCGATGAGTTGGTCCGAGCTCCAGTAGACGGCCAGCAAGCCCGCCGAGGTGACGGCGGACAGCGTGCTGAACACCCCGAGGATCAGAACCAGACCCAGTGTCACTTCGGTCAGCGCGGTCATGACGCCGGCGAGGTCGGCCGTCGGCCGCAACAGGTGCTCGGCGACGAAGCGAAAGTACTCCGGCACACGCGAATTCGCCGACGCGCCGTCGACGACGAGCAGGATGTCCGCACGCCCGAAGTGAGCCCGGAACTTCACATAGCCCTCATGGAGCCACAGCAGTCCCAGCCCGACCCGGACCGCGCCGAAGAGTATCGACGCGGCCAGGTCGGCCCGGTCGCGCGTGTTCAGTGCGCGGGTGGTCATCAGATCGGACATCACATGAGGGAGGCAGCGCCGAAGACTGCCTTCGCCTTGTCGCAGTGGATGACGACGGTGGTGTAACCCATGGTGTCGATGCCGGACAGCGGGAACGACTGCGTCGCCTGGTCGAACTTGATGGCGGCGATCTCCTTACCCGCCGCGACATCGGACTCGGTGGACCCCTTCGTGAGGTACACGTGCAGGTCCGGGCCCTCGTCGGACGAGAATTCCGCGAACTCCAGATTCATGCCGGTCACGGTCGCCGTGCCGGCGACGTGCTTGCCATTGAGGCCGGTGAAATGACCCGTCCGCGCGGCGGAGCTCGCGGTGGCCATCGCGGAGGTCATGGTGGACGACATCGCGGAACTGGCGGGGCTCGACGAACCGGCCGACTTCATCTCGTTCGCACCGCACGCGGTGAGCGTCAGCGCGAACACCGCAGCTGCTGTCGCTGCGATCGGCTTGATGACCATGTGGAACTCCTTCGAGCGTCGTGGGGTGCCGATCACCCCGTCGCCGACGAAGTTAGGGAGCGCCCGGCGGGCGTTCGCCAAAGATTTCAGAACCGTAAGAAACAGCCCGATACCCGGCCCGCTGTCTAGGCTCAGCACCATGAGAGGTGCGACATGGATGCGCCCGTGAGCTCCGACGACGGCGGCGGAGCGCACGTCGTGCTGGTCGAAGACGACCAGCGGGTGCGGACCGCGGTGGCGGCGTACCTGCGCGCCAAAGGTTTTCGGATCGACGAGTTCTCCGACGGGGAAACCGCGCGCGACGCCGTGCAGCGCTCGACACCCGACGTGCTCGTACTCGACCGCATGCTGCCCGGGCTGTCCGGCGACGACCTGCTGCGCGACATCCGCAGCCGCTCCGACGTTCCGGTGATCATGCTGACCGCCCTCGGGGCGAGCGGTCACCGGATCGACGGCCTCGAACTCGGTGCCGACGACTACCTCGCCAAGCCCTTCGCGCTGCGTGAGCTGCAACTACGCATCTCGAAACTGTTGCGGCACAGGGTCTCCCATCAGTCGCCGCTCGCTCCGTTCGTCGTCGGCCGGTTCCGCATCGACCCGACGATGCGCCGGATCACCTGCGGCAGTGCCGATGTCGAGCTGACCGGACGCGAATACGAACTATTGCTCTTCCTCCTCAAGAACCCCGACCGCGTGGTTTCCCGCGACGAGATGTTGCGCGAGGTGTGGGGCTGGAGTGCCGGCGACGCGTCGACCGTCACCGTGCACATCCGGCGGCTCCGCGAGAAGATCGAAGCCGACCCACGTGACCCCGTCTACCTGCGCACCGAGTGGGGCACGGGGTACCGGTTCACGCCATCGGGGCGGTCGGCATGATCCTCGGCGCGGCGGACCTCGTCATCATCGCGGTGACGGCCCTGATCTGTACGTCGGTGGCCACGGGCGCAGCGGTTCTCGTCATGCAGCTGAATCGGCGGGGCTCCATCGGGACGCACGTGGCGGCGCTGATCGGCGCGACGATCGTCGCCATCGTCGCCTCCACGGTGGCGATCTCGATCGAGATGTACCTGTCGGCGCACGACCTGCAGGTGCTGCTGGCGGTGCTCGCCATCTCGGCGCTCATGGCCGGCCTCGCCGCCGGGTTCATGCTGCGACGGCTGCGGCGGTCGCTGGCCCGGCTGCAACGCGCGGCCCGGCAGATCGGCAGCGGCGAGGTCGTCACGGCGGACGTCGACAGTTCGCGCGAATTCGCCGAACTGTCCGGCCAACTCGCGCAGTCGTCCGCGCAGCTGGCGGCGGCCCGCGCCGAGGTCGAGCAACTCGACGCGTCGCGCCGTCAGCTGGTCGCCTGGGTCTCGCACGATCTGCGGACACCGCTGGCCGGTATGCGCGCGATGGCCGAGGCACTCGAGGAGGGCGTCGTCGACGAGCCGGCCGACTACATCCGGCAGATCCGCGATCAGGTGGATGCGGTCAACGGCATGGTCGACGGGCTGTTCGAGCTGTCCAAGATCCAGAGCGGCATGCTCAAGCTCAGCAAGGAGCCGGTGGTGCTCCTCGATCTCGTCTCCGATGTCGTGTCCGACGTGCAGGCCCTCGCGGCCACCCGCGGCATCACCATCACGCATGCGGAAATGACCGACCAAGTCCTCTATGCCGATCCGGGAGAGCTGTCCCGCGTGGTGGCGAACCTGCTGGTCAACGGCATTCGGCACGCGCCGGAGGATTCCGAGATCCAGGTCTCGGCCCATCACCTCGACGGCGACCGGATCGTGCTGACGGTGCTGGATCAGGGTCCCGGCGTGCAGTCGCACGATCTCGGGCGCATGTTCGACATGGGATGGCGCGGTACGCAGGCCCGTACCCCGGAGGCCGACGGCTCGGGCGCCGGCATCGGCCTGGCCATCGTGCGCGGCATCGTCGAAGCCCACGGCGGTCAGGTGTCGGCCGCGCATGTGCCCGGTGGCTTCCGGCTGGACGTGACGCTGCCGACGACGTGATCGCTATGCGCCCGGTGGCGCCGAGGTGAGCACGCGGGGACCGAGTTGGTGCGCCAGCTCCAGCGCGAGTTCCATCGCGAGCCGGCGTTCACCCGGCTGGTAACCGAGCAATTCGGTGGCCCGGGCCACCCGCTGCAGGACGGTGTTGCGGTGGGTGTGCAGGCGGGTGGCGGCGCGGGGTGCGTTGTCCGCCTCGTCGAGGAACACCCGCAGGGTGTCGCGCAGGCGGGCCGCCGCCGGGGTGTCCTCCGCGAGCGGGCCCAGGGTCGCGGCGACGAATTCGGCTGCGCGGTCGGTGTTCTGGGCCGCCAGCGCCGTGACCTCGAGGTCGCGGAACAGCGCAACCCGGGCGCCGCCGGGGTGCCCGGCCAGCAGACTCTGGATCGACAGCGCCGCCTCGTGGGAGCGGCGGAAGCCGGTGATGCCGGGCCGCGTCGGTCCCACCGCGACGCGAATGTGGTTCTGCGCCTGCTCGATTGCGTCGGACAGCGCGTCGACCGCGGGCTCGGTGCTGCTGCCCAGCCACGCCCACAACGTCGAGGGACCGACGGACAACGTCAGCGGTGGTCGGGTACCCGCGGCCCGCGCCAGCACCGCCGCGGCGGATTCGAGCGCACCCTGGACGTCCCCGTGCGGCGGCGTCCACAGCACCAGTGCGGTGTGGCGCTGGCGCAGGTCGTACCCCAGGCGCTCGCCGGCCCGCCCGGCGTCGATGGCGGCGCCGTCCAGGATGAGCCGGATGGTCTCGGCGCGGCGGGCGATGGCGCCGCCGAGCACTTCCTCGCGTTCGCGCTGCGCCGCGGTGACGACGCACCCGAGCACGGTGTCGACGTACTCGAACAGGCGTTGTGAGGACGCCTCCAGCAGTTCGAGCAGCAGCGGACCGGAGGGGACGAGTCGGGTGGCGTGCTTCATATAGCGACTCCACGCCACGTTCTGTCCGCGCCGGTAGGACTGGAACAGCACATCGAGCTCCAACCCGCGGCGGGCAATCGTGCGGGCGACATCGAGGGCCTCGGGTGGGATGTCGATGGGCGCGGGCTTGGCTTCCCTGCGGGCCAGCATCGACAGCACCCGCGCGGCGTTGGCCCGGTTGCTGGCGGTGGTATCCGCCAGCACGGCCGCATCCGAGCCGGCGGCGGGGGAGAGCTCGATCTCGGCGGCGTCCATCTCGGCGACCAGGTCGTCGAGCTCGGCCAGCATCAGTTCGGCGACGTCGCCCATGAGGTCGATGACCTCACGTGATGGTGTCTCGGCGGCCATCAACGAAGTATGCCCCTGCACATATCGCGGGTCGAGTACTGGGCCGTCGCACCTGTTACGCGCCCCGCGACGTCCATAGCGTGAGTGCCATCACACAAAGCTGTCCACCCGTCAGGAGCCACACAGTGTCCATCACCTCAACGCAGCGGTCGACGACGCAGGACGTCGACGTACTGATCATCGGCGCCGGCATCTCCGGCATCGGCGCGGCGTATCACCTGAAGGCGAACCGCCCGGGCACGTCGTTCCTGATCATCGAGGGGCGCGACACCATCGGCGGGACCTGGAGCCTGCACAAGTACCCCGGCATCCGCTCGGACTCCGACATGCCCACGTTCGGGTTCGGCTTCAAGCCGTGGACCCACCGCAAGTCGATCGCCGACGGTCACATCATCCTCGACTACCTGCAGCAGACCGTCGACGAGAACGGGATCGGCGAGCACATCCGGTTCGGCCGGCACGTGCAGAACGCGAACTTCGACTCCGACACCGGGCGCTGGACCGTCACCACCACGCAGGGCGATGACACGACGACGTTCACCGGCCGCTTCCTGTTCCTCGGCACCGGGTACTACGACTACGAAAAGCCCTTCATCCCCGACTTCCCCGGCAAGGACGACTTCGCGGGCCCGGTCATCCACCCGCAGCTGTGGCCGGAGGATCTGGACTACGCCGGCAAGAAGGTCGTCGTCATCGGCAGCGGCGCAACGGCGGTCACGCTGATCCCGTCGATGGCCGACAAGGCCGGCCACATCACCATGCTGCAGCGGTCCCCGAGCTACGTGCTGTCGGTTCCGGCCGCGGACCCGATCACCAACGCGCTCAACAAGGTACTCGGCCACGAGCGCGCCTTCCCGATCGTGCGGCGCAAGAACATCGCGACGGCGCGCGGACTGTTCAAGCTCTGCCAGAAGTACCCGAAGATCATGCGAAAGCTGTTGATCGCCAACGTCGCCCGGCAGCTGCCCAAGGGCTTCGACGTCGATACCCACTTCACCCCGCGCTACAACCCGTGGGAGCAGCGCCTGGCGATGGTGCCCGACGGCGACCTGTTCAAGGCCTTCCGGACCGGCAAGGCCTCGATCGTCACCGACCAGATCGAGCGGTTCACCGAGCGCGGCATCCTGCTGGAGTCCGGGCAGGAGCTCGAAGCCGACATCATCGTCACCGCAACGGGTTTGAACATGTCGCTGTTCGGCAAGATCGCGCTGAGCGTCGACGGTCAGGTGCTCAACATGCCGGATCACACGGTGTACAAGGCCATGATGGTGTCCGACGTCCCCAACATGGCCTTCGCCATGGGGTACACCAACATCGCGTGGACCCTGAAGGTCGATCTGGTTTGCGAGCACTTCTGCCGGATGCTCGACCACATGGACGCCCACGGTCACGACGTCGTGGTGCCGGTCGTCGAGAACCCGGACATGGCACGCGGCCCGCTGATGGACCTGTCGTCGGGCTACGTGCAGCGCGGCATCCAGCAGTTCCCCCGCAGCGGCGACAGCGGTTCGTGGCTGGTCAAGCACGCCTACGAGATGGATGCCGAGCGGCTGCGGGGCGGTCCCGTCGAGGATCCGGGCCTGCGGTTCTCGTCCGTCAAGTCCGTCGCGTACGCCTCGTAGGGAGACATCGTTCATGAAGCAGCTCTACTTCTACAGCCACGGCGTCCGTTGTGCCGCTTGGCATCTGCCTGCTGCCACCGATGCGCTGGCCGGTGAGGCCGGCCGGCCGTGCGTGGTGATGGCCCACGGCTTCAGCGGCACCAAGGACACCGCGCTGCTCGGCTTCGCCGAGCCGTTCGCCGCCGCCGGCCTCGACGTACTGGTCTTCGATTACCGCGGGTTCGGTGAATCCGAAGGTGTTCCCCGGCAGGATGTCTCGATTTCCCGCCAGCGGCAGGACTATCACGCCGCCATCGCCGCCGCGCGGCACCTGCCCGGCGTGGACCCGGACCGGATCGTGCTGTGGGGCACGTCGTACGCCGGCGGTCACGTCATCGCCGTAGCCGCCCGGGACCAGCGGATCGCGGCCGTCATCTCGATGAATCCGGCCGTCGACGGGCGGGCCACGCTGGCCCACCTGGTCCGCAACTGCGGCGTCGGATATCTGGTGCGCGCCAGCGTGAATGCGCTGCGGGACGTGCTGCGCGCGGCGCGCGGACGGCCCGCGCACATGGTGCCGGTGGTCGGGCAACCCGGCTCGAACGCGGTGATCGCCACCTCGGGTTCGGAAGAGGCCTGGCTGCCCGTCGCTGGGCCGACATGGCGCAACGAGGTGCGTGGCCGGCATGCCCTCGGCGTCGCGTTCAACCGCCCGATCACGAAAGCCGGGAAGCTGGCGTGCCCGATCCTCGTCCAGCCCGGCACCGACGACCGCATCGCGCCGGCCGCCGCCGCCCGCAAGGCCGCCCGCCGCGCCGGGTACTGGGCGCAATTGCGTGAGTACCCCGCAGACCACCTCGATTTCTACGACGGTCCCTGGCAGCAGCGGGTTTTGGCCGACCAGCTCGACTTCCTGCAGCGCGATCTGGCCCCGGCCCAAGGGCACCGCAGCGTTACCCACTCAGCCTGAAAGGAATCCACCGATGAAGACCACCGCAGCTGTCCTGCTGGAGCCGGGTAGGCCCTTCGAGATCATGGAACTCGATCTCGACGGGCCGGGGCCGGGCGAGGTATTGATCAACTACACCGCCGCCGGACTGTGTCACTCCGACCTGCACCTGTCCGACGGCGACCTCCCACCGCGTTATCCCATCGTCGGCGGGCACGAGGGCGCCGGCATCATCGAGGACGTCGGCCCCGGTGTCACCAAGGTCAAGCCGGGGGACCACGTGGTGTGCAGCTTCATCCCGAGCTGTGGCCATTGCCGATACTGCTCGACCGGCCGGCAGGCCCTGTGCGACATGGGCGCAACCATCCTGGAAGGCTCCATGCCGGACGGCTCCTTCCGATTCCACAAGGGTGGTACGGATTTCGGTGCCATGTGCATGCTGGGGACGTTCGCCAAGAAGGCCACCATCTCGCAGCACTCGGTGGTCAAGATCGACGACTGGCTGCCGCTCGAGACCGCCGTGCTCGTCGGCTGTGGCGTGCCGACCGGATGGGGCGGCGCCACCTACGCGGGCAACGTGCGGCCCGGCGACATCACCGTCGTGTACGGCATCGGCGGCATCGGCATCAACGCCGTCCAGGGCGCCGCGCATGCCGGCGCGAAATACATCGTCGCCGTGGACCCGGTGCCGTTCAAACGCGATACCGCGCTGAAATTCGGTGCGACGCATGTCTTCGCGAGTGCCGAGGCCGCCGCCGAGAAGATCAACGAGCTGTCCTGGGGGCAGGGGGCCGATCAGGCCATCATCTGCGTCGGCACCGTGGACGAGGACGTCGTCACGTCGGCATTCAGTGCCATCGGTAAGGGCGGGACTGTCGTGGTCATCGGTATGGCCAACCCAGAGAAGCTGACGATTCACGTCTCGGGCCTGGAGTTGACGTTGTTCGAGAAGACCATTCGCGGCTCGTTGTTCGGCTCCGCCAACCCGCAGTACGACATCATCCGCCTGCTGCGGCTCTACAACGACGGCCAGCTGCAACTCGACGACCTGGTGACCACCCGATACACCCTCGAAGAGGTCAACCAGGGGTATCAAGATCTTCGTGAAGGCAAGAACATTCGCGGGATCATCGTGCACTGACGAGTCCGGCCGGTAGGTTTGCCACTGTGATCGCGATGATCCCGCAGTGGCAGATCGGACCGGTGCAGGTACCGGTCCACGGTCTGTTCGTGGGATTGGGGGTCCTCGCCGCCGTCCTCGTGTTCGTCCACGAGGCGCGGCGCCGCGGCGCGGTGAACGAGCAGTCGCTCGTGGCCGTCACCGGTGCCCTTGTCGGCGGGGCGATCGGCATGCGGGCCTCAGGGTTGGCGCGGCACCTCGATTTCGGCGCCAATCCCACTGTCGCGCAGGCGTGGGAGTATGGCTCCAAGAGCATCCTCGGCGGGCTGCTGGGCGCGTACGTCGGGGTGCTGATCGCCAAACGGCTCGGCGGATATCGCGGCAAGACCGGGGACCTGTTCGCTCCGGCGGTCGCCCTGGGGATGGCGATCGGCAGAATCGGGTGCCTGCTGACGGAGGCGCCCGGCCGCCCGACGACACTGCCGTGGGGCGTACATGCGCCGGCGAGCACCCCCGAGTGTCCGGGATGTGTGGCCGGGCTGGCCATGCACCCGTCGTTCGTCTACGAAATCGTGTTCCAGCTGGCCGCTTTCGCCGTGCTCATGTGGCTGCGGCCCAGAATCCTCCATCCCGGTGAGTTGTTCGTCATCTACGTGGCGGCCTATGCCGTGTTCCGCTTCTTCGTGGAATTCGTGCGCGCCAACGAGACCGTGTGGCTGGACCTGACGCGGCCGCAATGGGTGCTGCTGCCGTCATTGGCGCTCTTGGGTTTTCGGGTGTGGCGCGGTTATCGCCGCGGCTACTACCGGGTTTCGTCTGCAGACAAGGAGGGCGACCGTGTCCCAGCCGCCAATTGATTATCCGGACGACGAGCCCGGCGACGGCGTGCCGCCGGGCCAGAACGCACCCCAGCACCCGCAATACGCCCAATACCCCCAATATCCGCCGCAGTACCCGCAATACCCGCAGTACCCGCAGTACAGCTATCCGCCGCCGAACCCCAAGGCGATCTCGGGGGGCGGTGTGGTTTGCGGGGTGATCCTCTTCCCGGTGCTGAACGTCGGCGTCGGCTTCCTCACGTTGATGCTCGCCGACCAGCAGAAGGTGCTGCTCGCCTTCGGGGCCGCGCTGCTGGCTTTCCTTGCCTTCGGCGGTGGCTTCGCGCTGTGGAAGACCGGCAACCCGGCATCCAAGGGGCTCGGCCTCGGCCTGATGATCGGCTGGGCCCTCACCTCGATCCTGACCGTTGGATACTGCACCGGCCTCAACCCGACGATGTACACATGACGGCGGGCATGGGTCTGCGCGGTGACCGCATCCTGCGCTACGTGACGGCCTACTGCCCGCGCTGTCACCACGAGGCTCCCGAACGGCCGCTCGCCGATGTGGCGCGACTGGCCGGCCGGCTCGTCGAGCGCGACGGGAAGGTGTGGCTGGAGCGGGGTTGCCCGGCACATGGCCTGATCAGCACTCTGTACGACGAGAGCCCCGAGATCCTTGCGTACCTGGAGGAGTGGACCGCCCCGACCAAGGCGCACATGCCTGATGTGGCAGGCAATTTCGACCCGATCCCGTCGGCGTATCTGCGCGGGCTGCCGGAGATGCAGACCCAGCACACCTGCATCCTGCTCGAGGACATCGCCGAGGTCTGCAATCTCCGGTGCCCCACCTGTTTCACCGACTCGTCGCCCGACCTGCGCAATGTGGTGCCCGTCGCCGACGTGCTGGCCAATGTCGATCAGCGGCTGGCGCGGGAGAACGGTCGGCTGGACGTGCTGATGCTGTCCGGCGGGGAACCGACGCTGCATCCCGATCTGGCCGAACTGCTCGACGCACTGACCAGCCGGCCCATCACCCGAATCCTGGTCAACACCAATGGCATCCGGATCGCCACGGACGATGCCCTCCTCGAACTGCTCAGCGGCCACCGGCACCGCGTCGAGGTGTATCTGCAATACGACGGACTGTCCGAGACGGCGCACCGGCACCACCGCGGCGGCGACCTCCGCAAGCTGAAAACGCTGGCATTGCAGCGCCTTTCGGAGCGCCAGATTTTCACGACGTTGGTGATGGCTGCCGCGCTCGGCGTCAACGACGATGAGATCGGCGACATGGTGCAGCTGGCGCTGAATACCCCCTATGTCGGCGGTATCACCATTCAGCCGCAGTTCGGCTCGGGGCGGTCGGGCAACCTGGACGCACACGACCGGCTGACGCACACCGGTGTGCTGAGCAGACTCGACCCGCAGACCGCCGGCCTGGTGACCTGGCGGGACCTCACCGCGCTGCCGTGCTCGCATCCGCACTGCTGCTCGGTCGGCTACGTGCTGCGCGACGATTCGGGGCAATGGCGGTCGCTGGTGTCGCTGATCGGCCATGACATTCTCAAAGAACGACTCGGGTTGGTGTCCAACAGGATCGCCGACAGCGAGCTGCCGCAGGAACTGCAGCTGGCGGTCCGGGAATCGCTCCTGGGGTTGTTGTCCGAGCAGTCCTCGCTGTCGCATCCCGGGATCGGCGACGTGTGGCGAACCATCTGCCAGAACTGCGATCTGGGCATGCCGACGCTGCTGGCGCTGGCGTCGTCGGCCCTGCCGGGCGGAAAGAACCGGGTGCGGAAACTGTTGGGCGAGCGGGTGGTTCGCATCACCGTCAAGCCGTTCATGGACATCTCGACGATGATCGAAGAACGTCTGGTGCAGTGCTGCGTCCATGTCGGCACCCGGTCGAGCCAGGACCAGTGCGCGCCGTTCTGTGCGGTACAGGCGTGGCCGGCGCTCGGGCGTCAGCGGATGTCCGTCGCCGCGGGCACTGATTTGGGAAAGGCCTTGCCGCTCACGGTGATTTGAGGGCCAGGTGCCCGCGAACCTGCCACAGGGTGATATTTCGGTCGGATTTTCGCCGTGTGGTCAGGCTCGCGGACTTGGGTTCTCGGTTACTCGCAAGAACCCGCCCTGATTACAGGATCAACGCCATCTCAGCGGCGCCGCTCGTTCACCCTCACGTGGCGGCGCTCGTCACTCGAACAACTGAGCCCTGCGTACAGGGTCAACGGGGAGGGGCGGCGCCGGAGGCCGACCACACCCCGCGCCGCACAACTGCCTGCACCTGCAGGTTGCGGTCCAGCACGACGAGGTCGGCAGACTTCCCGGGCGCCAAGGCGCCGACGTCGTCGAAGCCGAGTGTGCGCGCCGGCGTGGTCGCCGTCATCGCCACGGCGTGCCGCAGTGCCGAATCCGACGCCGCTTCCAAACCCGTTGCCGCCGTCCGGAACAACGCGTCCATCGTGGCCGTACCGCCCGCAATGGTGGACCGCTCGCGCAGCCGCGCCACCGAGCCTGCGACCTCGACGTCGAGCCCGCCCAGTTGGTACGTCCCGTCGGGCATGCCGGCTGCCGCCATCGCATCGGTGATCAGCGCGACGCGATCCGAGCCCGCGGTGACCGCCACCTGGTGCACGAGCGCGGGATGGAGATGCACGCCGTCGGCGATGAGCTCCACCGTCACCCGGCTGTCCTCGAGCAGCGCCAGCGCCGGGCCCGGATCGCGGTGATGGAGCGGGCGCATGCCGTTGAACACATGCGTGCCCACGGTGGCGCCCAGCTGCAGTGCCCGTTTGGTCTCTTCGTAGCTGGCGTCGGTATGGCCCACGGCCACAATGCCTCCCGCGTCGACGAACCGTTCGATCGCGACGTCGGCGCGGGGTAGTTCGGGGGCGATCGTGACCATGCGGATGGCCCCGTCGCCGGCGGCGAGTACGGCATCGATCTCCGCGGGGTCGGGCTCCCGTAGCTGCGTTACGTCGTGCGCACCGCAGCGCGCCGAACTGAGCCACGGACCCTCCAGATGAATCCCGGCGACGACGCCATCGCGCACCGCGTCGGCCAGCGTCTGAATTTGCGCCAGCAGGACCTCCGGCGCCGCCGTGACCAGACTTGCCAGGGTCGTCGTGGTCCCGTGGGCACGATGAAACTCGGCGGCCCGCACCACGTCACCCGGATCGTCGGTGCCGTAGGAGAAGCCGCCGCCACCATGCACATGCATGTCCACGAAGCCCGGCACCACGACACCGTCGGGAAAATCGACGTCGACACCGCGGGGCGGGGCGCCGCCACCGCACGCCACGATGCGGTCACCATCGATCTCCAGCCACCCGGGCCGGCACACGGAATCGCCGAGAACCACCGTCCCGGCCGAGATGAGCGTCATCGCCCGTCAGTCTCTACCGGTTGGAGTGCTGTGGGCGCCGATTGATCGAACGGGCAGCCATCATCAACGAGAGCACTACCGCGGACCCGACCACGCCGACCCCGACGCGAATCGGCACCGCGTCGACCGGTGGCAGACCGTCGAAGGCCTGGGCAGCCGCGGGATGCTTGGCGTCGGGCTTGCGCTGGGTGAGCGACGGGTCCGGCTCGATCAGGGTGCCGACCTTGGTGCCGGGCGGCGTCGCGAACCCGTAGTCCAGCAGACGCGCGGCCTGCTCCCACGGCGCGATCGGCACGCGGGTGCCGTGCAGCAGGATCGCGACCAGCCGGCGCCCGCCGCGATCGGCAGCGCCCACGAACGTCTGCCCGGCGTCGTCGGTGTACCCGGTCTTGCCGCCGAGCGCGCCCGGGTAGTTGTAGAGCAGCTTGTTGTCGTTCTCCAGCTCGTAGCCGGGGTGGTCGCCGGGTTCGCCGGGCTTGGCCGGGTGGCCGGGGAAGTTGTACTTCTGCGTCGCCACGATCGAGGCGAACGTCGGGTTCTGCCAGGCGTAGCGGTAGAACAGGCCCATGTCGTAGGCCGACGTGCTCATGCCGGGGCCGTCCAGGCCGGACGGGGTGGCCGCCCGGGTGTCGCGACCGCCCAGCTTGGACGCCAGGTCGTTGATCTTCTCGATCGCCGTGTCCATGCCGCCGACCTGCATCGCCAGCGCGTGCGCGGCGTCGTTGCCCGAGTGCATGAGCAGGCCGTGCAGTAGATCGTTGACGGTGTAGATACCGCCGTCGTCGACGCCGACCCGGGTGCCCTCGGCGGCGGCATCCTCCGGGGTTCCGGTGACGCGCTTGTTGATGGGTAGTTCACGCAGCGCCTGCGTCGCGATCAGCACCTTGATGATGCTGGCCGGGCGGTGGCGCCCGTGCGGGTCCTTGGCGGCGATGATGTCGCCGCTGTCGAGGTCGGCCAGGAGCCAGGCGTCGGCAGAGACGTCGCCGGGCAGGGGTGGCATGTCCGGTGCGGCGACGATGCCGCAGCTGCCCATCAGGTCGCCGCCGAGCGGCGTCGCCGGGACGGGAATCGGGGCCGGCGGGTCGCCCGCCTTGGGCACCTCGGACTGGTCGACCGCGGGCGGGGTGTTCACCCGATACGGGCATGGATCCGCGGCCGGCGGGTCGGGTTCGGCATAGGCCAACGCCGGTGCGGCCGCCAGGAAAAACGCTGCTGCCAGGGCTGCAGCGCGCTGTGACGTTGATCGGGTGGTCGCCATGGTGTCGCCAGATTAGGTGACGGACGACCGGATCCCGTGTTGCCGCGCTGTGACAAGTGGGGTTGAAGTTACAAATGTGAATTAGCTAACCGGGGCCTACCGGCGCTCGGGGAGCGCGCAGTGCGCCAGGGCGGGCACACCGATGGAGCTCATCCACAGCCGCCCGTCGTGCTCGACGAGTCCGGTCACCTGTCCGAACTGACGGTGCCGGCCGCGCACGCCCGCGACCGCGGCGCCGCTGTCGGGATCGAAGGCGACGGCCCACACCTCCAGCGCCATCTGCGGCTGCAGCGCGTCCGGCAGACGCCACACCAACTGCCGCAGGATGGTCGGTCGCGGCGCGAGCCACTCGGCGGCGGCGTTGATCGGGGTGACGAACGCGACCCAGATTCGCCCGTCGGCGCCCGTCGAGATGTTGTCGGGCATGCCGGGCAGGTTGACCGCGAGCGGCGTGATACTGCCGGCCTGTGGTCCCGACAGCCAGTACTTCGAGAGCCGACGCCCCTGCGTCTCGGCGAACACCAGCGCGGTGCCGTCGGCGGTGACGGTGACGCCGTTGGCGAAGTACAAGCCCTCGCGCAGTGTGCTGACCGTGCCGTCGGTCGCCAGCTTGTACAGGCCGCCGTCGCCGCGGGCCTCGAGGATCGCGGCGCGGAAGTGCTCGTAATGGAACGAACTGGTCGATTCGGTGAAATAGATTGTGCCGTCTTCGGTTTCGGTGACGTTCGAGCAGAACCGCAGGGGCCGGCCGTCGATGTCGGGTACCAGCACCTCCAGGGCGCCGGTGCCGGGATCCAGCGCCAGCAGCCCCCGGTAGCTGTCGCAGACCAGCAGTCGCCCGTCCCGCGCGACGTGCAGCCCCAGCGGCCGGCCGCCGGTATCGGCCACCACATCCGTGTCACCGTCGGGGGAGACCCGCACGATCCGCCCGTCGACCAGGCCGGTCCACAACACGCCGTCGGCGCCGACGACCACGTCCTCGGGAGCATCGCCGGGCATCGGCACGATGGTGAGTTCCGCGGACGGGAAATCAGGCAGGGCGTCGACCGGCGGCGGGGTCCAGCGCACCGGGTTGATGGGTGGCTTGTGCGGCACGTGTAGACGGTAACGCCTGTTACGTGTCGGCAGACGGGAAAACCTCCAATTTCCGTTTGGATTCGGGGTTTTCACGACTGCCCGCCGGGCGGCCGTCAGTCGCGACGGAACTCCTCGCCCGTCGCCGTGTCCACGGCCGTCTCGCCGGGCGGCAGGTTCGACAGGTCGGGGGCGATGACCGTCGGCATGTCGCCGGAGTCCGGCAACCCGAAATGCGCCGGTGCGGACTGAACGGAGGCCGGCGTATCAAGCACCAGGTCATGGCGCCGCGGCAGCGTCAGCCCACGGAAGTACTCGGGCTGCGCGACGCGCCATGCGAACATCAGCACCACACCGAGCAGCAACCCGACAACGCCGACCACACCCACCGCGCCGAACCCGAAAATGGTGACGTTGTGGTGGTTTTCGTCCTTGAGCCAGTCCGGCTTGCTGTACTGGACCAGGCCGTAGACGAACACCACCGACAGTGTGATGCCGCCGAACAACGGCAGCAGGCCGCGCATCATGAAGTCACGCACGTTGCGGGTCAACGTCTTTCGGTAGAACCAGAGGCACGCGAACCCGGTCAGGGCGTAGTAGAAGGCGATCATCAGGCCGACCGAACCGATCAGCGCCGTCAGCAGATCGGCGCTGATGGCAGTGAACAGCACGTAGCACAGCACCGACAGCACGCCCATCACGATGGTCGAGGTGGTCGGTGTCAGGTACTGGCGATGAATCTTTGCGAAACTCTGTGGCAGCGCCCGGTATACGCCCATCGACAGGGTGGTACGCGCGGTCGGCATGATGGTGGTCTGCGTCGAGGCGGCCGCCGAGGTCAGGATCGACGCCGACAGCAGCAGCATGCCGATCTTCCCGATCACGCTGTCCCCGAACAACGATGGCCCGATGGCGGTGAACACGTCCTTGGCGTTCTCCTGGTTGCCCAGCCCGATGCCTTCGGTGCCCACGCCCGCGAACGCGATGGGCGAAACGGTGACCAACGCGTAGGTGGCCAGCAGCAGGAACGTCGAGATGACGGCGGCGCGGCCGGGGGTGCGGCCCGGATCGTCGGACTCCTCGTTGCACGCCACCGCGGTGTCCCAACCCCAGTAGATGAAGATGGTGGCCAGCACCGCCGGGGCGATCACCGTGCCGAAATCCATTCCGCCAGGCCAGAACCAGGACCACGACGGCATGATCGAGTAGGCATGCCCGTGATGCGTGTAGACCTTCACCAGCGCCACGACCGACACCACGATGAGTACGACGACCTCGACCGTCAGCAGCACGTACTGCAGCCGGGCCGATACCTCGATGCCGCGGTAACAGATGTACGTCATCAACACGATCCAGATGACGCCCGCCACCGTCGACCACAGCGTGCTGTTCGCCAGACCGGCGGCCGAATGCCACCCGAGGTCACCGACGAACGTGAACGAGTACGACCCGGCGATCTGCGCGAGATTGGCCATCACGATGACGTCGGAGGCGATGATGCCCCAGCCGCCCAACCAGCCGACGACGGGACCGAAGGCCCGGGCCGCCCACGTGAACGTGGTGCCGCAGTCGGGCTCGGCCTTGTTCAATTCCTGGTAGGCGACGGCGATGAGGTACATCGGCACGAACGAAATGAGCATGATCGCAGGCGCTTTGACCCCGGCGAGGAGCGTGCCGCCCGCGGCGATGACCAGACCGAGCGTCGCCGCCAGGCTGTATGCCGGAGCAGTGGACGCCAGCCCGACCACCACGCTGGACACCAGACCGAGGGCACCCCGTTTGAGGCCTTTGTCTCGGGCGACGATGTCTGGCGCTGTCGTGGTCATCTGCTCCCTGCTCATCCCGGTTGATTGCCGATGAGATGCTACGGTTCGCCGCGCTCGAACACCGAGTCGTAGGTTGGTGTTTGTGACCACTGCGCAGGACACCGATGAATTCGAGCGGTTACGCCCGCACCTGCTGTCCGTCGCCTACCGGCTGACCGGTGTCTACGCCGACGCCGAGGACATCGTGCAGGACGCCTGGTTGCGCTGGCACAGCGCCGATGTCGAGTCGATCGAAGAGCCCCGTGCCTGGTTGACGACGGTGGTCAGCCGCCTCGGCCTGGACCGGCTGCGGTCCGCGGCGCACCGCCGCGAGGCCTATTTCGGTGAGTGGCTGCCGGAACCGGTGGTGACGGGATTCGACGCGTCCGACCCGTTGGCCGCGGTGGTCGCGGGAGAAGACGCGCGATTCGCCGCGATGGTGGTGCTGGAGCGGCTGACACCCGACCAGCGCGTGGCCTTCGTCCTGCACGACGGTTTCGCGGTGCCGTTCTCCGAGATCGCGTCGGTGCTCGGCGTGAGCGATGCGAGTGCCCGCCAGCTCGCGTCACGGGCCCGGCGCGCCGTCTCCGAGGCCCCGGCGCCACCGCCGGACGCCGGCCACAATGAGGTCGTCGGCAAGCTGATGGCCGCGCTCGCCGGCGGGGACATGGCCGCCGTCGTCGAACTGCTGCATCCCGATGCCACGTTCACCGGTGACTCCAACCGTCGGGCACCGACGGCGCCCCGCACCATCGTCGGCGCGGACAAGGTCGCCCGGTTCCTGTTCGGGCTGGCCAGACGTTATGGGCCGCAATGGCTTTCGACGTCGCAACTGGCGCTCGTCAACGGCGAACTCGGTGCGTACAGCCCCGGCCTCCCCGCCGACGGTGAGCATCCGGAGATGCTGCCGCGCGTCACCGCGATGACGGTGCGCGACGGCAAGGTCGTCGCGCTGTGGGACATCGCGAACCCGGACAAGTTCACGGCGTCACCGCTGCGGTCTGATTAGCGGCTCGCCGCTGCGGTCTGATCAGCGGCCCTAGAGCACGTAGGGGATCAGGGCCTTGCGGTCGGTCGGGTACTCGGGAAACTTCTCCTGGTACCAGGTATGGGTGCCCAGCGCCCGGGGAATGAGATTGCCCGCGGTGATCAACAGGATGGCCACCCCGGGCAGCGCCCAGGTCAGCAGCGCGAAGCCGGACCAGGCGATGAGCTCGCCCAGATACGCCGGGCTGGTGACGAACCGGAAACCGCCGCCGAACGGAATCCGGTACTCCGCACCGCCGGGGTTGTTCTTGTCGCGCAGGTTTCGCACGATCGACTCGGAGTTGACCAGGAGCACGAAGCCGCAGAGGTAGACCACCAGCCCCACCAGGAACCGGGGGTCGGTCAGCCACGCGGTGGTGTACTGCCCGAAGAAGTCGTGGCTGAACAGGGTCCCGTTGAGGTAGCCGTGCATCGACGTCACGAGCATGCCCATCACGATCACCGACACGTTGAAGGTGCCGCGCTTGCCGGGCGCCTGGCGGATCGCCAGCGGGAAGAACCAGCCCCGGTTGGCGTAGTGCAGCAGCCAGATCCCGGCCAGCACCAGCGATGTCGGCTCGAAGCGGTGCGGCCCGGCCAGGTAGCTGATGAGGAACACGACCGTCGCCGGGATCTCCATCAGCCACCAACCGAGCTTCGGGTTGAGATTCAGGCCGAGCTTCGTCGTCGAGAACCGCCCGTAGGAACTCTGCGCGAAGAAACCGCCGATGATCACGAACGCGGCGAACGCGAAGGCTGCCGTCAGCACGGTGTCATAGAACGTGTTGCCGGTGTACCAGTGCATGGGCAGTCCTCGCTGAACAGGCGGTTTCGGCGGCCGAGGCCGCCATTTCTGTAACGTGTTCTACCACCTGGCCGGGGCGTGAGGCCAGCGAGAGTCCCGGCTCGCTCGGGCTAGGCCTCCCAGGGCACCCGGCACGCGTCGCCCGAGCTGAAGCCCTGCTCGGTGATCCCGAGCGCCGCGTACATCCGGGACCGCATGTTCTCCACACCGATCTGATAGGTCAGCTCGATGACACCGGCCTCGCCGAACCGGCGCTTGAGATCGTCGACCTGTTCATCGGTCACGTTGTGCGGATCGGTGGTCATCGCGTCGGCGTAGGCGATCGCGGCCCGCTCGTCGTCGGTGAACAGCGGCGAGGTCGCGTAATCGTCGATGTGCTTGAGCCGGTCCACATCCAGGCTCTCCAGGCGCATCAGCATGGTGCCGAAGTCGACGCACCAGGAGCAGCCCACGGTCCGTGCGGTCCAGAACACGGCGAGGTCGCGGACCGAGTCGGGCAGCGTCTTGGAACCGTTCTTGAGCAGGGTCTCGTGCACGGCGTTGGCGACCAGCAGCCGCGGGTGGTGCGCCGCCACCGTGAACGGTTCGGGCACCTCGCCGAACTCACGCTTGGCGTAGCGGTACATGAGCCGGGTCAGCAGGCCGGCGCGTTGCGGGGGCAGGGGTTCGATGCGTGGTGTTGTGGTCATACCGGTTGGACGAGACAGCGTCGCGAGGTGTGACAGGGGTGTGGCGGGCATCACACGAGAAGGCGGCGGCTACCGTAAGACACATGTCTGTGGCCCCGAACTCTGCCTCGGTGAGTGGGTACGAGGCGCGGTGGGAGCAGCACAACGCCGAACGCCGGGCCCAGATCCTGCTGGCGATGATCGAACTGCTCGAGGAGAGCCCGCCCGGCGCCGACATCTCCGTCGCCGCCATCGCCAAACGCGCGGGCGTCGCCAAGTCGGTGATCTACCGGCAGACCTCCGGCAAGGAGGAACTCGAGCGGCGGGTGCGGTCGTATCTCATCGACGACTTCGGGTCCGTCCTGGTCAGCAAGCTCGACATCTCCGACGGCTCGCTGCGCGAGATTCTGACCCGCACCATCGAGGCCGTCGCGGACTGGATGATCGACCATCCGCGGCTCAACGAGTTCGCGCGCAGTGGCCCGTCGTTCGAGGGGGACGAGACGCTCGACGCCGTCGGCGAGCTGAAGCTGCGCATCATCGAACGCGCCGACGGCATCATCGCCGCCATCCAGTTGGCGATCGGCGTCGAGGACAGCGCGTTCAAACTGGTCCCGCTGGCGATCGTGACCATGGTCGAGGAGACGCTGTTCGCCTGGGTGCGCACGCCGGAACCGACGCACACCCGCGACGAGATGATCGCGCACCTCGCCGACTTCACCTGGTACGTCATCGACGGTGCCGCACGGGCCATCGGGTTCGAGGTCAGTCGTGATGAGCCGCTCGTCGCCGTGGTGGCCGCGCTGGCGAACCGTCAGGCCAACAACCCCGCGTTGTAGTCGGCCACCAGGCTGCGCACGGTCTCCTGCGCGCAGGACTTGTTGGTGCCGATGAACCCTGTCGGACCGCGTTTGATCCAGCCCGTCACGTAGGTCGCGGCGAGGCCGTCGACGCGACCGCTGTCGTTGGGGACCGTGCCCCGCGCCTCGTCGAACGGCAGGTCGGCCACAGGCCGTCCCCGGTAGCCGATCGACGTGAGCACCAGTCCGGCAGTGACGGTGTGCAGGTCGCCGGTCGGCTTCACCTTGATGGTGCCGTCGGCCGCCGCCACCAGTTCGTTGCGGGCGAACTCGATGTCCAGTCCGGCCGTGGTGCGCGCAATGGCGGTGGGCGACTGCAGGTACTCCAGCCGGATGCGGCGGTTCCCGGGCCGTCGTGGCAGGTCCCGCAGGATGCGGGCGCGCGCATCGGTGTCCGGCAGTGACGCCAGGTCCTGTGGTGCGACGACGACGTCGACGTCGGGCATCGTCGTCAGGCCGACCAGCTCCGGCACGGTGAACGCCGACTGCGCGAGCCCACGCCGGCCGACGACCGCGACCTCGTCGATCTGGCTCTGCCGCAAGGCTTTCAACGCGTGCGGCGCGATGTCGGTGGCGGCCAGCCGGTCCGGATCGGTGGTGAGAATCCGGGCGACGTCGAGCGCGACGTTGCCGTTGCCGATGACGACCGCGCGCGGCTGCGACAGGTCGAAGACGGCGTCGGCGAAGTCGGGATGGCCGTTGTACCACGCCACGAAACGGGTGGCCGAGCTGACGCCCGGCAGGCTCGCTCCGGGTACATCCAGTGGACGATCCGTCGCGGCGCCGACGGCGTAGATGACGGCGTCATGCTCGGCGAGCAGCTGCTGGTGGGTGATATCGGAGCCGATCTCGACGCCGGTCACCAACTCCAGCCGCGGGTCGGCGGTGATGGTGTCGAACTGCCGGGACACGCCCCGGGTACGCCGGTGATCCGGGGCCACGCCGAAGCGGGCGAGACCGCCGGCCTGGGGCAACCGCTCGTACATCCGGACGCGGGCGGCCGGGATGGTCAGCACTTCGTCGGCCGCGTACATCGCCGCCGGGCCGGACCCGACGATGGCCACGCTGATGGCTCCGGGGGCGCGGACCTGCAGCGGGGGAACGACGGGCGCCAGCAGCGGCCGGGGCCGTGGTTCCTTGTAGAAGCCGGCATTGAGCTCGAGGAAGACCTTCTCGGTCGGCTCCAGTGAACCGTCGTGCTTGATGGCGTCGACCGGGCAGGCCGTCACGCACGCGCCGCAGTCGACGCACTCCACCGGATCGATGTACAGCATCTCGGCGGTGTGGAAGTCGGGCTCGTCGGGCGTGGGGTGAATGCAGTTGACCGGGCAGGCGTAGACGCACGATGCGTCGCTGCAGCAGGACTGCGTGATGACGTGGGGCATCAGGCGATCAACTGTGCCTCGCGGTTGGGGGCACTGCGGTAGCGGGCCGTCTCACCGGCGATGCCGCAGCGCTTCCACATCCAGCGGCCGACGCGGTTCATCAGGCCGATCTCCTCGGCCAGCGCGCGGGTCTCGTCGAAGAAACTCGCCATGATCTTCCGCGACTGCGGGCTGCGCCAGAAGGCTTGCCGCATGACGTCTTCCGGGATGTCGAACTGCTTGCCGAACGACTTCGACGACCCCATGATCTCGTGTGCCAGCCAGCGCAGCGTCAGCGGGAAGGCGACGGTGGCGAAGGCCTTGAACCGCCACGACCGTTCGGGCATGTGGGTCTTGAGGAATTCGTTGGCCCACGAGATGTGGCGGGCCTCCTCGGCGATGTGAATCTGCATGGTGCGCAGCACTGCCGGTGGCAGGTTGGCGCCGTTGCGGATCATGCCCTTCTGGAAGTGGTCGATGGGCTCCTCGCCGGCGAGGATGCCGGCCATGAACGCCGTCGGCGAGTACTGGCCGACCAGGCCGATGTACGGCGACAGCTTGAAGAACAGCTTCCGCATGCCCGGGACATCGGTACCGGAGCGGTTGACCAGTTCCTGGAACATCTGGATGTGGTTGCACTCTTCGGTCATCTCGTGCAGCGCGTACCGGAACTCGGGGGAGTTGTTGGGCAGCTTCATGATGAAGGCCATCAGCCCGCGGATCAGGATGCTCTCGAACGCCGCACCCACCTTGACGGTGTTGAGCGTCCGCCACCGGCCGATCTCGATCTGCCGTTCCAGTGGCTGGCTCTGGTACCACTCGGTGGCACCCAGCGGGTCGATGGCGGGGGACAGCACCCAGCGCGGATCGTGCAGGTCGATCTGCATGTCCGGGGCATCCCACGCGATGTCGAGGTAGGGGTCGAAGCGGCGCCGCACCGAGCCTTCCGACAGCACGTCGAGGAGGTTCTGGTAACCGGGCTCCATTGCCTGAGTCATGTCTCCAATTTACCGGGAACAGTGGTCCCAGTAAATACCTGACTTTCTTCCCGCCGAACGTGAAGAAGATCGTGAGTTTTCCCCGGCAGATTCATACGGTCAAGACAACATCCATTGATTTGGGAGGTTGTCGTGCCCAGTGGGTATCCGCATTCG